>NZ_JAJEJV010000004.1:3600000-3917500 GCF_021390675.1 Dyella sp. 2HG41-7
TTCACGTCCGACACACTGCCGATGGCCACGCCCGCCATCTTCACCGGCGCGCCGGCCGTCAGCGCGCCCACATTGGTGAAGTGCGCCGTGACTTTGTAGCTGCCGCCGATCGCATCGGCCGAACCGCCCGCGCCGAAGAATTTGCCGAGCATTTCTTCCAGCGGCTGCGTCGATTTGGTCAATCCGATGCTGCCACCATCGGCAAGATAATTCTTAGCATTGCCGTATTGCAGGCCGACATATTGATCGCCCAGCAAGCCGCTGGTGTAGATCACCGCGACCGAGTCTGCGGGAATCTCGTTGTATTTTTTGTCGATCTGCAATTTGACGTCCGCCACGTCTTTGCCAGGATCCAGCTTGATCGACTGCACCTGCCCCACGCGCACGCCCGCCACTTTCACCGGCGCACGGTCTTTAAGCTGGCCGATGTTCGCGAACTGCGCGCTAACGGTGTAGCTGGCGCCCTGGTGCGTGTTGACGACCGAAGTCGTTTGCGTGGCCAGATAAACCAGTGCGGCGAAACCGAGCACGATAAACATGCCGGTGCCGACGGCGTAGGATTTTCTCTGGCTCACGGCGTAGTCCTCAAAAAGAAACGAATAGTCATGATGGTCACATCAGGAAAGCGGTGAGCACGAAATCCAGCGCGAGAATCGCAATGGACGAAGTCACAACGGTGCGCGTGGTGGCGTAGGCCACACCTTCGCTGGTAGGCGGCGTGGTGTAGCCCTGGAATACGGCGATCAGCGATACCACCGCACCGAACACCACGCTCTTCCAGACGATGCCGTTGATCACGTCGTCCCACACATTGACGGTTGCGGTCATGTTCGACCAGAACGTGCCGTTGTCGACGCGCAGCCAATCCACCGCCACGATGTGGCCGCCGAAAATCGACAGCCCGCAGAACACGCAGCACAAGAGTGGCATCGCAATCAGGCCGGCCAGAAAACGCGGCGCGATGACATAGGCGATGGGATCCACCGCCATCATTTCCATCGCGGCGATCTGATCGGTCGCGCGCATCAAGCCGATTTCAGCGGTGATCGACGTACCGGCGCGGCCGGCGAACAACAGCGCCGTCACGACCGGCCCAAGCTCGCGATACACCGCCAGCGCCACCACCGAACCCGTCGCCGACGTACCGCCGAAAATCGCCAGCACGTGATAAAGCTGCAAGCCCAGCACCATGCCGACGAACAGTCCGCACGTCATGATGATGGTGAGGCTCATCGCGCCGACAAACCACAACTGCCGCACCGTCTCTTGCGCATGCCGCATGCTGAGCGGAATGGCCGAAAGAATGCGCAGCAAGAAAAGACCGCAGCGGCCGATCTGCGCCAGCGATCCGACAACGATATTTTCGTGCTCTACTCGCGCGCTCATGCCGCACCTTCTTTGAAACCGAGGGCCTGCGCGTAATCGTCGGCCGGATATTGAAAGGGCACCGGGCCGTCCGGGTCACCGCCGAAGAACTGGCGGGTCCACGGCGAGCCGTCATTGGCGATGGTTTTGGGATCGCCCTGCGCCACCACTTTGCCGTTGGCGATCAGATACACGTGATCGGCCACCTGCTTGATCGCTTCCAACTCGTGGGCCACCAGCACGCTGGTCAAGCCCAGCGTTTCGTTGAGCGTGCGGATCAGCTTAAGCACCTGATTGAGCGCAATCGGGTCCAACCCGACGAACGGTTCGTCGTAAAGAATCAGCATCGGATCGAACACGATCGCGCGCGCCAACGCCACGCGACGCGCCATGCCGCCGGAAAGCTCGGTCGGCATCAGCGAGGCCGCGCCGCGCAAACCCACGGCTTGCAGCTTGGTCAGCACGATGTTGCGAATCAGCACTTCCGGCAACTTGGTGTGCTGGCGCAGCGGAAACGCGACGTTTTCGAACACGTCAAAATCGGTCAGCAGCGCGGAGTTCTGGAACAGGTAACCGATACGCTCGCGCAGCGCGAACAGCGCCTCGCGCGGAAGCGCCGCCACGTTCTGCCCGTCGACCAGAACTTCGCCCGCATCGGCACGCATCTGCCCGGTGATGTGCTTGAGCAAGGTGGTCTTGCCGGTGCCGCTGGGACCCATGATGGCCGTGACTTTGCCGCGCGGGATATCCAAGTCCAATTTATTGAACACGGTTTTGCCGTTGAGCACCGTGGTCAGGCCACGAATGCGCACCAGCGTACGATCGTCGGATTGGACTTGTGCGGTATCGATCATGGCCAGGGGGGTGGCAGGAAAGTGAAGACGTTAACTGAACTAGAGGCCTAATGCTATCCGGGCCAGTACAGTAATCGGGGTTTGGTGTTCAGGTTGCGGTCAAGAGTTCGCGAATCAAGCTTTCATGGCGCTGACACTGCAGCTCCGTGCGCAGGCGAACGGCCCGCACGATGGCTTGGAGGCCGTCCAACGCGTCCTCGAACCGGTCGTTGACGATGATGTAGTCGAACTCGTGGGCGTGGGCGATCTCGCCGCGCGAATTGCGCAGTCTGCGCTCGATGACTTCCTCGCTATCCGAACCGCGGCCGCGCAAGCGACGCTCCAGTTCCGGCCGTGAAGGCGGAAGGATGAACACGCTGACGCAATCGGGTTTGGCCTTGCGAATCTGCGCGGCGCCTTGCCAGTCGATTTCCAGCAAGACATCGCGCCCTTGCTCCAGCAGTCCTTGCACGGTGTTGCGCGACGTGCCGTAAAAATTGCCGTGCACTTCGGCGTGCTCGAGAAAGATGCCTTCGGCCACCTCGCGCTCGAAATCCGCGCGCTCCACAAAATAATAGTGACGACCGTACTGCTCGCCTGGGCGCGGCGGACGCGTGGTATGCGAAATCGACAGCGAAATATCCGGCTCGCGCTCAAGCAACGCGTTCACGAGCGTCGATTTGCCCGCACCTGATGGAGCCGCAACGATAAAGAGTGTGCCTTCGACACGTTCCTTGTTGGCGGTGTGCGCACTCATTCGATGTTCTGCACTTGTTCGCGCATCTGCTCAATCAGGACTTTCAATTCCACCGCCGCGTTGGTGGTACGCGAGTCCACCGATTTGGAGCCCAAAGTGTTGGCCTCGCGATTGAATTCCTGCATCAGGAAATCCAGGCGACGACCGACCGGCTCCTTCAAACCCAACACACGGCGCGTTTCGGCGATATGCGTGCTGAGGCGATCGAGCTCTTCGTCCACATCCGTACGGGTGACCTGCAGCACCAGCTCCTGCTCCAAGCGACCCGGGTCGGCCGGCTGCTTCAGATCGGCTAGCCGCGATTCGAGTCGCGCGCGCAAGGCGGTGCGAATCTCAGGCATCCAGCCGCGCACGTCGGCGACGATGCGTTCGATCCCGTCAAGGCGTTCGCGCAGAATGTCCCCAAGCTTCGCGCCCTCGCGCTCACGCGTCGCCGTCAAGGCATCCAACGCCCGATCCAGCACGTCCAGCAACGCGGCCTGCTGTGCGTCCTGGTCCGCTTCGGCGTGTTGAAGCACGCCGGGGAAACGCAACAGCTCGGTGAATTCGATGCGCATGCGCGGGAAGCGGGCTTCCAGGTCCAGCGCCAGTTCGGACAGGCGTCCGATCATGGTGCTGTCCACCTGTAGCGATTCGCTGCACGATTCCCCGCGACGCACGACCACGTCCACCTTGCCGCGCGATAAGCGTGCGGCAATGCGCTCGCGCATCGAAGATTCGAACACCCGCATGTCTTCCGGCATGCGCGGGCTGAGTTCCAGGTAACGATGATTGACCGCACGCAGCTCGCACGTCAGCGCCCCTACGGAGGTGTTGGCTTCGGCGGACGCGTAGGCGGTCATGCTGCGGATCATGGAAACTCGGGTCCCGAACAGTAAGGAAAGGGGCCAATGGTAAACTGTACCGCCCTCACTTGCCCAATGAGCCTATGACAGTGTCCCGCCCGAGCGGTCGTGCCCACGACCAAATGCGCAACATCTCTATCGAGCGCCACTACACCCGCCACGCGGAAGGCTCGGTGCTGGTCGCCTTCGGCCACACCCGCGTGCTGTGCACGGCCAGCGTCGAAGATCGCATGCCGATCTGGCTGCGCGGCAAAGGCGAAGGCTGGGTCACCGCCGAATACGGCATGCTCCCCCGCGCCACCTCCACGCGCACGCAGCGCGAAGCCACGCGCGGTAGCCAGGGTGGTCGCACCATGGAAATCCAGCGATTGATCGGCCGCAGCCTGCGCGCCTGCGTGGATCGCCAGGCGCTGGGCGAACGCGTCATCACGCTCGATTGCGATGTGCTGCAAGCGGACGGCGGCACCCGCACCGCCGCCATCACCGGCGCCTATGTGGCCTTGGTCGATGCGGTGAATGTATTGATGAAGCGCGAGAATCTCCGCCGCAACCCGATTATCGGCGCAGTGGCGGCGGTATCGGTCGGCGTCTACCAGGGCACGCCCGTGCTCGACCTGGATTACGACGAAGATTCCAACTGCGACACCGACATGAATGTGGTGATGAACGACGGCGGCGGCATCATCGAAGTGCAAGGCACCGCGGAAGGCCATGCGTTCCGTCGTGCTGAAATGGACGCGATGATCGATCTCGCCGAAAAAGGCATCGGCGAATTGATCGGCTTGCAACGCGCCGCTCTGGAATCGAACTGACGCCTTCGCGGCGTCTCTTTCACGCACGTCAAAAAGTTTATGCAACGTATCGTTCTCGCCAGCAGCAATCGCGGCAAGCTCGCCGAATTCAGCGCGCTGCTCGCCGACAGCCATTTCGAAGTGATCCCCCAGTCCGAATTGGGTGTGGAGGATGCCGAAGAAACCGGCCTCACCTTTGTCGAAAACGCGCTGCTCAAAGCGCGTCACGCGTCGCTCGCCACGGGCTTGCCCGCGCTAGCCGACGATTCGGGATTGTGCGTCGCGCATCTGCGCGGCGCGCCAGGTTTGTATTCCGCGCGCTACAGCGGCACGCACGGCGATTCCGCCGCCAACAATGCACGCTTGCTGCGCGAACTCGATGGCGTGACGGCCGAACAACGTGGCGCTTTCTTTATCTGCGTGCTCGCGCTGTTGTGGCACGCGGAAGATCCCGCACCGTTGATCGCGGAGGGACGCTGGCACGGGCGCGTACTGGACGCACCTCGCGGCGAGCGCGGCTTCGGCTACGACCCGTTGTTTCTGCCGCATGAGCAATCGCTGAGCGCAGCGGAACTCGAACCCGATGTAAAAAATCGCCTGAGCCATCGCGGGCAAGCTTTGACGAAACTGCACGCGCGCGTCGCCGAATTGAAGGCTTGATATGTCGTGGGTCGCACCACCGCTGGCGCTTTACGTTCACATGCCTTGGTGCGTGAAGAAATGCCCGTACTGCGATTTCAATTCGCACGGTTTGCGCGGCGAACCGCCGTACGCGACTTACGTGGACACGCTGCTGGCCGATCTCGACGCGGATCGCGTCGATTTCGGCGCCGCACTGGAAAATCGGCCGATTGTCAGCGTGTTCTTCGGCGGCGGCACACCCAGCCTTTTCGCGCCGGACTTGATTGCCCGCTTTCTCGACGGCGCACGCGCACGCCTGGTCTTTGCGGATGCCTGCGAAGTCACACTGGAAACCAATCCGGGCACGGTCGAACATGGACGCTTCGACGGCTATCTCGCCGCCGGCGTCAACCGTATTTCTTTCGGCATTCAAAGTTTCGACGACGCCAAACTGAAGCGGTTGGGGCGCATCCACTCCGCAAGCGAGGCAGAAGCGGCGGTGAAGTCAGCGCAGGATGCTGGCTTCGACAATATCAATCTCGATCTGATGTACGCGCTGCCGGAGCAAACCTTGCCCGGCGCGCTGAACGACGTGGATCGCGCAGTCGCCCTGCGCCCCACACATATCTCGCATTACCAATTGACCCTTGAACCCAACACCGTCTTCGCCGCCCATCCGCCGCCGCTGCCCGACGACGATGCGGCCTGGGCCATGCAGGAGGCCTGCGAAGCCAAACTGGCCGACGCCGGTTACACCCAATACGAAATATCCGCGTACGCCCAAGCCGGCCGGCGCTGCCAGCACAACCTCAATTACTGGCGCTTTGGCGATTACCTGGGCATAGGCGCGGGCGCGCACGGCAAAGTCACTGATACCGCCCGCAACGAAGTGTCGCGTCGGTGGAAAACCCGCCACCCCAACGCCTACCTGGAGGCCGCCGGCGGCCCCGCGCGCATCGGCGGCCACGCGGCCGTGGCGGCCGGCGAATTGCCGTTCGAATACATGCTCAACGCCCTGCGCCTGATCGATGGCGTGCCGGCGGAGGATTTCAGCGCCCGTACCGGCCTCCCCCAGGCCCGGATCGCGGCCGGCCTCGTTGCGGGCCGCGACAAAGGCTGGCTGGAAAACGATCCGCACATCCTTCGCACCACCCCTCTGGGCCAACGCTTCCTCAACGACGTCATCGCAAGCTTTCTGGACTAAGCGGCTCCCCCTTCCAACCCATGACGAGGCACGGGAACAGGCTTACACTTCCCGCAGGGGAACTTCAGGGGAAAGCAAGTCATGGACGTCGAGCCGAAGGTTCATCCACCGTTTGCCGCTGGCGGCAGCCATGCCGACCTCGGGCGGATGCCTCTGCGTACGCGCAAACTGATCGATGCCGCCTGCGTGCAGTGCGATCACTGGCTCGAACCCACGATGCGCCTGTGCCTGGATCGCTTCGACAAGCAGCTGTACGCGCAAGCCGAGAAGTCTCGCGGCCACCTCGAGCAGCAGCGCTTTTTCGATAGCCGTCACCAGGTGCAACAAGGACGCACGGCGTTCCTGCAATTGTTCTCCGCCAAACTGCGCGAAAGTTTCGAGTGCATGGGCGACGCGGAAGACGATCCGTCCAGCCAATTGTCGAGTCTGCATTCGCTCACGCTGCTCGATCGCACCGAACACGAATTGACCGCCGCGCTCGACAAACTGGCGGCGCGCGCCGAAGCGCATAACGGACAGATGCTGTCCGAATTGTCGTATCGCTTGGCCGTACTGGTGGCATCGCCGCCGTTGGAAGGCAAAGCCTTGCCGGTCGGCCCGCAAAACATGGCGCGCATTCTGCGCATCGCCAGCGATCCGATGAATCTGCCGATCGAACACCGGCTGATTTTGTTGCAAGTGTTCGAAAGCAGCGTCGGCGCCACCCTGGTTTCTCTGTACGAAGGCGTCAACAACAAATTGCTCGCCGACGGCATCCTGCCGCAATTGCGCGCCTTTGCGGTCGTGCGGCCTACGCACGGCCCCGCTCACGCGGGCGCAACGGGTCCGGCCGCGCCAGCACCTGCAGCCGCGCCTGCTCCAGCAACGGAACGCAGCAACGAGCCGATCGCCGTGCTGGAAACCTTGCGCGATCTGCTCGCGCGCCAGCGCGTCGGCGCGCACAGCACGGCGCCAGCGCCCGGCGTACGCACCGCAACGGCGGACGAATTGCAAACTGCGCTGTCGGCGCTGCAGCAACATATGATCCAAGTGACGGATCGCACCAGCCGCGAACTCCGCAGCGCGCAGCTTTTGCATGAAGAGCTCGTGCAGCAACTCAACGTCGGCCAGCCGGCCGGCGCGCCGCGCATGGAGCTGACGACCGAACAAGGCGACACAGTCGAACTCGTCGCTCTGTTGTTCGAACAGCTCGCGCACCAATTGCATCAAGGTCCGGATGCCCGGGCATTGCTCGGTAATCTGCAACTGCCGTTGTTGCGACTGGCGGTGACCGATCGCGAGTTTTTCAATCGACGCGAGCACCCAGCTCGTCAAATGCTCGGCAAGCTCACCGAAACCATCGACACCTGGATGCAGGGACCGAACGGTGAGACCGACCACCAGTTGCTCGCCAAACTCACGCAGTTGGTGGAGCGCACGCAGAACGAGCCGCCGACCGCCGGCCTCTACACCAGCTTGCTCGCCGATATTGAACATCACCTTGGTCAGCTCGCACGCAAAGCGCAAGCGACCGAGCGTCGCCACGTCGAAGCCATGCAAGGTCGCGAGCGTTTGGAGCAAGCGCGCCGTCGCGCCGACGAATTGATGGCCGAACGCTTCGCCGTCGCCGCACCGCGTGGCTTGTTGCGCACGCTGCTCGAACGCGCATGGACGGACGTGTTGGCGCTGACGCTGCTGCGTCATGGCGAACACAGCGATTCGTTCCTGCATCAACTGCGCGTCACCGATCAGTTGCTCGGGCAGTTCCCGGTCAGCGATGCGGCGGCGTTACGGCTGGACGTGGAAATCGGCCTGCAGCAAATCGGCATGAATGTCGATGAATCCGAGCAAGTAGCGCAGCGTTTGATCAGCGCGGAAGCGCCGACAAGTGTCGAACCGGCTGAGCCTGCCGCGCCGGAGAAGTTGATCCTCGACTTTCCGGAAGTCGTCGATACGCCCGTCGCCCAGGAAGAACCCAAGCAACCGCCAGCGCCGACCGCACCGCCGGTGGTTGCGCCGAAACCGCAACCGCCCATCGTGCGTACGGCCGATGCGCCCAGCGCCACCGATTTGGCTATTCGCTTGAAACAGCGCCAACGCCTGGGCGAGCAACGCAATCAGGAAGCAGCCGCTCCGCAACCGACGCACGCTGCGGTCGTACCACCGCTGGGTTTGCGCGAAGCGCGCATCTTCAACCACCTGCGTCAATTGCCGTTCGGCACATGGTTCGAATTTATCGACAGGGCGAGCGACAAGACCACGCAATACAAGCTGGCGTGGTTCTCGCCGGTATCGGGCAATAGTCTGTTTGTGAATCGCCGCGGCCAACGCAGCGACGTCATGAACCTGCAGGAACTCGCCCGCGCCATCGCCGAAGATCGTGTGCGCGAATTGCCGCCGCAGCAAGACAATCTGTTGGATCGCGCATGGCATGCGTTGACCACCAACTTGCTGCGTCCCGCGTCGTCGTTGCCGGAAGCCCGCTCATGAATTCGCCCGAACAACGCCGCGCCCCGCGCAAGCAACCCGATTTCGCCGTGACGGTGACCGATGTGATCACCAGTCAACCGCTGGGTCATCTTGGCAATCTGTCCAGCAACGGCATGCTGCTGATCGGACATCACGCACCACGCAGCGAAGCGGTGTATCAAGTCGCCCTGCCCCTGCCTTCCCACGACGGCACCTTGCCGACCATCGAAGTCGGTATCCAGGAGCAATGGCACGAACCGGCCGCCACGCCGGGGCAGATCTGGTCCGGTTATCGGATCATCGCCATCGGCACGGCGGACGCGGCGCTGCTGGAACGCTGGTTGCAGCAGTCGTGACCGTGTGAATCGCACGGCGCTCGCCGCGCCGCCCGCAGTACACTGAGGGACTCAGGAACTGCTGGACTTTCGCATGAGTCACGATCTTGCTCCGCTGTACGCCCAACACATCGCCACCCTGCGCCAACGCGCGGACAAGGCGCTGGCCTTGGGCAATTTCGATCATCTGCTGATCGCCGCCAGCACGCCCTTGCGCAAATACCTCGACGACCAGGATTACCCCTTCGTCGCTAATCCGCATTTCCTTCATTGGCTGCCTCTGACGAATGCACCGGGCAGCTGGATGGTTTACACGCCGGGCAACAAGCCGAAGCTGATCTTCGTGCAGCCGCACGATTACTGGCACGTGGTGCCAGACGCACCGAGCGGTTACTGGGTGGATCAGTTCGACATCACGGTGGTGCACACGTTTGCCGAAGCCGTCGACGCGTTGCCGAAAGGCCATCGTGCGGTGATCGCGCCGGAATGCCCAAGCATTCACGGCGTCGAAGCGAACAATCCGCCAGCGGTGGTGAACTACCTGCACTGGCATCGCAGCTACAAAACGCCCTATGAATTGGCTTTGATGCGCCAAGCCAGCCGCGTCGGTACGCGCGCGCATCGCGCTGCGGAAAAAGCATTCCGTGCGGGCGAAAGCGAATTCGGCATCCAGATGGCGTATCTGGCCGCAGCCGCGCAAACGGCTGCGGAACTGCCGTATGCCAATATCGTGGGCTTGAACGAACACGGCGCGGTGCTGCACTACACGAATTTCGATCGCACGCCGCCGAAACAAAGCCGTTCGTTTCTGATCGATGCCGGCGGCAGCGCATCCGGTTACGCCAGCGATATCACGCGCACGTATGCTGCGACGGGGCATCACGAATTCCAGGCCCTGATCGACAGTGTCGATCGTGCGCAACAAAGTTTCGCCGCCAAAGTGAAAGCCGGACAGAGTTATCCGGACCTACACATCCATGCGCATCATGTACTGGCCGATGTGCTGCGCGAGCACGGTGTGATCCGCATGAGTGCCGAAAGCGCAGTGCAATCGGGCGTGACGTCGACGTTTTTTCCGCACGGACTCGGTCATCCGATCGGCTTGCAGGTGCACGATGTCGCGGGTTTCCAGGCAAACGAGCACGGCGGCAGTATTCCGCGCCCGGAAGGTCACCCCTATTTGCGCATGACGCGTGTGCTGGAACCGGGCATGATCGTCACCATCGAGCCCGGTTTGTATTTCATCGACATGCTGTTGGAAGAACTGCGCGCAAAGCCCGCCGCCAAAGATATCGACTGGGCCAAAGTGGAGGCGTTCCGACCCTACGGCGGCATTCGCATCGAGGATGATGTCGTGTGCACGGACAGCGAGCCCGAAAACCTCACGCGCAATGCGTTTGCCGTCAACTGAATCACGACGTGGCGGTCCCTTGAGTGGGGACCGCCAATAAACAGTCAAACCGTCTTCCAAAGCTTGCGCGCTTCTTCGGCAATGAGATCCGGTCGCTCTTCCGGATAAAACAATTTGGCGTTGGGCACACGCCGTATGCCGAGCGAACGGCCCATCGTGCGATCGAGATATTCCGCGCCCGCGAACGAAAAAATCGTATCGTCTATGCCCCAAACGATGCGCGTAGGAACTCTGCTTTGCCGCAACGCGGCGCCAATCCCGGCGAGCGGGTTGTTTTCCAACGCAATCGCATACGCATGCACCAACGCTTTGCGATGCGGCGAACTGACCAACGGCGTGAAGTAGCAATCGATCGCTTCGTCGGTCGGGTCCGTCGGATCTGCAAAGCACATGCCGCCGATACCTTGCGGCGAACGCGCCAGCGTTTTGTTCGCGAGCCACGGCGCCAGCCAGGTATCCACAAATTTGCCCTCGTGGGACAGCGCGATGACCGGCTTCATCGCGGCCGGCGGACTTTCGTGCTCCGTATCGCAATTGGTCAACAGCAAGCTGCGAACGCGTTCGGGATGTTTGGTTATGAACAACTGGGCGACTGCGCCGCCGCTATCGCTGCCCACCACATCCACCCGACCCACGCCAAGTGCATCGAGCAAGGCGATAAGCATGGCGACTTGCGCGTCCGGCGCCACGCTTTGTCCGGGCGCAACTTCCGTGTAGCCCAGTCCGAGAAAATCCGGCGCGATGCAGCGTCGATACGGCGAAAGGCGCTCCAGGGCACCACGCCACTGAAAGCTGTTGAGCGGAAAACCGTGCAAGAAAAGCGCGGCTTCGCCGCTGCCGCGCTCGACGTAAGCGATGCGCCCAAACGATGTCTGCATGTATCGCCGACTGGCGCGAAAGCGTTTCGCTTCGCCGATTTGTTCCTTTGTACCCGCCCATAGCGGCGATGCGTATCCGGCCAGCACGCTTGAGGCGACCAAGCCGGTGGCGAGTTGCAAAAATGCTCTGCGTTGCATGAGGATCTTCCATGTGGCGACAAGCGAATCATTCGCGAATTGGGGCACGCGATCAATGACCTGGCAGGTCATGGCTTTCTGGCGGCCGACGCCTTCGCGTCGAAGTCGCCGTGCACCGACTTTGCGGGGGTGACAATGATGAACTTCAAAGCTTCTGGAAGTTCTGCCACCGCTGTTGCGCGATAGCCGGATCGGTCACGCTCGATTCGCCCGTTTCCACGTGTCCCGCGAGGCGCCGTATGAATCCCGCTTCCGCATCGGCGCGCACGATCAGGTCGTACCAGCCGTAGCTGTCGCTCAACATCCAAGATCGCTCGACTTGCTCGCCGGGCTTGAGCATGTAAGAGATCGACTCGCCGTTGTACACATTTTCGACGGAGACGTTGCAGAAATCGCGGCCTTCGTTCGCCAGCGTCAGCACGACGCGCGCTTTTTCGCGATCGTAGCGATTGGCAACGTGCAACGTTGTCTTGCGCGATGCGCCATCGCCTTTGAAGCTTCTAACAAAACCGTTCGGCCCGTAAGCGTGTAGCTCATACGCAGCTTGCGCCGGCCACGTCGCCGAAAGCGATTTTTCCGCTTCCACCGTATAAAACCATGGACCTTTGGACGCATCGCTTGTGCGCACATGGAAACAGGCGCCAACGCGACCTTCGTTATGGAAATCGACACGAAGTTGACCATCTTCTACGCGACCGATCGCCTGCAACGCGTACGGCAACGCGCGCGCGGGCTTGATGCCAGGCTCCTGATCCGGCAATGCCTGAATCGACGGTGGCGTCGGCGAATAATCGGGATGACGAAGTTGATCCGGCGGCACGTATGCATTCGTGCTCGGCAATGGCGGCTGCGCGCCATTCGGCTTGGAGAAATCGAACGCCGACGTCAGATCGCCACAAACGCTGCGACGCCACGCCGTAATATTGGATTCCTGCAACCCCGGATGGCTGTTCGCATAACGCTGTTCGATAAAACGGATGATCGATGTGTGGTCGAACACTTCGGAACACACCCAACCACCCTTGCTCCACGGCGACACCACGATCATCGGCACGCGCGGACCTAGGCCGTAGGGGCCGGCCGGGTAGTTCACAGTGCCCGGAAAAATCTCGTTCGCAATGCTAACCGTCGACTGGCCTTGCGCATCGGAAGGCGGCACGCACGGCGGCACGGCGTGATCGAAGAACCCGTCGTTTTCGTCGTAGGTGATGAAGAGCGCCGTTTTACTGAAAACCTCGGGATTGCTGGTCAGCGCATCCAACACTTGCGACACATACCACGCGCCGTAATTCGCCGGCCAATTCGGATGCTCCGTATACGCTTCGGGCGCCACGATCCACGACACTTGCGGCAGTTTGTTGGCCATCACGTCGCTACGCAATTCGTCGAACAGCGAACCGCCCGCGGAAATTTGGGTGCCGGTTCTTGCGCCCTGGTATAGCGGGCTGCCCGGCTGCGCGTTGCGATATTGCAGGAAATACAACAGCGAGTTGTCGCCGTAATTGCCGATGTACGCGTTGTCCGTCCAGCCCCAAAACCCGGCCGCGTCGAGTCCCGTGCCGGCGTCCTGATAAAGCTTCCACGAAATACCCGCGTTTTGCAGGACTTCCGGATACGTCGACCAGCCGTATCCCGCTTCAGCGTTGTCGATGACCGGACCGCCGCCGGCGCCATCGTTGCCGACCCAACCCGTCCACATGTAATAACGATTCGGATCGGTCGGGCCCATCACCGAGCAGTGATATGCGTCGCAAATGGTGAACGCATCGGCGAGCGCGTAGTGAAACGGGATGTCTTCGCGCGTCAGATACGCCATCGTGGTGGTGCCCTTGTTAAGCACCCATTGATCGTACTGACCGGCGTTCCACGCGGCATGCGTGCTCGTCCAATCGTGCGCGAGGTCTTCCAGAAATTGAAGCCCCAGATCCGGCGCCGTGGGATGGAACGGCAACACATAGCCTGATCCGTCGGGCTGATACCAAACCGATTCGCCGGTCGTCAGATTCACCGGACGCGGATCGCCAAATCCGCGCACACCTTTGAGCGAGCCGAAATAGTGATCGAAAGAGCGGTTTTCCTGCATCAGGATCACGATGTGCTCGACATCTTCGATCGTACCGG
Source organism: Dyella sp. 2HG41-7 (assembly GCF_021390675.1). NCBI lineage: Bacteria > Pseudomonadati > Pseudomonadota > Gammaproteobacteria > Lysobacterales > Rhodanobacteraceae > Dyella > Dyella sp. 2HG41-7. Next base: position 3,613,748 of record NZ_JAJEJV010000004.1, read on the forward strand.
TGCGTCGATGCGCGGGAATCTCCAAAGCGCGCGCGATACTTGCAGGCAGCATCGACGCCAGCGTGGTGCTGCCCAATAGCTGCAGAAATCTACGGCGACTCATCGATGTCATGTTGCACCCTCTGCTGGCGTCGTGATGAATCGCGATGCTGCGTGGCTAACGTTGCAGGGATGCGACATCGATAGGACCGGTTTGCGAAGTTGGCGCGCGATCACAGTGTGTGAGAAAGTCGCGACGATCACGCTTTCACGCACCGCATACATACATTGCATTTTCGCGGCGAGACGGATTTGACAGCGCGTGTTCGACGAAAATCATCGCGTCGCCAACAACGCCTCAATCTCGCTCGGCTCTTTCGGAACGGCAGCCGTCAACACCTCATTGCCATCGCGCGTCACCGCCACATCGTCTTCGATGCGAATGCCAATGCCGCGCCATGCTTCGGGCACGGACGTATCATCGGGTGCGATGTAAATACCGGGCTCCACCGTCAGCACCATGCCCGGCTCGAGCAGTCGTGGTTCGCCATCGACGCGGTAGTCGCCCACATCGTGCACGTCCAGCCCAAGCCAATGACTGGTTTTTGCCGGGAAATACCGCTTGTAGCTGCCCTGCTCGATCGCTTCGGCCGGCGACTCTTTGATCAATCCGAGCGCGCACAAGCCTTCCGTGATGACATGCACCGCGACATCGTGTGCGGTGCTGTAGGAGCGCCCGGGTCTTACTTCGTCGATCGCTGCCTGCTGCGCGGTCAGCACAATCTCGTACAGCGCGCGCTGCTCGCGACTGTAGCGACCGTTCACCGGAAAGCTACGACTGATATCGGATGCGTAGCAATCCAATTCCGCGCCAGCGTCGATCAACAACAGATCGCCGTGTTTCAACGGCGCGCGATTGGCAACGTAATGCATGGTGCACGCGTTCACGCCACCAGCGACGATAGGCGGAAACGCCGCGACCGCACCGCGGCTGCGCATGATGCGCACCAGCTCGGCTTCCACTTCGTACTCGTGCCGCCCTGCATGCGCCATCGCCATGGCGGCGAGATGCGCTTCGGCGGCAATCGCTGCGGAGGCGCGCATTAGCTTCAGTTCCGCGCGCGATTTGTACAGGCGCAAGTCGTGCAGAAGATGACCCAGCGCGACGAATTCTTTCGGCACCACGCCGCCGCCGCGCAATTGCCTAAGGCGGCGCATCCAACCGAGCAGTTGCGCATCGAATTGCGGTTCACGGCCAAAGTGACAATAAACGCGGCCGCGACCTTCGATCATGCCGGGCAGAATGTCGTCGATATCGTCGATCGGAAACGCGTCGTCCATACCGTAATCGGACACAGCGCGCTCGGTGCCGATGGATTCCCCGTGCCAGCGTTCGTGATGCGGATCGCGCTCACGGCAGAACAGCACCATTTCGCCGTGCTGACGCCCCGGCAACAATGCCAAAACCGCGTCCGGCTCGGGAAAACCGCTTAAATAATGGAAATCCGAATCCTGTCGATACGGCCACGCGGCGTCGGCGTTACGCATGCGCTCGGGCGCGGTAGCGATCAGCACCACCGCGTCCTCACCGGCCATCTTCATCAATTGGCGGCGACGCCGCGCGAATTCGTCGGGAGCGATATTCAATGCAGCGTGCCGCTCGAAGGCTGGTTGGGAATGTGGCATTCGGTAAACAGCAGCATCGCGCCCATGCGCACGAATTCGTGCACTTCGATCAACGCGTCTTCGTCTTCTTCTTCATTGCTGAAGTCGAGCGACGACGATGCGATGGCGCCGATGTCTTGCATGATCTCGCGCCCTTCTTCCGAAAGCCGACTGTGCGCGTCCGGTCCGCCCAAACCGAAACCACCTAAAAAGCCTCGACACCAGTCGACCACCGCATCGGCGCGTTCCGGCAGTGGTCGGTCATCGGCCGGTAACAGGGGTTCGAAGATCAATTCAGGATCGGCCAGCTCTTCGGCGCTCTGCGCGACTACTTGGTCCAGCACGTCCTGGTCCGCTTCGGCAACCGCATTGCTGCCGGCCTGAAGGTGCAGCGCCGTCAGCACGTGACGCTTCGGCAACCGGCCGTTGGCGGCCAGAAACCCGCAAATAGAACCGTGTAACTCACTGGTGCGAATGGACAATCGCAGGTGGTTAACCGCTTCGTCCAGTTCGTCGTACCCGATGGGTTCGAGGGCGGTCATCGAGGTCTCCGTTAACGTTCAAGGCTCAAGTTTAATGCACCGGCGCGCGCTGGCGGTCCGGCCCACAGATTTCCTCCGGCGTCCTGATATAGTGCGACGCATGAACTCACCCGACGCCAAATTCGAACTAGCCGCCCTGCATCAGCAGCTCGATCGGCTGATCGATTATGTCCATCGGCTGAGTGAAGAAAATCGCAGCCTGCGCCACAGCCAGGAACAGCTGGCGAACGAACGCGCGGGTTTGCTGGCACGCAACGAACAAGCGCGCAGCCGCGTCGAAGCGATGATCCAACGACTCAAGGCGCTCGAGAACAATGGCTGACGTCATCAGTATGTCCACCAACGAACCGGTTTCGCTGCGACTGATCGACCGCGAGTTTTTGATCGCTTGTCCGCCGGAAGAGCGCGACGGCTTGTTGGAAGCGGCCAGTTTTCTCGACCGCAAAATGCGCGAGTTGCGCTCGCACATGAAGACACCGGGTTTCGATCGTCTCGCCGTGCTCGCCGCCATCAGTATCACGCACGAATATCTGCAGCTGCAAAAGAGCGCCGCAAGCACAAGTAACGCCAACGTTGCTGAATCGGGTCTCGCTGAAGATCTCGCTTCGTTGCGCCGCAAGCTTGAAGCCGCACTGGACGCGCAACTAAAATAGCCAACGGCGTCTTCTGCGGTGTGCGCCAGCACACTCTTACATTTGCCTTGTTCCTATATACGACCCGGGACGGTTACTTAAGGCTGTTGTGCATGTCCGCCGCGTGCGGAAAGCCTTTAGGCCTTAATCTCCCTCCCACCTGATCCCATTTGGATCAAGGTCGTTTGGTGGGCAGCGGCATCGCGGTTTACGCCACCTCATTCCCAGCCCGGATGCCGTTCTAACGGCATCCGGGAAGCGGGGCGCCGGACGACGCACCATCTCAGGAGACGCGCGACGTGGACACCGCCGCACGACGTCGTGAACTACGCCAGCGCTTGGCCGAACGCCGCCGCGCCCTCACCCCTCCCCAACGCATCGCCGCCGCCCAGGGCCTTCGGCGCAGCCTGGAGCACCTGCCGGAATACCATACGGACAACCGCGTGGCCGGTTACTGGGCTTGCGATGGGGAATTGCCGCTCAACTTGGTGATTCCGCCGCTGGCGACGCGCGGTCAGCAGTTCCTGCTGCCGGTGATCGGCCAGGACAACCTGTTGCGTTTCGCCCCCTGGGCATCCGGCGAGCCGGTACAGCCCAACCGCTTCGGTATCCCCGAACCGGTGGCGCCGCGCGAATGGTTCGCGCCCTTTCAGCTTGACCTCGTCTTCATGCCGTTGCTGGCTTTCGACCGCCAAGGCAATCGGCTGGGCTATGGCGGCGGTTATTACGACCGTAGCTTCGCCTTCCTGAGGGATCAATTGCGCCCGACCGAACCGTTGCTGGTCGGCATCGCCTACGACTTCCAGGAACTCCCCGACATCTCCCCGGAACCGTGGGATGTCGCTCTGGATTTCGTCGCCACCGATCACGAACTTATCGACTGCCGCGCAGAATCTTCAGGAACCCACAGCGCATGAACTATTGGCTGATGAAGTCGGAGCCGGACACGTTCTCCATCGACGATCTCAAGCGCAAGAAGCGCGAAGCGTGGGACGGCGTTCGCAACTATCAGGCGCGCAACTTTATGCGCGACGAGATGCGCGTGGGCGACAGCGTGTTTTTCTATCACTCCAATTGCGCCGAACCGGGCATTGCCGGCATCGCGGAAGTGGCATGCGATGCGTATCCCGATCCGTCGCAATTCGATCCCAAGAGCAAATACTTCGATCCCGGCAGCTCGCGCGACAATCCGCGCTGGATGCTGGTCGACGTCAAATTCGTCAAAAAGCTCAAGCGCGTGATCACGCTGGACGAACTGAAAAACCACCCCGCCATTGCGGACATGCGCCTGTTGCGCAAAGGCAATCGCTTATCGGTGATGCCGGTGGAAGCGAACGAGTGGCGTTACATCCTGGGCTTGGAATAAGCGCGCAACGTCCCTTTCGGGACGGAAAAAGCAGCGCAACATGCGCCTGGCAGCCAAATAAACGATCATTTCTTTTTGCCCTTTTAGGACAACGCCATGAGCAACAACGAAGGAAAACGCCTGGCCGGCGAAGCCGCCATCCGTTATGTGGAAGACGGCGCCATCGTGGGAGTCGGCACTGGTTCGACGGTGGCCTTCTTTATCGATGCGTTGGCGACCATCAAGGACCGCATCCAAGGCGCGGTTTCCAGCTCGGAACAATCCACTACGCAACTGAAAAAGCACGGCATTCCCGTGTTCGATCTCAATGCCACGGGGCCGCTCACGCTATACGTGGACGGCGCCGACGAGTGCGATCCCCATAGGCGCCTGATCAAAGGCGGTGGCGCCGCGCTCACGCGCGAAAAGATCGTCGCGGAAGCCGCGCAGAAATTCGTCTGCATTATCGACGCCAGCAAGCGCGTGGATCTGCTCGGCAAATTTCCGCTGCCGATTGAAGTGATTCCGATGGCCCGCAGCCTGGTCGGCCGCGAAATCGTCAAGCGCGGCGGCAATCCCGTGTGGCGCGATGGCGTGGTCACCGACAACGGTAACTGGATCATCGACGTGCACGGCTGGCAGATTGCCGATCCGGTCGCGCTGGAAACCGATCTCAATCAGATTCCCGGCATCGTCAGCGTGGGCTTGTTTGCGCGACGCCCGGCGGACGTGGTGTTGATCGGCGATAAAGAGATGTGACAGCGGCTTTTTGCGCCGCCCACCATCGAATCCGAAAGCCCCGCTCGCGCGGGGCTTTTTTTGGCTCAAGTCCCAAGCACATCGGCCGATACAACGCTCAAAGGTTCCTCCGCCGGCAAGGAATGCCGATGCCGATCCATGCATGAAGGAGTAGCGCCATGATCACCACGACCGTCGTCCAAGAATTGATGCTCCACAACCTCACTTGCCCGCAATGCCGAGCGGGTGAACCGTGCCTGGTCGCCGAACATATTGAAGATTGCTGGCCAAGGCGCGTCGCATCGCAGGCCGCGGCGAGCTTGCTGGAACTCACTACGGCCGGCGACGATCTCCCGCCCGCACCCAACCGGGTCACCGTGCCACAGTTCAGCCGCTTCTAGGCGTCGGCCGAAAGTACTGTTGCAAGCGTCCACTTCGTGGTGGTGATATCGCATGCGTCCCCAACACGCATGATCATCCCCATGATCGACATTCGACACGCGGAATTTCCGAAAGATGCCGATGAGGTTAATCGCCTGTTCCGCGAATACGCGGATAGCCTTGGCGTGGATCTCGGCTTTCAAAACTTCGATGACGAAGTCACGTCGCTACCGGGAAAATATGCAGCGCCCGGCGGCCGCCTGTTGCTCGCGTGGAACGGCGATGACGTCCTCGGCTGCGTGGCGCTGCGCCCGCTGCGAGACGCTACGTGCGAAATGAAACGCCTTTATGTGCGGCCTCAAGCGCGCGGCACGCAGCTTGGAAGAAAACTCGCCGAACGTCTCTGCGATGAAGCACGCGCCGCGGGTTATACGCGCATGTGCCTGGACACGTTGCCGACCATGGCGACGGCGCAAGGTCTGTATCGATCCTTGGGATTCGAGCCCATCGATCCGTATGTATTCAATCCGATCGTCGGGACGCAATTCCTGGCGCTGGCGCTTGATAAAACGGCAGTGGATTAATGCCTGCAAGTCGTTTAGCGTTGCGTAGTTCATGCAACGCAACGGTGATACGCAGTGAAGAAAGACGACGTAACACGCGACATTGCCCGCAACGTCGAGCGGGCCGGCATTTGGCAGCTTATGCGCACGTTGCCTTGGCCGTTGAAATTGGCTGTGACTGCGGCAGCGCTCGGGTATCTCTATTGGTCAGCAAAGTAAATAAGAAACGTAGGGTTATTCCGAAAACCCTCTAATCCGTTTCGCTCGTACCCCCTCTCCAACCACATCGCGCGAGCGCACGCTCGCGCCTCTCAAAATTATTCCAAGCCATCTGCGCCCACGGAAGCCAGGCGCAGCGGAAAAACATGGAGGTTATATGCGGCTCGTGATAGCCGGGTTTTCAGCTTTTCTTTTGACGGCGTGCAGCGCAGATGCACCACATATCCCCAAACTGGATACGTCGCCCAGTAACAGTTATCTGTTCGTCTGCCGCTCGAAGGCAGCGATGCAGGAGCTGATGGATTCAGGCACCGCATTCCGCACAAGCCGAACGGTGGTGGATCGCTTAGCCAAGCACGGCGACTGCCTGTTGATTCCTTACGAATCGATCAAGAGCATTGGCGACGCCACGGACAACGGAACGGGTCCCGTGCCCATAACCGTTCAAAAGGACAGTGCCACGGTAACGATGTGGGGCTACCCGGTACAGGACTGAAGCCCCGCCACCAGGGCGGTACACTCAATTCGTCGCGCGCAATATGAAGAACGAAATCATGATTGCAGGAAAATCCATCGAAGCATGGAAGCAAAGCCATCCGCTTATCGGCGACCTCGTCGCGCTGAAGGAAACGGAATGGTTCAATCCCGCCGTTCGACCCGCGGAAGAAGCCTTGCCGGATGTCGGCTTGAATGAGAAAAACGTACGCGAAGCGAGCGCGCGGCTTGCGCGGTTCGCTCCCTATATCGCGCGTATGTTTCCGCAAACCGCGGGTGCTGGCGGCAGCATCGAATCGCCGATCCGATCGGCTCCTCGCCTGAAACTGGCGCTTCAACAACGTTATGGCATCGCTTTACCAGGGCATCTGTGGCTCAAGCTCGACAGCCATCTTCCGATATCAGGATCGATCAAGGCGCGCGGCGGCATATACGAAGTTCTTCAACACGCCGAAGAACTGGCCCTCAAAAATGGATTGCTAAAGATCGACGACGACTATTCGAAACTCGACAGCGAAACCTCGCGCGCGTTTTTCCGGCGTTATCGTATCGCCGTCGGTTCCACCGGCAATCTGGGCCTGTCCATTGGCATCATGGGCGCCACACTGGGATTTCAGGTGACCGTGCATATGTCGGCCGATGCGCGGCAATGGAAAAAGGACAAACTGCGCGCGCACGGCGTCACCGTCATCGAACACGCCGCCGATTACAGCGCCGCCGTGGTCGAAGGGCGAAAACAGGCGGCGCAGGATCCGGCTTGTCACTTTATCGATGACGAAAACTCCAAGCATTTGTTTCTCGGATACGCCGTCGCGGCCGAGCGACTTAAAACGCAATGGACCGAAGCAGGAATCGTCGTCGATGCCGAGCATCCATTGTTTGTCTATCTGCCTTGTGGCGTAGGTGGCGGCCCGGGCGGCGTGGCGTTCGGCCTGAAGCTGGCGTTCGGCGATGCCGTGCATTGCATCTTTGCCGAACCGACGCATTCGCCATGCATGTTTCTCGGCGTGTACACCGGCCTGCATGACGACGTATCGGTACAAGATTTCGGCATCGATAACGTCACGGCGGCGGACGGGCTCGCCGTGGGAAGAGCGTCTGGCTTTGTCGGCAAGGCGATGCAGCGGCTGATCGATGGGTACTACACGATTAGCGATACGGAGCTCTACGCCTTGCTAGCGTTGATGGAACGAGAGGAAGGCATTCGTCTTGAACCATCGGCTTGCGCAGGCATTCCCGGCATGGCGCGCGTCCTGGCGCACGCTCAAAACATCTATCGCCAACGCTTCAACATGCATCCCGCGACGCTTGCCAAGGCAACGCACCTCGCTTGGGCAACGGGAGGCAGCATGGTGCCTGAAGAAGAAATGGCCCTCTATGTATCGAAAGGCAAAATGGCGCTTAAAGCTTAAATTGGAATCAACTGAGGAATTCCAAGGCATTGCGAGAATGACCGAATCGCGCCGCTATTGAAACTGCTTAAAGCGATAGCTCCCGGATCCGATTTCAAAGCACGTATCGACACCGCAAGTGCGCACATTGCGCACCCACGACGACGCCGACAACGGCCGCCCCGATTCCGTAAGCTGCATCGGCTTGGACTTCGGAATGCGCACATCCGCCGTACTGCCGACTGGCACGTCGACATCCAATTGCAAACCTTCAGCACCGTGTGTCCACGACACCGCAGCGCGCCCAAATGGCGTAAGCGTGTCCGCCTCGGCGTGATTCAACCACGCGGTTAGCGCGGGTCGGATACCGATGCGCCGCCATCCCGGCGCCAACGGCCGCAACCCTGCGACATCGCCGAATAGCCAATCGTCGATGGTGCCTAGGAAATAGTGTCCGCGCGAACGCGCATCGAGTTTCCAATGCTCCCAAAGGCTCGTAGCGCCGTTTGCGCGCCAAAAGCCCCAACTTGGAAAAGTGGTTTGCGTGGCGACGATCCAAGCTAAATCCGCATGACCGGTTGCGGTGAGCACGGGCAACAACAGTTTGGTGCCTAGCGCGCCGGTGTCCAGATGATCGCTATGCGCGTGTACGGCTTGCACCAATGCATCGGCGACACGTGAGCGCTGCGCTTCCGGCGCAAGGCCAAAGCCCAGCGCGAGCAATTGGTGAGTTTGACGAATGCCGTCATCGCCATCGCCGCGATACAGGCCCTTTGTCGTATCGAAGAAGCGACGATTGAAGGCATTGCGTATGCGTGCCGCCATCGCATCGAAGTGTCGCGCTTTTTCGTTATCGCCGAGCACGCGCTCGATCTGCGCCATCGTATCGGCCATGCGATACACATAGGCTGTGGCCGCCACGCGTTTATCCTCCGGGGCATTGCCGCCGTCGGCAGGCGTGTTCGGGCTGACCCAGTCGCCGAGCGATGTATCGGCGATACCGTCAGGCGAACGCGCGTACTCGGCGTCGACGTAACGCGCCATGCCTTGCGCGTGATCCACCAGCACACGACGGTCACCGCGCTGCCAATACAACGACCATGGCACGAGCACATACGCCGCATGCCATGGCGGCGCACGGCCATCGCCCCATCCGGGATTGGGGGCAATAAGCAGCGGCACGCCATCCGTGTTGCGTGCGTCGTCGATGTCTTGAACCCATTTCGTTAGCAGCGACTCGGCGTCGACATTGCGCAACATCATGTCCGCACCCAACATGCCGTCGCCGGTCCAGCCGTTTTTTTCGTACATCGGCGTATCGGTGGGAATGCCGTACAGGTTGTTGAGCACGGTGTCGACAGCGGCAGTGTGCATCCAATTAAGCAAGTCGTTGCTGCTGGTGAAGTGACCGATCACTTTCGCATCAGTGTGCACCACTTGTGCCGTTAACGCAGTAAGCGGCGGCGGCGCATTGGGCCAGCCATCTACTTGCACATAGCGAAACCCCTTCCACGAAAAATGCGAATGCCACTGCTCCACGCCGTGCCTCGCCAGCGTGATGCGATCGGTTTGCAAGCCGTGTTGGAAATAATGATGATCGTCGCGATCGTCAACGCTGCCATCGGGCAACAGCTTTTCGCCGTAATGCAAAACGATAGTGTCACCGGCATGGCCGCGCGCACTCAGTGTTGCCCAACCGGCGATGACGCGAGGAAATGCGAAGACGTAACTACCGTCGTTCAACTTGGTGACGGAGGTTGCCTGCAGCGTCTGCGCGACGCGAATCGGCGGCTCATGCTGCGCTTGTAAAACGCCTTTCGGTGCGGACAGCACGGCGACGGCGCGCCAGTCGCTATCATCGAAATTTACCGTGTCGAAGCCGGGTTGTGCTCGGCGCGCGTCGTAGATTTCGCCGGCGTACACGTCGTCCAGTTGCGTTGGGCCGTCGTGCACGCGCCAGTCCGCATTCGTGCCGACGAATTCGCAATGGCCATTCACGTAGCACAGTTTCAACAATGCGCGCACGCGTGGCTCGCCGTGCCATGGGGCTTTTTCCCAGTGCCATACATCCGGATTGGTCAGTCCGTAGTAACCGCGCCCAAGTTCGATGCCGATGGCGTTGTTCGATCCCGCCCGAAGCAGCGATGTCACATCGCGCGCGAGATAGAGCACGCGTTTGTCGTAATCGGTGAAATCGGGCGAAAGCACGTCGTTACTTGCAGGTTGTCCATTGATCGATACGTCGGCGTAGCCGCCAGCGGCCACGTACAGCCGCGCCGATACCAAATCCGCGCTCACGGAAAATAGATGCCGCAACAACGGCGCCACCAAGTTTCCGCCGGCAGGCTTACCGATCCATGCGGCGTGCGACCACTCCTTCAGCGACGGCGAGGTCTCGAACCAAGACGTCGCATTCGCCTCGCCTTCCGATGTTTGCGCGATGACCTTCCAGTAGTAACGCGTCGACGGTGCGAGCGCAGGCCCTGCGTAAGCGATATCGAACGACTCGGGGCTCGCTATGCGGCCGCTATCCCATACGTCGGGATGATCGTCAGCGAGAGCCTTCGTCGTGCGTGCGACTTCGATGCGGTAACCGGCGGGTGACGTACCGCGCGGCGCCTGGGTGACCACCCAGGCGAAACGCGGCGATGTGGTGTCGATCGCCAGCGGTTGCGTTTGATGCTCGGTAGTCAGCGATTCGAGCTGCAAAGTTGTCGCAGCGTTCGCGGCGGATGCGCAGAGCAGTAGGGCCGTGAACGCGAATACGATGCGATGACGCAGTGGGTTCGTTTTGGAAACCGATCTTTCGCGTGTTCGCATCGCATTCCGCAATCGATGTCGTAACGGTGAATTCGGAGTCACTTGCGGGACTTACGCGATGGCGCCGATTTCTTAGGCTTGGGTTCTGGCATCAATGCCGCCGTTTCGAGGATGAGTCGGCGAATAAGATCGGTATCGTCCAGAAACTCATCGGCAACCACATAGTCCTTGGCGCCCGGATAGGGAGGTCGCATGGGAAGCTCTGATGCGAGCTTTGTTGCGGCGGCGGATGGTTTGACGAAGAGGCTGTTGTCGCAGGCGAAGGCGACGACTTTTCCGTCTACGTAGAAAGCGTATTCGCCGAACATTTTCTTTTGCGTTAAGCGGTCGCCTAGTGCCACTTGTTCGGTTACGTAGTCGACGAAGTCTTGGGTGGTGGCCATGGTTGAGCACACGCCAGGGGCTAATCCTTCGAAGTATAGCCACGCTTGTTCGAGGCGAGATTTGATATGACGGGGAGACTAGGATTGTTCGCCCCATCCATCGGACTCACCCCTCCGCGCTGCGCGCTCCGGGGCCAGCGCGTTCGCGCTGTCCAAATTCGCTCCAGGCGAATTTGTCACTGCGAAGGCATGGATGCCGAAGCGAACATCGGCGCAGCCGATGGCCCGAAGGGCGAGGCACGGGACGTGCCGAGTCAACGAGGTTCTCATCCGGAAAGTCTCCCAGCCACACGCAAAAAGCCCGCCTTGCGGGCGGGCTTTTTGCGTGTGGCTGGGAGACTAGGATTCGAACCTAGATAAACGGAGTCAGAGTCCGTTGTCCTACCGTTAGACGATCTCCCAATATCTCTCCGAGCGGTGCGCTCTGACTTGGTGCACCGGCCGGTCGACGCGTTGCCTCGGGCGAGGATTAGCGCTTCGAGAACTGGGTGGCGCGGCGTGCTTTGTGCAGACCGACCTTTTTACGTTCGACTTCACGGGCGTCGCGGGTGACGAAGCCGGCCTTGCGCAGCGAGGTCTTGAGGCTTTCGTCGTACTCGATCAGAGCGCGGGCGATGCCCAGACGGATCGCGCCGGCCTGGCCTGTGATGCCGCCGCCAGCGACGGTGACTTTGATGTCGAACTTGTCGGCGCTCTGCGTGAGTTCGAGCGGCTGGCGCACGATCATGCGCGAGGTTTCGCGGCCGAAGAATTCATCGAGGGTCTTGCCGTTCACTTCGATCGCGCCGGTGCCCTTGCGCAGGAACACGCGAGCTGCGGAGGTTTTGCGGCGGCCGGTGCCGTAGTTCTGCTGAATCGCCATGATGTTTGCTCTTATTTAAAAGTCCGCACATGGATGTGCGGGCTCTTGCGAAGGAATCGCATTACAGTTCCAGCGCCTTCGGCTGCTGGGCGGTATGCGGATGTTCGGCGCCGCCGTACACCTTGAGCTTGCTGTACATCGCACGGCCCAGCGGGTTCTTCGGCAACATGCCCTTGACGGCGATTTCGATGACGCGCTCAGGATGGGTCGCCAGCAGGTCTTTCAGGCTGGTGGTCTTGAGGTTGCCGACGTAACCGGTGAAGCGGTGGTACATCTTGTCGTCCAGCTTGGCGCCGGTGACAGCCACCTTCTCCGCGTTGATCACGACGATATAGTCGCCGGTATCCACGTGCGGGGTGAATTCGGGCTTGTGCTTGCCGCGGAGGCGACGCGCGATCTCGGTCGAGAGACGACCGAGCGTTTTGTCCGTGGCGTCGACCACGTACCAGTCGCGCTTGACGCTTTCCGGCTTGGCGCTGAACGTTTTCATTTCGGAATACCTGTCTGCCGCCACACGAGGCGGTAAGCGGAATCGATGGAATAAAGGCGCGAGATGATAACGAAGCTTTCATCCATCGCGCAAGCCCACGATGGGCTGCGAGCCGCGAATGATAGCATGAACGGTATGCCTCTTGAGAACCCCCGATCCCGCATCGCCGTGCTGGCCGACCAGTGTGTGCAATGCGGCCTTTGCCTGCCGGTTTGCCCCACTTATGCCCTGGATGGCAACGAAGCCGAGTCACCGCGGGGGCGGATCGCCATTGCGGCGGCGTTGGCCCGGGGGCAGGTTTCCCCCAGCCCGGAGCTGCGTGAGCCCTTGGATCATTGCCTGGGCTGCCTGAATTGCCAGCGGGTGTGCCCGGCCGGGGTCAAATATGAGGAGCTGCTGGTGGAGACCCGGGGGTTGCTCGGACCCGCCCCGCATCGCCCGGGGCTTTTGCTCCAGACCGTGAAGCGGCCGGAACTGCTCCGATGGGCTCAGCGGCTCGCTCGCTGGTCAGGGATTTCATGGCTCACCCGACGTACCGCTGAAGGCAAAGACAGCGCCTGGCGCACGGCATTGTCGTTATTGCCGAGGAACCGAGGCAAACTTGGGCAACCCCACCCCAGCCCACCCCTGACGCGCAGGGGTGGGAGTGAGATCGGGACAGTGGCGCTGTTTCCTGGTTGTGCCGCCAGCGTGCAGGATGCGGACGCCGAGCACGCGGCGGAACGATTGCTGGAGGCTGCTGGTTATCGCGTCATCCGCCTGCCAGCCTTTTGCTGTGGCGCACTGGATCTTCACGATGGCGCCTCGCGCGACGCCGAAGCCGCCGCCGACCACGTTCGCCGAGCTTGGGCGGATGCACGCGCGGATTATCTGGTGACGATCACGCCCGGCTGCCTGAGCACGCTGCGCCTCGCGTTGCCGGACGTGCGCGTGGACGACACCTACGGCCTGCTCGCCAAACGCATCGACACGTTGCAATTCCGCCCCCTGCCTAGCCGCGTAGCGCTGCACGTACCGTGCACGCAAGCCAATGTCGCACGCAGCGACGCGGCACTGATGACCTTGCTGCAGCGTATCCCGCAACTGGACGTAAAACGCCTGCCGACGCCGCCCTATTGCTGCGGCGCCGCCGGCAGTCATGTGCTGCAGTTTCCAGAACGCGCCACGCGATTGCGCGACGATGTGTTGTCGCATGTCAATGCGCTGGATGTGCAGACGCTTCTGTCGTCCAATATCGGCTGTCGGTTGCATCTGGCCGCCGGACTGGACGAACAAGCGTCCGCTCTGCCGACGCTGCACCCTTTGACCCTGCTCGCGCAGCAATGGATTCCGTCATGAACGTACGCACGCTTACTCCGCTCGATCGCTTGCTGGCCGGCTTCGAACGCGCGCTCGAAACCGTCGCCGGCTCACCTGAAACGCATCGCAAGTCTCCGGCGCACAACATCGCCGAAGCGGAACTCGACGATCAAGAACGCCGTCACGTCGCCGGGTTGATGCGCGTCAATCACACCGGTGAAGTGTGCGCGCAAGCGCTTTACGACGGACAAGCCGCACTGGCGCGCAAAGATGAAAATCGTACGCACCTGCTCGACGCCGCCGCGGAAGAATCCGATCATCTCGCATGGTGCACGGAGCGCTTGCACGAATTGGAAAGCCAACCGAGCTTGCTCAACCCACTGTGGTACGTGGGCAGTTACGCGATCGGTGCGCTGGCTGCGTTGGCGGGCGACAAGGTGAGCCTGGGTTTCGTCATGGAAACCGAGAAGCAGGTCGAAGCGCATCTCGCCGATCACCTGGACAAATTGCCGGCGCAAGACGAACGCTCGCGCGCGGTGCTGCAGCAGATGCAAGAAGATGAAGTGCGGCATGCGCAGAATGCGTTGGATCGTGGCGGCATCAAGTTGCCGTTTCCGATTCCGCAGTTGATGCATGCCAGTTCGATGGTGATGAAGACGGTCGCGTACCGCCTGTAAATCGCTATCGATGGTGGAAAAGAAAAACCCGCCTTTCGGCGGGTTTTTCATTACATCAGATTACGCCCGTGGAACAGTTCTTCGATTTCGCGACGCAGCAGTTGCTCGATCTTCTGGCGCTCCTTGAACGAAAGATCGTCCGCGTGCGCTTCGAACAGATAGGTGTCGAGGTCGAAGTCCTTGATGTGCATCTTCGTATGGAAGATGTTTTCCTGGTACACGTTCACGTCGAACATCTCGTACTTCTGACGGATGTGGCGAGCGAGGTAATCCTGCACCGAGTTGATCTTGTGATCGATGAAGTGCTTCTTGCCTTTCACGTCGCGGGTGAAGCCGCGCACGCGGTAGTCGCACACCACGATGTCCGACTCGAAGCTGTCGATCAGGTAGTTCAGCGCCTTCAACGGGGAAATCACGCCACAGGTAGCAACATCGATATCCGCGCGGAACGTCGCGATGCCGTTGTGCGGATGCGTTTCCGGATAGGTGTGGACGGTGATGTGGCTCTTGTCCATGTGGGCCACCACGGCATCCGAAATGGTGTCGCGGCCGAGCTTTTCGACCACCGGCTCTTCGGAAATCAGGATGGTGACCGAAGCGCCCTGCGGGTCGTAGTCCTGGCGGGCCACGTTGAGGATGTTCGCGCCGATGATCTCGGCCACGTCAGTAAGAATTTGCGTGAGACGATCGGCGTCGTACTGCTCGTCGATATACTCGATGTACCGTTGGCGCTGATCTTCCGATACTGCGTAGCAGATATCGTAAATATTGAAGCTCAAGGCCTTGGTCAAGTTGTTGAAGCCCTGCAAACGCAGGCGCGGGAGGGGTTTCACCACGGCGACACTCCATGGCCGGGTCACGGCCGACAGGTGAGGCGGGTTAGCTACAAGGGTCCCCGCTGATTAATAAAGCGTGCTGGACCCTTATCCTGCACGCCCCTTGTGTACGGACGATGGCAAAGCGCATCCTCCGGAAGACTGCGAAGTATGAGGCAATTGGACTGAAAACGTAACCTTCGGGGCTCGCATTGACTTTGCCATAATGCGAAAGTTGCCAGGGATGCTCAGACATAGGCCGCTGGATCGGGCGGCCGGGAAGATAACTCAGCGTGGGGAAAACCTCTGTGGTGCAACTGAAATACCAGTTACAACAGGCCTTCGAACGGTCGCAGGCTCCGCTTGGCTTCGCGCCAGACCCGGCCTCCATGGAGCGGTTCCTGGGGCTCTGCCACCGTCGACGCTACCCCGGCAAGACCGCCATCATCCGTCCGGGCGACCCCGCCAACACGCTGTATTACGTGATCGAGGGCTCGCTGGCGGTCTGTACGGAAGACGAACAAGGGCGCGAGCTCATCCTTGCCTACATCAGCCGCGGCCAGTTCATCGGCGAGATGGGTCTGTTCGTCGAGCAAGCCCAGCGCGAATCGATGGTGCGCACGCGCAGCCCCTGCGAAATGGCCGAAATCAGCTACGAACGCCTGTTCCAGCTGCTGGAAGGCCCGCTGCGGGACGAGTGCCCCAAGATCTTGTTCTCGATCGGCGCCCAGCTCACCCATCGTCTGCTGCGCACCTCGCGCCAGGTCAGCCGCATGGCGTTTATGGACGTCACCAACCGCATTTCGCGCACCCTGCTGGACCTGTGCCAGGAGCCGGACGCGATGAGCCATCCCGACGGCACCCAGATCCGCATTTCTCGTCAGGAAGTCAGCCGCATCGTCGGCTGCTCGCGCGAAATGGTCGGCCGCGTGCTCAAGCAGCTGGAAGAGCAAGGCATGATCGATGTGTCGGGCAAGACCATCGTGGTGCGCGGTACGCGCTAAAACGCTTTATCGCCCCGGCGTTCGCCGGGGCGAGCCATCTCAGGCGAATTCCTTCACCGTCGGCTGGTAAATCATGTAGACGTCAGCCCGCTCGTAGTGCGAGCCCGGGCGAATGGCCGGCTGGAAGGCAAATCCTGCTTTCTCGTACATCCGCAGCGCCGGCTTGAGAACGCTGTTGGATTCCAGGAACAACTCGCGTCCTCCGCGCCGGTGAAATTCGGCGATGCACGCATCGAGCAGCCGCTTGCCGGCTCCCAGGCCGCGGAAGGTTTCGTCCACGCCCATCTTGGTCAACTCGAACACGCCGGGCGACTCCTGCAAGAGCGCGCAGGTACCAACGATCTCGTCTCCGAGTTTGGCGAAAAAAATCGCCCCACCCGGTTCCAACACGTAGCGCTCGGGATCGCTAAGCACGGTGCGATCGATATCTTCGATGCGGAAGTAACGTTCCAACCACTGCGCGTTCAAGCGATAAAAGTGATCGCGCAGTTCCGGCGTATAAGGGACGATCTCAAGCGGCGCCTTCATGATCGCGGCGTGTTCGGTCAGGATCGCCTTGACGATGGGGCGCTCCTGCAACGCGCGCTCGCATAGCGCAATCGCATCGAGCAGCTGCGTTGCGTGCTCTTCCAGCGATACCGCAACACCACGGCGCACAGCGCACCAGATCGGGCCGAGTTCGGCGAGCGACTCATGCGCTTGATCAGTCAGCACCAGCACCGTACGGCGTCCGTCATTGGGATCGTTTTGGCGCTCCACCATGCCGGCGCGAACCAGTTTGTCGGTGAGCTGGCTGACCGCGGAATGGGTCTGGCCGATCGCATCGGCCACCTCGGTGACCGAGCGGGGCCCGACGTCCCACAGATAGCGCAGCACCGGCAGCCAGCGCGATTCGATCCGCGCGCCGAGCGTCTGATAGACCTCGTCGGCCGCACCGTAAAAGTGATCGCTAAGCGCCTTAAGCCGGCTACCGAGCGCCAATTTCCCCAAGGATGCCAAGTACATAGCGCGCCACCCAAGATATGCGTAAGCATTAACGTAAGTACTAACGTATATCTTGCCGATGCCGCCTGCAAGCGCTTTTCTAGCGTTTTTCAAAAAACGAAAAAGCCCGGCTCGACGCTCAGTACCAGACGACCCGCATGACCGAACGGCCTAGTGCCTTTTCCACGCGCTTGCAGAGCTTGGGCGTGCCATTGACCAGCACGGCCTCCCCCGCCTGCTTGAGCATGGGCGTGTCTTGAAAGGAGTCGCTGTAGGCGACCCGCCACTGTTGGATGCCCAGCTTCGCCAAGCTCTGCAGCTTGCGGCGGCCGACGTTGTGCAACGCCACCCGCATGCCCAGCCAGCCCGGCTTGAATCGCGATGCGACGATGGTGACGTTGGACAAACCCAACCGGCTCACCAAGCGACTGACCAGCACGTGCTCACAACCCGTCACGATGATCACGTCGTCGCCCTCCTGCTGATGACGACGCAGCGCATTCAAGCCGTCGCGACAGAATTGACGCGGACGCTGCACCAGCTGATCGGCAAATGTTTCGGCGATGACCTGATACCGCTTTTGGCTGACGCCAAGCAACGCAACATGCACAAGCGCACGCGCCGCCAACCTGCGCGAGAACACGAGACAAAGCAACCACCAGGGCATGGTCAGCGCAGCGAGCAGCTTGCAATGCAAGGAACTTGCATAGCGATGCCGAATAAAAAGATAAAACGCATCGCCGTGATGCAGCACGCCATCGAAATCGAATAGCACCGTGCGCGACGCATCGGCGTCGCCGCCGGTTTGCGCCGGCGCTTGAATCGTATCCCCTGTAAACATGATCAGTGCGTGTTGAACAGCCGTTTCAGTTCCAAACCGGGATCGGCCGCGCGCATAAACGCTTCGCCGACCAAAAATGCGTTGATGCCCGCTTCGCGCAGACGCGCCACATCGTCGAGCGTGTGGATACCCGATTCGGCCACCAGGATGCGGTCGTATTCCATCAATTGCTGCAATTCGAGCGTGGTTTCGAGCGATGTTTCGAACGTGCGCAGATTGCGATTGTTGACGCCGATCAACGGCACCGGCACCGCCTGGGCGCGCTCCAGTTCCTCGGCGTCGTGCACTTCGCACAGCACGTCCAAATCAAGATCGGCGGCGAGCAACGACAGCTCCAGCAAATCCGCATCGCTCAACGCGGCGACGATCAACAAAATGCAATCGGCGCCGATCGCGCGCGCTTCGTACACTTGATACGGATCGATGACGAAATCTTTGCGCAGCACCGGCAACGAACACGCGGCACGCGCTTGCTGCAGAAAATCTTCGCTGCCTTGGAAGAAATCCCGATCGGTGAGCACGGACAAACATGCCGCGCCGCCCAGCTCGTAACTGCGCGCGATGGCGACCGGATCGAACTCCGCGCGGATCACGCCCTTGCTCGGGCTCGCCTTTTTCACTTCGGCGATCACGGCGGCATCGCCGGAAGCGATTCGCGCTTCGATAGCCGCAGCGAAGCCGCGCGTATCGGGCATGTCCGCCACGCGCGCAGACAACTCCTTCAGCGGCAACTTGGCGCTGCGTTCGGCGAGTTCTTCCGCCTTACGGGCGAGGATGCGTTGAAGAATGTCGGTCATGAGCTCTGATCGGCACGTAGAAAACGTGAAAACAAAAACCTTGGGCCAAGGCTAGTATCAGCTATGGGCAAGGCGCTGTGTGGTCGCAACGAACGCGTCCATTTTGGCACGAGCCGCGCCGCTGGCGATGGTCGCCCGGGCCAATTCGATGCCACCGGCGATGCTGGTCGCCAGCCCGCAGGTATAAAGCGCAGCCCCGGCATTCAGGCAAACGATGTCGTGCGGCACGCCGTGCCGATTTTCCAGGGCATCCAGCAACATGGCCTTGGACTGCTCGACGTTCTCCACCCGCAGATTGCGGCTAGACGCCATGGCCAAGCCGAAATCCTCCGGCTCGACCTCGTATTCGTGCACCTCGCCGTCGCGCAGTTCGCCGACCAGGGTGGCGGCGCCCAGCGAAATCTCGTCCATCCCGTCCCGGCCCCACACCACCATGGCGTGCTTGGCGCCCAGCGCCTGCAGGGCGCGCACCTGAATGCCTACGAGATCCGGGTGGAAAACCCCCATCAAGATGTTCGGTGCGCCTGCCGGATTGGTAAGCGGCCCGAGGATGTTGAATAGCGTGCGCACACCCATTTCCTTGCGCACCGGCGCCACCACCTTCATCGCCGGATGATGGTTGGGCGCGAACATGAAACCGATATCCGTCTCGGTCATGCACTCGGCGACTTTCAGCGGCGAAAGATCGATGCACGCACCTAGCGCTTCGAGCACATCCGCGCTGCCCGACTTGGACGACACGCTGCGTCCGCCATGCTTGGCGATGCGCGCACCCGCCGCCGCCGCCACGAACATCGACGCTGTTGAAATGTTGAAACTGGAGGCGCCGTCGCCGCCGGTGCCCACGATATCGAGAAAATAAGGATGCGGCGGTGCATCGACCTTCGCCGACAATTCGCGCATCACCCGCGCCGCGCCGGTGATCTCGCCGACGGTTTCCTTTTTTACGCGCAGGCCGGTAATGATCGCCGCCGTCATCAGCGGACTCACATCGCCGCTCATGATCTGGCGCATCAACGCGATCATTTCATCGTGGAAAATTTCGCGATGTTCGATCGTGCGCTGTAGCGCTTCCTGCGGCGTGATGGTGATGGCGCGCACGGTCATGCGGCGAGCTTTTTCAACGGCAGGCCAAGAAAGTTGCGCAGCAGATCGTGACCATACTGCGTGAGAATCGATTCGGGATGGAATTGCACGCCCTCGACCGCCAACGTCTTGTGCCGCAACCCCATGATCTCGTCGATGGAACCGTCGGGATTTTCCGTCCACGCCGTCACTTCCAGACAATCGGGCAGCGACGATTGCTCCACGACCAGCGAGTGATAGCGCGTGGCTTCGAACGGATTGGGCAAACCGGCAAACACACCTTTGCCCAGGTGGCGCACCGGCGACGTCTTGCCATGCATGATCTGCTTGGCGCGAATCACCTTGCCGCCAAATGCCTGGCCGATCGCCTGATGACCGAGGCAAACGCCGAACACCGGGATCTCGCCGGCCAACTCGCGCAGCACGGTGAGCGATACGCCCGCGTCGTCCGGCGTGCCAGGGCCCGGCGAAATCATGAGGTGAGAAGGTTTCAGGGCGCGAATGCCGGCCACATCCAAGTCGTCGTTGCGCACGACTTTTACGTCCTGCCCCAACTCGCCGAGGTACTGCACGAGGTTGAACGTGAAGCTGTCGTAATTGTCGATCATCAACAACATGGCCGGGGAATCCTGAGTGCTATGCGGCATTGCGGCATGGACGCCCATTGTGCGCGATCCCCTTCGCCGCCGTCATCTGCTTTGAGTTGGCCAGCTCATGCTAAACCGTCATGTGCGTGGCTCGGCACCGTGTTTTCCGGCAAATGAGAATTAATCTCAACTGTGCCCAAGTGATCGAGCACATGAACACCTATGCCTGTCTTCGCTTAGACGCAACCCGATGATCGAGCGGGGGCACCTACTGCCGATTACTTGTCGGAATTTCGCATGGCGGTGACAACTATCGACGACACCAAGACGCCACGCCTCGCGCGGTCTTCCTTGCGTATCTCGGCGCTGCTTCTCACGGCCGTCACGGCGCTCATCGTGCTGTTTTTCGGATGGAAGAAGCCGACCAACAACTGGGACCTCATCGGTTACGTCGCGACGGCATATAGCGCCGACGGATATCGCGGCGCCGATCTCAACAAAATGACGTATGACAGCGTGCGAAATGCGGTCGACGCGAATACGTTCGCGCAATTGACGCAGGGTGACTATCGCGAAACCGTTTTTCGCGATCCGACGTCGCTGGCGCAACAGCTCCCGTTCTATCGCATTCGCGTGTTGTATGTCGGATTGATCCGGATGATTCATGCGCTGGGATTGAACTATCCCGAGTCGACCTACGCGATAAGCGCGGTGTTCGCGGCGCTTTCAGTCGTGCTGCTTGCGCTGGTTGCGCATAACATCGGCGCGCCCATCGCTGCCGTACCTTTAGTCGTCGCGTTCACGGGATTCGTCGACATCGCAAGACTATCGACGCCCGATGCGATGGCGTGTTTCTTTTCGATGTTGACGATCTACATGTTGATCCGGCGCAACATGTGGGCTTTCCTGCTTGCAGCATTGCTGCCTTTGATCAGAACGGATCTATTGCTGCTTTCGTTGCTCGTACTCGGGCACGCCTTTCTTTTCGGGCAAAGAAAATTCGCACTCGCCTCGATGATGATGGCGTGTTTGCTGTATCTGCTGACCGTAAAAATGAACCACGCCTACGGATGGCTGACTTTGTTCAACACGTCTCTGATCCACAAGACGGCGTATCCAGCCACACTTCTTCCATCGCACGCTCTCGACGATTACCTACGACCGTACGCTTCCACGATCTATAACTTCACGATGCATCCGCATTTCGTGATCTACAGCCTCGCCATTTGGTTACTGATAAGCAACGGAGCTCGTGCGCTTCGCATCGAGAGGCGCTTGATCAGCGCCGTTTTCGTCATCCCGATGGCGTTTGTCGCCGCGCACCTTTTGCTCTTTCCAGCCGACACGTACCGCTTTTTTGTGTTCGCCGCATCGCTGGTCGCGATCGGTTTGATCGGCCAGATGATGCCGCCGCGCGCTAAGGATGAACCAGCACGCGCGACGTATAGCTCTCGACCACCAAACTGAAAGGCTGATTTTCGCCGGTAAAAAGCACGGCGCGATGCTGCAGCACGTGGTCGGGAATGGTCAGCGCTTCATCATGCGACGGCGGCAGCGGTGCGCCGCTGTCCCAACCTTCCGGCAACGGCGACCACAACAGATCAGCCGAAAGTGTCTGGCGGCGAAAATGCAGCGGCTGAACAACTTTGCCGAAGGGCGCGTCGGACGTATCCAGTTGATGATTCATCTCGGCGGTAAGGCGTGAAGGCACGTACCAATTATCCGCATCCGACAGCACCACATCGCCGCAGCTCAACGCAACGCGGCGATAACGCACCGGTTCGTCCGGACCGATGCCGAGCAACGTGCGTCCGCCATCCGGCAAGGGTTTATCCGCACCGTGCACACGATGCGCAAGCACGCGCGGTTCTGGTGCGAGATGATGCGCGGCGCACCATTGCTCCAGCGTCAACGTCGCGCTGGGATGACTCAGCAGTTGTGCATTCAAGGTTTGCAGTTCAGCTAACGCCTGCGTACGACTGAGCGGCGTATCCGGCCAACTTTGCGAGGATTCGCGCGCCGCCAGCGGCGCCGCACATGCCAACACCGAGAGCGCCACCAAACAGCTACGACCGCGATTGAAACGTGGTTGCATGGCTCATAGTCCCTTCGCCGCCTGCGCCACCGCACGGAACAGCGCGCGGCCCTTGTTCATGGTTTCTTCCCACTCCGACGCTGGATCGGAGTCGTACACGATGCCTGCGCCCGCCTGCACATGCAGACGGCCGTTTTGAATAACCGCCGTGCGAATGGCGATGGCGGTGTCCGCATCGCCCCACCAGCCGATCCAGCCGATGGCGCCGGCGTAGATGTTGCGCTTGTAGGGTTCGAGTTCCTGGATGATTTCGATTGCGCGGATTTTCGGCGCGCCGCTGACCGTGCCTGCGGGAAATGTCGCTTTGAGCACGTCCATATAACTGAGATGCGGACGCACATCGCCCTGCACCTGCGACACAATATGCATGACGTGCGAATAACGCTCGACCACGAACGACTCGCTCACTTCCACGCTGCCCGCCTCGCAGATTCGACCGATATCGTTGCGACCGAGATCAATCAGCATCACATGCTCGGCGCGTTCCTTGGGATCGGCCAGCAATTCGGCTTCGAGCGCCCTATCCTCTTCCTCCGAAGCGCCACGCTTACGCGTCCCGGCGATGGGGCGAACCACGACCTTGCCGTCTTGCAAACGCGCCAGAATCTCCGGCGACGAACCGACGATCTGCGTATCGCCTAGATCGACGAAATACATATACGGCGACGGATTCATCGCGCGCAACGCGCGATACACGTCCACCGGTCGCGCGTTAAAGCCCACGCTTAAGCGTTGCGACGGCACCACCTGAAAAATATCGCCCGCACGAATGTATTCCTTCGCGCGATCCACCACCGCTTCGAATTCCTCGCGCGTGAAGGACGATTTGAAATCGCTTTCGTTCAGCGCGGTGGATTGCGTAAGTTGCGGATACGACGCCCCGCCTTGGCGCAAACGATGCGTCAAGGCATCGAGCCTGCGCTGCGCGTGCGCATACGCCTGCGGCTGCGACGGGTCGGCGTGCACGATCAAATACAGACGGCCTTTGAGGTTGTCGAATACCGCCACTTCTTCGGCCAGCATCAGCAACACATCGGGTGTGCCGAGTTCGTCGGGACGATCCCACTGCGCCAGACGCGGCTCGATATAGCCGATGGTCTCAAATCCGAAGTAACCCACCAGGCCACCGCTGAACGCAGGCAACTGCGGGAGGCGCGGCACGTGATACTGCTGACGCAGCTTCTCGATTTCGCCCAGCGGGTCGTCGAGATGACGGCGTTCGACGATTTCCCCGGCGTCTTCCACTTCCAATTCGTGACCGCGCAGACGATACACGCGCGTCGCAGGCAGACCGATGATCGAGTAGCGACCCCATGTCGCGCCGCCTTCCACCGATTCGAACAAGAAGGTGTACGGACCATCGGCCAGTTTGAGATACACCGATAGCGGCGTATCCAGATCGGAGAACACTTCGCGCACAAGCGGAATGCGGGTGTGTCCTTGGGCGGCGAGCGCTTCGAATTCGTCGCGAGAAATCACGTAAGGTTCCGGATGGCCGAACGGGGAACGGCCATTGTAGGGGAAGCGGTAGGAGAAACGCGGCCTCAACCGGCTAGACGTTGCCTCGGCATGCCGTGCAGGCGCAGGCTGAAGGCCACGCCGCTACCATCTTCCAAGTTGCGCGCCGAGGCCATGCCGCCGTGACGCTCGGCCACCAGACGCACGACGTACAGGCCCAGGCCGAGATGCGGCACGTCGCCAGGCGTGGTTTTGTCGCGCAGACTGACCAGCGAGTCGAATAATCGGCCCTGCATCGCTGCGGGCAGCGGCGGCCCTTGGTTCGCCAATTCGATTTCGGCGCCATCGTCGAACGGGCGCAACGTGAGCCTGAGCCAGCCGTCGGCAGGCGTGAAGGACAGCGCATTGTCGAACAGTTTGTCCAAGGCCTGTGCGATCAGTTCCGGCGCGCCGTGCAGATGCACCGACTGATCGGGCAGCACGCAGTCGAGCCGGCGCGTGCCTGCCAGCGGCCGATAGGCTTCGGCGCATCCGTCCACGACATCCACCAGATCCACATCTTCCGGCTCAGCCGCCGCGATCGCGCGCTCCATACGGCTGGCTTCGCTCATAGCGCGAACCAGCGTACCCAGACGCGCAACGCCGTCGCGTGCGCGCGCCAGATACGGTTGCGCTTCGTCGGAAAGTTCGGCGTGTTCGAGGTTGTCCAGCGAGGATTTCACGATCGCCAGCGGCGTATTGAGCTCATGCGAGAGCTTGGACGCCAGGGTGCGCAAATAGTCGGTGTAGCCGCCGACGGCTTCGAACAATTTTTGGAAGCTGCGCGCCAGATCGCCGATTTCGTCTTCCGAATCCGCCATCGGAAAATGGCTTTGCATCAATTGGCCGTCCAAACGTCCGTCGTTGAGCTGTGCCCGCTCCACGGCGTCGCGCAATCGGCCAAGGCGCAAGCTAAGGCGCGTGGCGAACAACAGCAAAATCGCGCCTGCGACCAGCATCACACCGAAACTGGTCGTCAGCAGACTCAGGAAGGCGCGATTGGCGAGCAGCGGCACCGCACGGCTGGCTTGCTCCAACAAAAGCACACCAACCACATCGTCGCCGCGCCGTACGGGCACCGCCGTCGCCAGCACCACGCTGTCGCGTTGTTCGCCCTGGCGCCATACCACTGACGCCGCGCCGCTGTCGGCCGCTTTCACTTCGGGCAGATCCAGGCGCGGCGCATCGGACGTCCAGGCTTCGGCTTCTTCCAACGGATTGGCGAGCAAGGAGCGGTAAATCACCGACGACCACCAACTTGGCTGCGGACCGGATGTCGTCAGATGACCGCTTTGCGCCAGCAACCAGCCAGAAGGCACCAACAAACGTGCGCGGGTACCGCTCGGCGCCAGCTGCGCCAGTTCTTGTGAAAGGTCGCCCGAGTAACGCCACAGCGGACGCACATCCACGGCCATGGGATCGCCGCCATCGACAGCGCTATAAACGCCCACGCCAAGCGCACTCAATCCCAGACCGCGCGGCAAGCGAAGCTCGGCGTGATAGCCGCTGCCATCTTCTTGCCACTGTCCCACCACGCGCTCGGGCAAATCGCCCGCGGGCGGATCGAGCGTCAGCGCGGTGAAGGCGCCCGGCGCGGCGCTGGCGATCAAGTAGCGCCGATGAACGGCGCCTTGCACCAAGTCGAGCACCACATGATCGGATGCGAGCGCATTCGTATCGCCCGCATCCGCACGTGCTCGCCGCGCGATACGCACG
The DNA here is from genome assembly GCF_021390675.1 of Dyella sp. 2HG41-7. Lineage (NCBI taxonomy): Bacteria > Pseudomonadati > Pseudomonadota > Gammaproteobacteria > Lysobacterales > Rhodanobacteraceae > Dyella > Dyella sp. 2HG41-7. The sequence goes on from NZ_JAJEJV010000004.1 coordinate 3,639,651, forward strand.
TCGATGTAGAGATAGAAGCCGTTATCGTCTTCGGCCAACAACAACTTGCCGTGTGCGCCGACCGGTTGGCTCCATGGCGTCATCGGCGCCCAATCGTCGCCGTAACCGTCGACAACGATGGGACTCACCGCCTGCTGCACGTACCAGCCGTTGCCCGGTTGCGGCAGCGGCACGTCCGTCACGGCCAAACTGCGCGCGACGGCTGCCGCGGTTGCCGTCAACGCTTGCTCTTGGCCTTGGCGCAGCAAGGTTTCCATTTGGCGCACGTACAACCACCCCGCGATAGGCAGCGCGAGGGTGCACAGGGCGACCAGCAGGAGTTTTTGGCGCAGGCTCACAGGCGATAATTTACCTGGATTTGCCGCTGCCGCCGGGCGCCTTGGCGCCGTGGGCGTAGCTCGAACGCTCCGCTACTTGCTGAAATTGATCGAGCAGCGTCTGACGCGACGGGTCGTCCGCGGCGATGGACATCGACCAGCTGTAACGAATGCCCGACGCATTGCCGGGATCGCAGAACACAATCGCGTCGTCGATATGATCGGTGCCGGCATACAGCACGCCGCGGCATGGCATATTGCGATTGTTGACGGCAAACGTAACGACCTGCCCGTTCGGATCGCGCAGCAGATATTGCTTGCGATCATCCTGCAGCTCCGCATCCAGCGATGGCAATTTGGACGGCCAAACGTTGAGCACCATCACACGCTCGGGCTTGCCGGTCCACTCGCCCTGATACAGCACGTAGTTGACGCCGATCGCGCTCGCGTACGTGCAGCAATCCTTGGTCCAACCAGACGGCGCGCTTGTGTTGATCGTCCACGCGGGCGCGTTGCCGTCGGCAAGACCATGCGCATCGACCGCCGTATCGGACTTCGCCGCCAGCGCTGAACCTGCGCACAGCAGCAGGCTGGCCAAAATCCAACGCGAAACCATTACGGACGCCACCGATAACCCACGCCATGTACGGTTTCGATTGCGTCGAAATCTTCCGCCACCGCAATAAATTTCTTGCGGATACGTTTGATGTGCGAGGTGATCGTGGCGTCATCCACGACAAGCTCCGCTTCGCGCATCAACTGATCGCGATTTTTCACGTGTCCAGGGAAACGCACCAAAGTGTGGACCATCCAGAATTCGGTCACCGTAAGCGGCACTTCCACGTCGTTCCAGGTTACGCGCATGCGTTCCGATTCGAGCTTGAGCGGACCGTGCCCGATCACCGTTTCGCTCGACGCCGGCGCTTTCAGCGATTCGATACGACGGAACAACGCAGCGATACGCGCAGCCAGCTGATGCAGGCTCGTGTCTTTGCTGAGGTAATCGTCGGCGCCCAGGCGCAGGCCGGAGATCACATCGAAATCCGAATCGCGCGCGGTCAGAAAAATGATCGGCAGCGTGGAGGATTTCGCGCGCAGTTCGCGGCACAAATCGAAACCGCCCTCAGGCTCGTCGCCCAGACCGATATCGATGATGACCAATTCCGGAAGCCGTATGGCGAACGCACTGGAGGCGTCCTGCCGCGAACCGTAGCCGCGCGTGTCGTAGCCGAAGCGGTTCAACGCCTCGACGTAGTTGGCGCGGATCAGGGGTTCATCTTCGACGATGGCGATGTTGCGTCCCATGTGGATTCCTCGTGACGATGGCGCGCAGGTTGCTATGCGGGTGCGGCTTACGCAAGCCGCTCACGACGTTTGCCCGCGTTCTGCCAGATTCCGTCGTTCGTTCGCCCTTGAGGCGTCGGCGACCGCGCCCGGGCGGGGTGTTTGATATCTCCAACGCCCCGATTACGAGTCTCATCCATGCGCGCCGATCCTTCCGTCGACCCCAATGCCGAACTTCGCAGCTTCGAACCGCTGCGCGTGGTGCTGGCCGTGGGTTCGTTGCTGTTGGCGGCCTTGATGAGCTTGCACTGAGTTTTGCGTGGAACTGCCGTGGAAGGCATGGGCGCGACCGGCACGCAAGGACGTTCGCCGGTCGCGCATCCGGCAACCTGAATCGGTAAGCCTCCACAAACCGCGATACCAAGCCGTTTCCGACCTTCCCCCTGTCCTAGCGTTCCTTCCCCTTCCTGGTCCGAAGGGGATTTTTTTGCCGTACAAAAATATTTTCGGCACGCCGGGAACCAATCGAAAAGAGCCCGGTCCGATTACTTGGCAGGCGCATAGTCCATTGCCGTGGAACTCGCCGAGGTCTGACTGACGGCCGAGCCTCCCGTCTTTCAGCCGCGTGCAGGATGCAACTGCCAATGGTGTCTCCTCTAGCGTCTTTCCGACGCCCCTCTGCCCGGCACAGACTTCCCCCTGTGCCGGGTTTCTCTTTTTTGAGGTTGGCGTTGCGAACTCAGCCGATGCTGGCGCGCATTTTCTCGATCACGGTTCGATAGTCGGGCGCGCCGAAGATGGCCGAGCCGGCCACGAACGTGTCGGCGCCGGCGGCGGCGATCTCGCCGATATTTTCCGCGGTGACGCCGCCATCGACTTCCAGGCGGATCCCGCGACCGCTGTCGTCGATCAGTCGACGCACGCGACGCAGTTTTTCCAGCGCCTCAGGAATGAATTTCTGTCCGCCGAAACCGGGATTCACCGACATGATCAGCACGAGATCGAGCTTGTCGAGCACGTGATCGAGCCAGTTCAGCGGCGTGGCCGGATTGAACACCAGGCCCGCCTGGCAACCGGAGTCCTTGATCAAGCCGATGGTGCGATCCACATGCTCGGAGGCTTCCGGATGAAAGCTGATCAAGCTGGCGCCGGCCTTAGCGAAATCCGGCGCGATGCGATCCACCGGCTTCACCATCAAATGCACGTCGATGGGTGCGGTGATGCCGTAATTGCGCAGCGCTTTGAGCACCATCGGCCCGATGGTGAGGTTGGGCACATAATGGTTGTCCATCACGTCGAAATGCACCCAGTCGCCGCCGGCGGCCAGCACGTTGGCGGTGTCCTCGCCCAGCCGCGCGAAATCGGCGGAGAGAATGGACGGGGCGATGATGGGGGATTGTTTGCTCATGACGGGCCCAGGTGAGATGCGGCGAATGCGAAGCCGTCATTTTACCGGGACGCGGGCGCGTTCCGCTTGTGGCTTATTTGAAGCCGCGCTCCGCCTTGATCCGCTCGTACGCCGCATTGATCTCGCTGGCGCGCCCTTCGGCTCGCTTGCGCATGTCTTCGGGCAGATCGCCCAGGCGGTCGGGGTGATGTTCGGAAATCAGTTTGCGATAGGCGCGCTTGATGGCGCGCTCGTCGGCGTCGCGTGTGATGCCGAGCACGGCGTAGGGATCGGGCCCCTGCGTGTTCCGCTGCGGCGGCACATAACCATGACCCGCGCCCGGACCGCGACCGCCACCGTAAGCGCCTTGCCAGACAAACCCCTTCATCGCCATCAAGGCCATCAGCTCCATGTCGCTGATGCGCAGGGCGAAAGCGAGTTGACGCAAGATCGCCATTTTCTCCGGCGACGGATTGCCTTCGGCCAGCACCGTTTCGATCACCACATCGAGCAACGGAAACGCGTGATCGCGGCGCAGCCCCACCCATTGGCGCAAGGCGCTGATCGGACCGGTCACGTCGAATTCGGGCTGCTTGCCTTTGTTGAAACCCTGTATTGCAACTTGGCGCGCGTTCGCATCCAAGCCCATGCGCGCCATGATGCGTTCGGCGGTCGCGATTTCCGCTTCGGAAACGCGGCCATCGGATTTGGCGATCGCGCCGAGCAGCGCAAACAGCGGAAACACATAGCCGCCCGACTCGGGAATCGCGCTGCGCCGCTGCGTATAGCGCAGATTATCGAGCACGAAGCCGACGATCGCGCCGACGCCCATGCCGACAAAACCATGGCCAAGCAGCAGGCCCGCCATGGCGAACCAGAACGTGTAGGTGTAACTCATGGGCGCGCGGCGGCCTGCGGCGGGAGTGTTTGGGCGCTGTACCAGCGTGCGAGTTGATCCAGCTCCGCATCGTTGAGCGGGCCGATGGCCGTGCGCATCAGCGGTACGTTACGCGTGCCGTCGCGGTATTCGCCCAGCGCCTTGCGCAAGTAATCAAGGCGCTGGCCGGCAAGATTCGGCGCGCCGGGCATTTGCGCCATGCCGGTTTCCCCATGACACGCCGCGCACAACCCCAACCGGACCGGCTTGGCGGGCATATCGGCGGCAAACGCTGGCAGGGCACAGGTCAAAACGAGTGCCGCGAGTACGATTCGCATCGGTAACACATAGGCATGAAAGTCACCGATTCTAGCAGCGTCCCGTGGCTTGACCGGTACAATAGGGATGCTCTGATTAATTCCACGCGGGCGTCACCGGTCCTGTCTGTTCGAAGATCACAGGACCATCGGCGAAGGCAGACTGGCCGTCTGTCGAGACGATGGGCCGAAGATATGCGGAAAGACAGGACCGGCCCGAAGGGTGATGTCCAGAAGGCGTGCAGGCTGCGCCGCGCGGCTTGAACAGACGGCCAGTCTGTCCTGCGCCGCGCAACACACCCTGCGCGCCTTCTGGACATCATGCCGCCCACGTGGAATTAATCAGAGCATCCCTAATTCGTCTCACCCCCGGAGTGCGCTGTGCCTACCACCCTGCTGGAATCGAACCTGCCCGGCCTTGAGCTGATCCACCGCGGCAAGGTGCGCGACGTCTACGCGCTGCCCGGCAATCGCTTGCTGATCGTCGCTACCGATCGCCTGTCCGCCTTCGACGTGGTGCTGCCCGATCCGATACCCGGCAAGGGCGAGATGCTGACGCAGATTTCCAACTTCTGGTTCGGCAAGACCGCGCATATCGTGCCCAATCATTTGCTGCACACGCCGCTGGAAGAAGTACTGCCGGCGGGCACCGATATCGCGCTGTATGAAAAGCGCGCGGTGGTGACGCGTCGCCTAAAGCCAGTGCCGGTGGAAGCGATTGCGCGCGGTTATCTGATCGGCTCGGGTTGGAAGGATTATCAAGCGACCGGTTCGCTGTGCGGCATCACGCTTCCAGCGGGACTGCGCCAGGCCGATCAATTGCCCGAACCGATCTTTACGCCGTCGACCAAGGCGGCGGTGGGCGATCACGACGAGAACGTGAGTTTCGACGCGGTGATTGCCGGTGTGGGCAAAGATCTCGCCGAACAAGTACGCGACGCCACGCTCGCCATCTACAAATGGGCGGCGGCGTTTGCGGCCGAGCGCGGCATCATCATCGCCGACACCAAGTTCGAATTCGGCACCGACGAAAACGGCAAGCTGTATGTGATGGACGAAATGCTCACGCCGGATTCCTCGCGCTTCTGGCCGGCCGATCAATACCGCGTCGGCATCAGCCCCCCGAGCTACGACAAGCAGTTCGTGCGCGATTACCTGGAAACGCTGGACTGGAACAAGAAAGCGCCAGGACCGAAGGTTCCCGAGCAAGTCATTGCAGGCACGTCCGCCAAATACGCCGAAGCGCTGCAACGCCTGGCCGGCATCACGCTGGACTGACCGCATGAACGCGTGGCTTAGCCTGAGCCTCGCGATACTCGCCGAGGTCATCGGAACCAGTGCGCTGAAAGCCTCTGACGGCTTCAGCCATTGGCTGCCGAGCGCGATTGTCGTCGTCGGCTATGGCGTGGCTTTTTATTGCCTGAGCCTCACGCTGCGACAGATGCCGCTCGGCATCGCTTACGCGGTGTGGTCCAGCGCGGGCACCGCGTTGATCGCGCTGATCGGTGTCGTGGTATATCGACAGAAACTGGACCTGGCCGCTGTGCTTGGTATTGGCCTGATCGTGGCCGGCGTGCTAGTGCTCAACCTTTTCTCACGGAGCAGCGCCCATTGATGACGACCGACGACACCACACAAAGCGCACGCAGCATGCGCGATTGGCTCGACAGCTACAGCCGCGATCATCAGCATCCGACTAATCAGATCTTGCACTGGATTTGCGTGCCGCTGATCGTGTGGAGCGCGGTCGCCATGTTGTGGACGATTCCGGTGCCGGAATCGCTTTTACATCCCGGCGCGTGGTCGGTATTTGCGATCGTGCTGGCGTTTGCGTGGTATTGGAAACGGTCGCACCGACTCGGCGGTGCGCTGCTGATCGTATTGAGTTTATTTGCGCTGAGCTGTTTCTACTTGTTTCAGCAATACGGTCCCAGGCATTTGCTACAGCTTGGCATCGGCGTGTTCGTCGTTGCATGGATCGGCCAATTTATCGGCCATATTTTCGAAGGACGCCGGCCGAGCTTTTTTACCGACCTCGCGTACCTGCTGGTCGGACCAGCGTGGCTGATGGATAAATTTCTGCGTCGCCTCGGCTTCAAGGAAACCGCATGACGAGTGTGCTCACGCTGCTCAGCAGCCTGATCTGGTGGGTGTTGGCAAGCAGCGCCGGCGCGATTTTGCCGGCGGTGATCGCATGGGTCGTGTTGCGTTGGAGCGAACGCGCGGCGGTGGTGTTCAACCGCGTTTATCTCGCGTGTTTGATCTGGTGTCTGCTCACGTTGTTGATCGGCGCAGTCGCCGCTGTGCATGTCGGCGTGACACGCGCACCGTTTGGTCCGTTGATCGGTAGCGGAACATTCCGCGCATCGCTGGTGGTGTCGATGCTGATCGGCGTGGTGACGTTGTGGCGCCTGGTTCCGCGCGTCGATGCTCGACGTATTCGCGTGGGTAGCGCGTGTGTCGCGGTGGCAGTAGTGATGGCGATTGCGTTCGGAGTTGTTACGACGTTAGCGAGCGTTTGATCGAACGCAGCCACAATTACTTGTCAAGCAATTCAACCAAGCCGTAGCGTCATTCCGGCGCAGGCCGGACGGAGCGCGAAGCGCGGAGAACGTCCGAAGGGCGGCCCCGAAGGGGTGAGCGAAACGAATCATCCAGTTTCAATACGTTGTGCGAAGCACACTAAATAAATTTAGTGTCCTGCGGACGCCATTTTGGACTGGATTCCGGCCTGCGCCGGAATGACGGTGAGGTATCAATGGTGGCATTCGCGAGTGCGGCCCCCTCACCCCAGCCCTCTCCCCGGAGGGGAGAGGGTGTGAAGTGCGTTAGTCGATAACGCGTTTCACCGTATCGACCACATGGGCGACGGTGAAACCGAAGTGTTCAAACAACGCCGGCGCCGGCGCTGACGCACCGAACGTGGTCATGCCGACCACCGCGCCATCCAGGCCGACATATTTGCCCCAGAAATCGACGCTGGCCGCTTCCACCGCCACGCGTGCGCGGCACCAGCTCGGCAAGATCGCTTCGCGGTATTCCAGCGGCTGCGCGTCGAATTCTTCGGTGCACGGCATCGACACCACGCGCACCGGCACGTTCTGTTGCGCCAGCGTGCGGGCCGCCTCCATCGCCAGCTCCACTTCGGAACCCGTGGCGATGATGATGGCGTTGAACTTGGCGTCCGCCGGATCGGAAAGCACGTACGCGCCGCGCGTGATATCAGCCACCTGCTGCGCGGTGCGCTGCTGATGCTTGAGCGTTTGACGCGAGAAGATCAGGCACGACGGCGCGCCTTTGCGCTCGATCGCCACCTTCCACGACACCGCCGATTCCACCGCATCGCACGGACGCCACACGCGGTTGTTAGGAATCAGACGCAGCGAGCCGAGATGTTCGACCGGCTGATGCGTCGGGCCGTCTTCGCCCAGGCCGATCGAATCGTGCGTGTAGACGTGCACGACATGCGACGGAATCAGGCAGCTCATGCGCACGGCGTTGCGCGCGTAATCGGAGAACACCAGGAAGGTGGCGTCGTACGGCAGGATGCCACCGTGCAGCGCAAGACCGGTGGCGATCGCGGTCATGCCGAATTCGCGCACACCGTAGTGCACGTAGTTGCCGTCGGGACCGGTGATGTTCTTGCTACCCTTCCACATGGTGAGGTTGGAACCGGCAAGGTCGGCCGAACCGCCCACCAACTCCGGCAGCAGCGGGCCGAAGGCATCGAGCGTCATCTGCGACGCTTTACGCGATGCGACATCCGGACCATCGGCCTGCAGTTTGTCGACAAAGGCCTGCGATTTGCTCGCCCAATCGGCCGGCAATTCGCCCGCGGTGCGGCGACGGAATTCGGCGGCGAGTTCCGGAAAGGCGGCTTCGTACTTGGCGAAAGCATCGTTCCACTGCTGCTCGCGTTCGGCGCCGACTTTCTTCTTGTCCCAGCCTGCATAAATCTCGGCCGGAATTTCGAACGGCGGCGAACGCCAGTCGAGTTCGTCGCGCGCGGCGGCGACTTCGTCTTTGCCGAGTGCTGCGCCGTGCGATTCTTCCTTGCCCTGCTTATGCGGCGCGCCGAAACCGATGATGGTTTTGCAGCAGATCAGCGTGGGCTTGTCGCTTTGCGCGACGGCGGCGGCGAAGGCTTTCTTTACCGCTTCGGCATCGTGACCGTCGACGGCGCGAATCACGTTCCAGCCATACGCTTCGAAACGCATCGGCGTGTCGTCGGTGAACCAGCCTTCCACTTCGCCGTCGATGGAGATGTTGTTGTCGTCGTACACCGCGATCAACTTGCCGAGCTTCCACGTACCGGCGAGCGAGGCGGCTTCGTGCGAAATGCCTTCCATCATGCAGCCGTCGCCCATAAAGACATAGGTGTGATGGTCGACGACGTCGTGACCGGGGCGATTGAAGTGCGCGGCGAGCACTTTTTCAGCCAGCGCAAAACCCACGGAATTGGCGAAGCCCTGGCCGAGCGGACCGGTGGTGGTTTCCACGCCTGGCGTTTCGCTGGCTTCCGGATGGCCGGCCGTCTTGGAATGCAGCTGGCGGAAGCGCTTGAGCTGATCCATCGGCAGGTCGTAGCCGGTGAGATGCAGCAACGCGTACTGCAGCATCGAACCGTGACCGTTGGAGAGCACGAAGCGGTCGCGGTTGGGCCACTTCGGGTTGGTCGGATTGAACTTGAGGTAGTCGTTCCACAGCACTTCGGCAATGTCGGCCATGCCCATGGGCATGCCGGGGTGTCCGGAATTGGCTGCCTGGACGGCATCCATGGCTAAGGCGCGGATGGCGTTGGCAAGTTCGCGGCGGGACGTCATCAGTTCTATCTCCGAGGGCAGGCGCAAAGATGCCTATTGTCGCCGATCGGGTGCGGCCTGTCGTCCGCTTCCGCACAGGGCGACGCCTTATTCGCCGCATCTAGAGCCAATCGCCTGGCTGCCACCTTTCACTCGGTTTTCCTACAGCCTTAATCATTCCTTAATACTGTACTGACCGGTATTGAATCCCATCACCCCGCCCCTATTTCCCGGGTACGCGCCGCTCAAGCGGCCGTACGGGACGGTCGGCTTCCCCCCTCGTGCCGACCGTCCCGATCAATGCATAACAAGGAGTACTCCATGAAAAAGACGCTGTTTGCTATTGCCCTCGCTGCTGCGGGTTTTGCCGCAGTCCCCGCTGCATTCGCGCAGAGCACCCCCGCTCAAACGGCGCAGCAAGGCTGGTACGTCGGCGCTGAAGCCGGCTACGGCCAGATCAACAAAGGTCCCTACAATTCCAACGGCGACGCCATTGGCGGCGTCAAGGGCGGCTATCGCTTTGCCGTAGGCCAGGCCACCTCGATCGGCGTGGAAGCCGGTTACCAGTACCTCGGCCGCGTCGATGCGCGTTACTCGAGTGATTCCTCGCTTCGTTCGAAGCTGTACGGCCCGACGCTCGGCGCCAACCTGCGCTACAACTTCACGCCCGAGTGGTACGGCGAAGTCCGTGGCGGCGCGTTCTATGCGCAAGGCCAAGGTCTCACCGATAACTTCAACGGGAGCTATCAACGCTTCGATCGCACGCGTTACTACGCAGGTGTCGGCGTCGGTTACAACCTCACGCAGAACTGGAGCGTGGGCGTGAACTACAACTACTACGACGGCTCCAACCGCAACCACGGTGTACAGCTGGACACCAATGCGGTGACGGCTTCCGTCGAATATCGCTTCTAATAAAAATTTCCATCGCAATCTGCAATGACGTTGTAATGAACGGGCGCCTTGATGGCGCCCGTTTTTTTGTACGCGATTTACCAGCTGTAACGCACTCCCGCCGCTCCACGTACACCATCGCGCTTGCCGCCGTCGTTGTGACCGATGGCGAATTCATAGTCGGCGTTGAGATAGAACGAGAGGTTGTCGCGTATCTTTGTCGTGACGCCGCCGCCGGCCTCCAGTCGTTCGCCACCTGCCAACAGTGCGACATTCGTCCCGCCGAAGTTAGTGCGTGATCGCGCACGCCAATCGTCCCAAAGATTGACACGCGCATACGGTTGCCACACGTGGTGATCGTCGGTTTCCAGCGTCCACTTACCGCGCACGCCGATCCGTCCGCTGGTCATGTCAGAACTGCCAAGACCTACTTCGCCTTCGCCGTCGTTGCGTTGATCGAATGCTGTGTGTTGCCACACGATCTGACCTTGCGGTTCCAGTACGAAGTTGCTGCCCAATTGCGGCAGGTTGAAGGGATACCGTCAGCAAGCAAGCTACGCGTCGCACCTTCGATTTGCCGCGACAACGCGCCAACTCCGATACGACAACCCACGCCTGCAACGCGCCACTCCAGACAACCTGATACACCCTGTTCATGACTGCCCCCAATGGATAAACCGACGGGACTGCTAAGACATGAAGAGAACCAGATCAGGACATCAGTGCCGTGTTATGCAAAAGCACGACAAACACAAGCACTATTTGGCGCGGACACTACTCTAAAAAACGATCAAAATCTGTCGGCGAAACACATAAATAAAACCGACTGATATTTAGACGGCTATATCGAAAAGTCACTCGTTATAACCTCGAAAATACAGCGCAAGGGAAGCGAATAGATAATAAAAAAGGGCGCCGCGAAGGCGCCCTTTTCTTACTGCAAAAAAGCCTGAAACCGATCAGCCTTTCCACTGACCCAACGCAGCGAGACCGTTGTCTTTCGCACGTGCGTGCACCACTTTCTGCGCATCGACGTAGTTGGCTTTCATATCCTTCGCCCACAACTTCAACGCCGCTTGCTGCATGGCGCGACCGTAGGAGAACGACAGCGGCCACGGATGCGGGCCCATGCGATTCATCGCATTGAGATGCGCGGTGGATTGCTCGTCGGTCTGACCGCCCGAAAGGAACACGATGCCCGGCAGCGTTGCGGGTACGGTGGTCTTGAGCACGCGCACGGTGGCTTCGGCGACTTCTTCGACGCTGGCTTGTTCGTCGGCATCTTTACCCGGAATGACCATGCTCACTTTGAGGATAGTGCCTTCCAGCAGCACGTTCTGCTCGTACAGCGCATTGAACAAGCTGCGCAGCACGGCTTCGTGCACTTCGTAGCTCACTTCGATGCTGTGGTCGCCGTCCATGATCACTTCCGGTTCCACCATCGGCACCAGACCGGCTTCCTGACACAGCGCGGCGTAACGGGCGAGTGCATGGCAGTTGGCTTCGATCGCGGTGGAGCTGGGGTTGTCTTCGCTGATGTTGATCACCGCGCGCCACTTGGCGAACTGCGCGCCGAGCTTCACGTATTCGGCGAGGCGTTCGCGCAGACCGTCGAGGCCTTCGGTGATCACGTCGCCCGGGAAACCGGCGAGCGGCACGGTGCCCTTGTCGACTTTAATGCCGGGAATGATGCCGTTCTTCTTCATGATCTGGGTGAAGGGAACGCCGTCTTTGGTCGATTGACGGATGGTTTCGTCGTACAGAATCGCGCCGGAGATGTGCTCGGAGAGGTTCGGCGCGGTCAGCAGCAGTTCGCGGTAGGCCCGGCGATTCTCTTCCGTGTTCTCGATGCCGACCGATTCGAAACGCTTCTTGATGGTGTTGGTCGACTCATCGATGGCGATGATGCCCTTGCCGGGCGCGACCATCGCCAATGCGACGCTCTCGAGATCTTCAATGCTCATGGGACGACTCCATAAAACTTTGGCGGCGTTGGGCCGCAAGGATGGGAGGCCACCCGGGTGGGCGGACAAGCTGGAAAGCGCGCGATTATAGCCCCATCCGGCGAAAGACGCCGTTTGGCCGGTCGGTCAGGCCTGTAAACGGGCCTCAGCTCTGGGCGTAGCCCGGCAGCTTGCAGGGCGCCATGACCTGTGCCTGCTGCGCCGGGTCGTCGGGGGCGTTGAAGGGCACGATGTAATACGTGGACACCGGCGCGTGGTACTTGTTGTTGAGCGCCGGGCCGTAGCGGAAGTTGGAGACGGCGCTCACCGCCGGCTTGGCCAGATCGCTGGGCGGAAACACCTTGACGGCCTGAACGTTCATGGGAACGCCGTCGTTGCCGATGGTGTAAGTCACCGCCACGCATCCGGGCTTATAGATATTCACGCCGCTATTGGGCACATCCACCGAGACATCGCGGTTGAGCAAGACCCAATCGTTGGAAAGCTGCTCGGGCGCGACCTTGCGCACCTGTTGCGCCATGGCCGGCGCGGCGGCCGCCAGTACGGTGGCGACAAGCAGGATGTGGCCGAAACGAGTCGTCGTGCGCATGGCATCTCTCCGAAGTGGGCGGGTGGGGACTGGCATTTAGTCTAGCCAACCTGCAGTCGCTAGGGGCTGCAGGCCTTCGATGCCATTTAATTAGCGCCGCGAACGGAACGTCACGGGCGATCTGCTCAGAGATCCCGCAGGCTTTCCACCATGCCATCGGCGCCCACCGACAGCAATTTCACGGTGTTGGTGCCGCCGCCACGACCGATATGGTCGCCGTGCGTCAGCACCACGCGATCGCCTTCGGCGAGCTTGCCCATCACGAACAACTGACGCACCGCTTCGCGCGCCGACACCGCCGGATTGAGCGTGTCGTGCGTAAACGCCACCGGATGCACGTCGCACAGCATCAGCATGCGACGGCGCGCATCGGCGAACGGCGAGAGCGCGTAGATCGGCACCGCGTTGCGATAACGCGACAGCCACTGCGCGGTCGCTCCGGATTCGGTCAACGCGACAATGGCGCGCACGCCCACTTCGTTCGACATGACCATCGCAGCCAGGGCGATAGCCTGATCGGTGCGGTCCAAGCGGTGTCCGCCTTTGACGAAATCTTCTTTCGGCTCGAACTGGCTTTCGGCGCCGAGACAAATACGGCGCATGGCGGCCACGGCTTTGTCCGGATGCGCGCCCGCGGCGGTTTCTTCCGAAAGCATCACCGCATCGGTGCCGTCGATCACGGCGTTGGCCACGTCGAGCACTTCGGCGCGCGTGGGGATCGGCGAGCGCACCATCGATTGCAACATTTGCGTTGCGGTGATCACTGCGCGATTGCGCTGCACCGTCTCGCGAATGATCTTCTTCTGCAGACCCGGCAGTTCGGCATCGCCGATTTCCACGCCGAGATCGCCGCGCGCCACCATCACTACGTCGGAGGCGTCGATGATTTCGCCGAGCACTGGAATCGCATCCGCGCGTTCGATCTTCGCCACCAGCGATGCGTTGCCGCCGGCTTCTTTAAGTAAGCGCCGCGCCTGCTCCATGTCAGCTGCGGAACGCACGAACGACACGGCGAGAAAATCCGCACCGATCTCGGCCGCGAGTTTGATATCCGCCTTGTCTTTATCGGACAACGCATTGACCGACAAACCGCCGCCCTGGCGATTCAATCCTTTGCGATCCGACAGACGACCGCCGATCAACACTTTGCACCGCACTTCGGTGCCGACGACATCGAGCACGGTCAGCGCGACCAGACCGTCGTCCAGCAACAACACGTCGCCGGCTTTCACGTCTTGCGGCAGACCCAGATAGCTCACGCCCACGCGGGTGTTGTCGCCGGGTGGCGCATCGTTGCGGCAGTCGAGCACGAAGGAATCGCCTTCGCGCAATTCGATCGGTCCGTTGGCGAAACGCTCGACGCGGATCTTCGGCCCTTGCAGGTCGGCAAGCACGCCGACTTCGCGGCCTACTTTCTCGGCAGCCTTGCGCACAGCAGCGGCGCGGGCGCGGTGATCGTCGGGCTGTCCGTGGGAGAGATTGAGACGTACGACGTCGACGCCTTCGGTGATGATGCGTTCGAGCATGCCCGGTGCGTCGGTGGCAGGCCCTAAGGTGGCGACGATCTTGGTGCGGCGAGCGGGAGTTTCGGTAGTCATGTTCACGTTTTCACAGTAGTCCGTGGAGCCTAACAGAACTGAATGCGGACTCGGCAACATCTCGTCATGCAATCGTATGCAAGATCGTGATGTCGCCATGTGACAAGGTTTGCATCGCGATTGGACGGATAGACGTAAATCGGGCTCTTTGGTCTGCGCGACCTTTTTTAGACGTTTAAATAACCTGCAACGCGCACGCGCCGTCGATCGGCGCGACATCCAATACTGTCGCGCATGGTCCGTCCTATGGTTGACTGCGGCCGCTGCGCCACGCAGAGATCATCCGTTTTGCAACGCGATATTCAACACTTCGGCCAAGCGCCTGCCGGCTTCGCGCAGGCGGCTGTCCGCCACGGGCAGTTCCGCGTCGATGTATGCCTGATCGATCTTGTGACCGGCGGGGTAAATATCGCGAGTGATCTGGCAGGATTCTTCCGCCCACTGCGCCGCCGGTTGGTCCAAGGGCGCGATGGTCGGCGGCAGCGGCGCAATGCCTTCGGCATCCAACCGCTTCGCATACGCTTTCCAATCCAGGCCGCGCGTGCCGAGCAGGCCCGAATCCCACACGCGATGCAGGTTCATGCCCTGCCCCTGGAATTGCACCTGGTACGTGTTGCCGCCGGCGTCATCGCGATAACCCGCATGCAGCGGCTGGTGAATGTCGCCGACAAAATGCACTACGAACTTGAGCGCTTGCAGTCGTGCGGCGTCTGGCTGGGTCCGGTCGCTCAAGATGGCGATGTAGTGCGGAATAGCTTCGACCACGCACTCGCCGTTCTTGCAATCGCGCGGCGGCACGTAGTGGCAGGAATCGCTGCGAATATCGACGTAGTGCAGCGGGCGTGTTTGCTTCCACAAATCTTGCTGCGTAGGATCGTTGCGAATCGCGTCCGGCCAGCTGGCGATATCAGCCAGCGATGCGGTGTGATCGAGCGCCAGCAGATGCTTCACTTCCGCTTCCGCCGCAGGACTCAAATGCCGCTGCGCCAATTCGGCGACGACGCTGTGACCCAACGGTCCCCATGCATAAGCAGACGGAGCGATAGCCAACGCAGTGAACAGGGTGGCGGCGAGACGGCGTGCTTTGAGCATGATCAAACACCTGAGCGTGAAGCCTGCGATCATGCCATACGCCTTATGACAATCAGGCGCCGCGGGTATGCACCACTGCGCCCGTGGCGTCGCGCACGCTGACGTCGACGACGATGCCCTCCCGCACGCTCTCGGTCACGATGCAAAAATCTTCGAACTGCAGCAGCGCGCGGTCGGCGTGATCCAGCGCAGGCACCGCGTCGGCCAGCTGCACATCCACCTTGATGTGCGTGACGCGCCAGCGGCCATGTTCGTTGCGCGCAAGGGTCGCCAGCGCCTTGGTGGCGAGCTTGCCTGGCGCGTTTTTGTACTTGCGCAAGGCGAACAACAGACTGGCGGATAAGCAATTGGCCACCGACGCCACTAGCAAGCGCGCCGGATTAGGTCCCGTATCGCCGCCGAGCGGCGAGGCTTCGTCGGTGGTGATGTCCGGCATCGCGGTGCCGTCGAAACGCACCCGGAACTCATAGTCGCCGGTCTGCTCCAGGCTCAGCTCGATCTGCTGCTCGTCGCTCATGACGCATCTTCATGTGGGATGGCCTCGCCATCATGCACGATTTACCCGGTCCGAACGCCTCCGCCGCCCCGGGGTGAGGGAGGCGGTCGATTCGGGCTAAAATGCGGGTTTCGGCGGCCTTATGGGCCGCCGCTTCGCTGCCCCATCATCCTTTGGAGGACGCTGTCTCATGGCCATCAAGGTCGCCATCAATGGTTACGGTCGTATCGGCCGCAATACGCTGCGTGCGCTGTACGAAGCTCATCGCACGAACGAAATCCAGATCGTCGCGGTCAACGACCTCGGCAACGCCGAGACCAACGCGCACCTGACGCAGTACGACACGGCCCACGGCAGATTCCCCGGCGAAGTGTCGGTGGATGGCGGCGAGCTCGTCGTCAACGGCGACCGCATCAAGGTCTTCGCCGAGCGCGATCCGTCCAAGCTGCCCTGGGGCGAGCTGGGCGTCGACGTGGTGCTGGAATGCACGGGCCTGTTCACCTCCAAGGCCAAGGCTGGCGCGCATCTGGCGGCCGGCGCCAAGAAGGTGATCATTTCCGCTCCCGGCGACAAAGACGTGGACGGCACCTTCGTTTATGGCGTGAACCACGACACGATCACCGCCAAGCATCAGGTAATCTCCAACGCGTCCTGCACCACCAACTGCCTGGCGCCGATCGCCAAAGTGCTGCACGAAAAGATCGGCATCGTGCACGGCCTGATGACCACCATCCACGCCTACACCAACGACCAAGTGCTGACGGACGTCTACCACTCCGACCTGCGCCGCGCCCGTTCGGCCACGCATTCGCAGATCCCGACCAAGACCGGCGCCGCCGCCGCGGTAGGCCTGGTGCTGCCGGAACTCAACGGCAAGCTCGACGGTTTCGCGATGCGCGTGCCGACCATCAACGTGTCGGTGGTGGATCTTTCGTTCGTGGCAGCGCGCAACACCACGAAGGAAGAAATTGACGCCGCCATCCACGACGCCGCGAACGGCGCGCTGAAGGGCATCCTGGGCGTGAACAGCAAGCCGCTGGTGTCGATCGACTTCAACCACAACTCGCATTCGTCCATCTACGACTCCACGCAGACCCGCGTGATGGGTGGCACGTTGGTGAAGGTGCTGAGCTGGTACGACAACGAGTGGGGTTTCTCCAACCGCATGTTGGATATGACCAAGGCGTTGATGGCGGCGAAGTAGTTCTTCGCTATCGCATTCGAAAAAAAAGCCGGGCTTTGCCCGGCTTTTTTTGTGCCAGCGTCCACTTGCCGCAGAACTCGCCAACCGCGCGGGTATTATCATGGTGGTCATGCAAGACCCTACGTTCAATGAAACACAGATCGCTCAACTGGTCGATTGCTTCTACGAAAAAGTTCGTATCGACCCGCTGCTCGGCCCGGTATTCAACGCCGCCGTGCACGACTGGGACGAGCACAAGCGCACGCTTACGTCTTTCTGGTCGTCGGTGGCGTTGCGCACGGCGAGTTATCGCGGCAATCCGATGGCGATGCATCGCGGGCAGCCGATCCGTGTCGAACATTTCGCACGCTGGTTGGCGCTGTGGCGCGAAACCACGCCCGAAGTGCTGGACGAAGCAGGCACCGCCCAGATGATCGAATACGCCGAACGCATCGGACGCAGTCTGCGACTGGGGCTTGGTTTGCCGGAACAGATGGAAAAGCGAGGGCTTGGCATTCCCATCGTCAGCAAAAGTTGATTCGGTGATCGCTGGAACGACGACGCAAAAAAAACCGGGAATGCCCGGCTTTTTTCTTGGAAATTTCTGAAACCAGCGATTACTTCAACGCAGCAAGCGCCGCATCGTAATTCGGCTCGTTGGCGATTTCGCCGACCAGCTCCGTATGCAGCACTTTATCGTGTTCGTCCAACACCACCACGGCGCGCGCAGCCAGACCAGCCAACGGGCCAGACGCCAGCGCCACACCGTAATGCTCGAGAAAGTCGTGTCCGCGCATGGTCGACAGCATCACTACGTTGCTCAGACCTTCCGCGCCGCAGAAGCGCGCCTGCGCGAACGGCAGATCGGCCGAAATGCACAAGACCACCGCGTTATCGAGCTTGCTGGCCGATTCGTTGAAATGACGTACCGACGTCGCGCACGTCGGCGTGTCGATGCTCGGAAAAATATTCAACACTTTGCGCTTGCCGCTGAAGCTGGACAGCGCGACATCGGACAGATCTTTGGCGACGAGGCTAAAAGCCGGCGCTTTCTCGCCCACGGCAAGCAGGTGACCGTCGACCTTTACCGGATTGCCCTTCAAAGTGACTTGCGACATGGGGAACTCCTGACGTCTGTGAGAGAACGATCAGGTCACGATAGCGCCGATGCTTCGGCGCGTCACCTGTTTCATCGCTGAGCATGGCATCCCGCCAGCCCGGGATGACGATTTACTTCAACGGCGCGATCACTTGTTCGATGGCGCCGAAGATCGACACACCATTCTTGTCGGTGACATCGATGCGCAAGGTATCGCCAAATTTCATAAAGGGCGTGCTCGGCTTGCCATCGCGCAAGGTTTCCACCGTGCGCTGCTCGGCCAGGCACGAAGCGCCTTTGCCGGTGTCTTCGTTGGCGATCGTCCCAGAGCCCACGATGGTGCCGGCGGTAAGCGGCCGCGTTTTGGCGGCGTGCGCCACCAGCTGTGCAAAATTGAATTGCATATCCACGCCGCATTCGGCCTCGCCGAACCATTTGCCGTTGAGCCACGTGCGCATCGGCAGATGCAGCTTATTGTCTTGCCACACACCATCGAGTTCGTCCGGCGTAACGAACACCGGCGACAACGCAGAACGTGGCTTCGATTGCAGAAAACCGAAACCCTTCGCAAGCTCGCCAGGAATAAGACCGCGCAAACTCACGTCGTTGACCAAGCCAACCAATTGGATGTGTTCAGCGGCCTGCGCAACGGTCATCGCCATCGGCACGTCGTCAGTGATCACGACGACTTCCGCTTCCAGATCGATGCCGTAATCTTCGCTCGGCACCACCACCGGATCGCGTGGCCCCAGAAAACCTGCACTGGTCGCTTGATACATCAACGGATCGACGTAGAACGATTCAGGAACTTCCGCGCCACGCGCACGACGCACACGTTCGACATGCGGCAGATACGCACTGCCGTCGACAAATTCGTAAGCGCGCGGCAACGGCGCGGCAAGCTTGGTCATGTCGAGCGCAAACGCGCCGGATGCCTTGCCTGCATTGAGCTCGTCCGACAACGCATTCAAGCGCGGCGCGATGTTCGACCAATCGTCGAGCGCCGCCTGCATCGTCGCGGCGATGCCGGTCGCTTTCACCGCGTGCGTAAGATCGCGACTCACCACGACCAGCGTACCGTCGCGACCGCCTTCCTTGAGACTGCCCAGTTTCATGTCATTGCTCCGCCGGCTGCGCAACCGCGCGGCCTTTCACGTAGTCGATGTGCAGCGATGCGCAGGTCACGCACGCTCCGGATTGAAATGCTTTTTGATGCCCTGCCAGCACGTGTAGTAATCGCGCTGCAGCAGCGGCGTATCGAGCGCCTGCATCGTCGGATGAATGACTTTGCGCGTTTCGAACATAAACGCCATGGTGCCGGTGAGATGATCGGGCTTACTGATATCCGCGACCGTCGCTTTTTCGAAGCTCGCCGCATCCGGTCCATGACCGCTCATGCAGTTATGCAGACTCGCGCCGCCCGGCGCAAAACCGCCGGCCTTTGCGTCGTACACGCCTTCGATCAAGCCCATAAATTCGCTGGCGATATTGCGATGGAAATACGGCGGACGGAACGTATGCTCGGCCACCAGCCAGCGCGGCGGGAAGATTACGAAATCCACATTCGCGGTGCCGGGTGTATCGCTGGGCGAGGTAAGCACGGTGAAGATCGACGGATCTGGATGATCCACGCTGATCGAACCGACCGTATTGAAGTGCGTGAGATCGTATTTGTAGGGCGCGTAATTGCCGTGCCACGCGACCACGTCCAACGGCGAATGATCGATGCTCGCGTTCCACAACGAACCTTGAAACTTCGCGATCAATTCGAAGTTGCCTTCCACGTCTTCGTACGCCGCGTGCGGCGTGAGAAAGTCGCGCGGCAAGGCCATGGAGTTAGCGCCGATCGGACCGTTATCGGGCAGGCGCAGCAAGCTGCCGAAATTCTCCGCGACATAACCGCGCGCTTCGGCATCCATCAGTTCCACGCGAAAACGTACGCCGCGCGGAATCACGGCAATCTCGAGCGGCTTGACGTCGAGCACGCCAAACTCAGTGGCGATGCGCAGTCGCCCAAGTTGCGGCACGATCAGCAATTCGCCGTCGGCGTCGTAGAAGAAGCGTCCCTGCATGGAACGATTCGCGGCGTAGATATGAATGCCGCAACCGGCCTGCTCCGCGGGACCGCCGTTGCCGGCGACCGTCACCAGACCATCGACGAAATCCGTCGGCGGGCCCGGTATCGGCCACGGGTCCCAACGCAACTGATTGGGTGTCGGCGGCGCTTCGTCGAAGCGATTGTGAAAAGTGGTGTGCGGACGCGGCTCGAACGGCTTGTGCATGGCCGCCGGACGAATGCGATACAGCCAGCTGCGCCGATTGCTATGCCGCGGCGCGGTGAATGCGCTGCCGGAAAGCTGCTCCGCATACAAACCGTGCGCCACGCGCTGCGGCGAATTCTGGCCGACCGGAAGCACGCCCGGAATCGCTTCGCTGGCAAATTCGTTGCCGAAGCCGGATTGGTAGCCGTTCGAATGCATGTGAAGTGCTCTTGCCTAGCGGTTACTCCCTCGCGCTCCAGCGGAGTGAGGGGCCAATCGTGCTTGGAAGAAAATAACGAGCGATGGTTCTGTTGAAGTTCGGAGAAACCGTTTTCCCCTGCACTTCACCCGTCTCCTATGAGGGAGACGGGCACGAAAAACATTACAACACGCCGCGCTTCATCTGGTCGCGTTCGATCGATTCGAACAGCGCCTGGAAGTTGCCTTCGCCGAAACCTTCGTTGCCTTTGCGCTGAATAATTTCGAAGAAGATCGGGCCGATATTGTTCTGCGTAAAGATTTGCAGCAGTTTGCGCTGCTTGGTTTCCGGATCGGCATCGATCAGGATCTTGTTCTTCGCCAGACGCGGCACGTCTTCGCCATGGTTGGGAATGCGCATATCGATCACGTCGAAATACGTATCGGGCGTATCCAGAAACGCCACGCCCTTGGCGCGCATCGCTTCCACGGTGTCGTAGATGTTGTCGGTGAAACACGCGATGTGCTGAATGCCTTCACCGTGATACGCGTCGAGGTATTCGTTGATCTGGCTCTTCGGATCGCTCGACTCGTTAAGCGGAATGCGCACGATGCCATCCGGCGCCGTCATCGCCTTGGAGACGAGGCCGGTCTTCGCACCCTTGATGTCGAAGTAGCGAATCTCGCGGAAGTTGAACAGGCGCTCGTAGTAATCGGACCACTTCTGCATGTTGCCGAAGTAGAGGTTGTGCGTGAGGTGATCGATAAAGGTCAGCCCGAAACCGGCGGGATGTTGTTCGGCGCCCGGAATCGGCTCGTAATTGCCGTCGTAAATCGACCCGGCGTCGCCGTAACGATCGATCAGATAAAGCATGCAATCGCCGATACCCTTCACCACCGGCGCCTGTACGGCTTTGCTTTCGGCCTTGTGCGTCAACGCCTCGCCACCGTTGCCCAGAACAACCTTCAGCACGTCGGCCGCGGGCTTCTGGAAGCGGATCGCAAAGCCGCACGCGCAAGGCCCGTGCTGCGCAGCGAAGTCGGCGGCGAAGGAGTCGGGATCTTCGTTGATCAGGAAGTTCACGCCGCCCTGGCGATACACCGTGATGGGTCGGCTTTTGTGCTTGAGCACCGCCGAAAAGCCCATGTTCTGGAATAACCTATGCAACTCGCCGCCTCGGCCCGCCGGTGCGGCGAATTCAACGAATTCGAATCCGTTGATGCCCATGGGGTTCTCGAAAGTGGTCACGTGCATGCCGAGGTTGGGCTGGGCGTTCATAGCGCTCTCCTGAAGTAAGTCGATGCGCGACGGCGACTGCGACAGCGTGCCACCATCGGGATCAGGCCACCGTTATAGTTACAATTGAAACTAATTGCAAGGAACACTGCCGCATGTCGCATTCGCGTAAGCCCGCCCCCGCCGGAGCCGAGCACGCTCCCTTGGAGCTGGAGCACTTCCTGCCCTACCGGCTGTCGATTCTGTCGAACACGGTGAGCCAGGCGATCGCGAACGACTACCAGCGACGTTACGACCTCAGCATGACGGAATGGCGTGTGATGGCCGTGCTGGCGCGCTTCCACGGCCTCTCCGCTCGCGAAGTAGCCGAACGCACCGCGATGGACAAGGTCGCCGTCAGCCGTGCCCTGGCCCGTCTGGTGGAGGCCGGTCGCGTGCACCGCGAAACGCACGGCGGCGACAAACGCCGTTCCGTGCTGAATCTCACTGAGGCCGGATGGCTGATCCACGACGACATCGCGCCCATGGCGCGGGCACGCGAGCGGGATGTGCTGGCGAAGCTGGATACCGACGAGCAGCAATGGCTGACGCGAATTCTCGACAAATTGCTTGGAGCACCCAAAAACGAAAACGGCGAGCGATAAAAATCGCTCGCCGTTGTTCTTTAGTTGCGAGATTTGTGCGACGTTATTTCACGCCGTGCATCAGCCGGTTGATCAACGGCGAGACCAGCAACAACAACACGCCGGCGCCCACTAACAGCCAGAAGCCGAAGGTGAACCCGCCCAGGGCAGAAGCAGCCGTCATGCCGTTGGCGCCGCTGATATAGCTGGCCACCATGCCGGACAAATTGCCGCCCACGGCCAACGACAAAAACCATCCGCCCATCGCCACGCCGACCAGTCGCGGCGGCGCCAGCTTGGTGACCATCGACAAACCGATTGGCGACAAGCACAACTCGCCGACGGTCTGCAGCACGTAACACAGCGCCAGCGGCCAGAACGGAATCAAGTTTCCGCCTTCGCCGATCAACCGCGACAACGCAAACATCAGGCCCGCGAATCCAAGCCCATTGAAGATCAGGCCCAGGCCGAACTTGCGCGGAATCGAAGGCTCCCTATGCCGCTTGCTGAGCAGGCCCCAGGTCAGCGACACCACCGGCGCCAACACAATGATCGCGAGCGGGCTGACCGACTGGAACCACGCCGTCGGGAAAACCCAGCCGCCCGGCATCCGGCGGTCGACAAGATTTTCCGCAAGGAAATTGAACGAGGTGCCGAGCTGGTAATAGAACGTCCAGAACAGCACGTTGAACGCGAAAATAATCAACATCGCGATAACGCGATCGAGCTGCGCTTTGTCGTGACGTTTCGCTTCGACGATCAGCGATGCTGCCACGATCACGAACAACGGCGCCAATACCAGCGAAAGACGTTCCGCCGCGAACTTCAACAGCAGGTACACCAGCGGCACGGCAATCGCGATGCCTACCAGCACCCACACCACACGCATCAAACTTTCCGCACCCGGCGCCGGACGCCCCACGCCGCGAAGGCCGCGCCGACCGAACCAGAACCAGAGCAGGCTCAAGGCCATGCCGATACCTGCGGCCGCGAACACCACCCTGTAGTTCTGCTGCAACGGCGTGCCGGTGAAATACGCAGCCATCCATCCGGTCAACAGCGGCGCGATCAACGCACCGAAATTGATGCCCATGTAGAACAGCGTAAAACCACGGTCGCGGCGCTCGTCGCCGACGCCGTACAACTGCCCGACCATCGAGGAAATATTCGGCTTGAACAAGCCGTTGCCGACAATCACCAAAGCCAACCCGACCAAAAGCAGATCTTTGTCCGGCAGCATCATCACGAACAGGCCGAGGCCCATCACCGCCGCACCGACGAGGATCGAGCGCTGGTAGCCGATCACTTTGTCCGCGACATAACCGCCGAAAATCGCGCTGCCGTAAACCAGCGCGGTGTAGGCGCCGTAAATCGTGCTGGCCCAGGCTTGGCCGGACGCGTTGCCGTGATAGAACTGCGCCACGATATAGAACGCCAACGACCAGCTCACGCTGTAGAACGCGAACCGCTCCCAGAACTCGGTCATAAACAACATCCACAACGGACGCGGATGGCCAAGCGTCTGCGGAAAGTCGGGCGCGTTGCCCACGCCGGCTTCGGAACTCTGGCTCACGGATTTCCCCTAGGGCTTCAAAGGCAAGAGATGTAACGAGCTGAGCACACTTCCGTCAAATGCATTGCAGCAAGGTCGGCCGATCGTCATTCCGGCGAAGGCCGGAATCCAGTTCGAACATGGTGTGCGAAGCACTCAACAAAAAGACGTTTCGCGTGCTGCGCACTACGTAATTCAACTGGATTCCGGCCTTCGCCGGAATGACGATCCAGTGTGAATTTAGCTTCCCAGCACCGTGCGAACGTCCAGCAGCTCCGGAAAGAACTCCAGATCCAGCGCTTTTTTCAAGAACGCCACGCCCGAGGAACCACCGGTGCCACGACGGTGTCCGATGATGCGCTCGACCACTTTCATATGGCGGAAACGCCAAAGCTGGAAACTCTCTTCGATATCCACCAGCTGCTCGCACATGTGGTACTCCGGCCAAAACTCGGTCGGCGCTTCGTAGATGCGCTTCAACACCGGCAACAAACCTTCATGACGTTGATAAGGCTCGCTCCAATCGCGCTCCACCCGCTCCGCCGGCACCGCATGGCCGCGACGCGCGAGATAACGCAGAAATTCGTCGTACAGCCCTGGGGTTTCCAGCGTTTCGCGCAACGTCGCCTGCGCAGCGGGGTCGTAATCGAACACCTGCAGCATCTGCGCGTTCTTGTTGCCCAGCATGAATTCGATTACGCGGTATTGCAGCGACTGAAAACCCGACGAAGAACCCAGCACGTCGCGAAATTCCAGATATTCCGACGGCGTAAGCGTTTCCAGCACGGCCCATTGCTCGAACAGTTGCCGTTGAATGTGCTTCACCCGCGCAAGATCTTTGAGGCTGCTGTTCAAGTCATCGGTGCGCAAGTTTGCGACCGCGGACTTCAGCTCGTGGATCATCAGCTTCATCCACAGCTCGGCTACCTGGTGCATCAGGATGAACAGCGTTTCGTTGTGAAGCGGAGGCTGGCTCAAGGGTTGCTGGGCGCTCAGCAGCTGGTCCAGGCGCAGGTAGCCGCTGTAGGTCATCCGGCCGTTCAGGTCGAGCTCGATGCCCGCCTCGAGGTCACGCTTATTGTCGGTCATGTGGCCCGCAAACCCGCAAAAAGACTCAACTTACCCGCCACGGTACTGACCCGTGCGCGGGCGCTCATGCTGCAGTGTACCTTGCGACGCAACATGCCGGCCTGCTAAAAAATGGCGTTTGTCTGGGTCAAAAGGTGCGCTTTGGACTACACACATTACGTGGTGACGCCCACGTAAAATAAGTCAAAGCATCCTAGCGCGTTCGGCCCCACTGGATGGGCCGCGCCTCCCCCGCAGTGTTTCCCCTTACCCTAATACGGGAGCGAGTCGTGTCCATCGCCGCCAAGTTTGAAATCGAATATCTGCAATATCTCGATGCCGAAGGCAAGCAGGTCCGTGACGATCTGCCTGCATTCGCCAAAGACCTCGACCATATGGTCGAGCTGTACAAATTGATGATGTCCACCCGCGTGTTCGACGCGAAATCGGTGGCACTGCAACGTACCGGCAAGCTGGGCACTTATGCAAGTTGCCTGGGTCACGAAGCCGCACACGTCGGCATCGGCAGTTCCATGAAGCCTGAAGACGTGCTCGCCCCGAGCTATCGCGAATACGGCGCACAGCTCTATCGCGGCGTGCAGCCGCGCGAGGTGTACATGTATTGGGGCGGCGACGAACGCGGCAACGATTATCAGAAAGAACCGGCGCGCCACGATTTCGCATGGTCGGTGCCGATTGCCACGCAGTGCCTGCACGCCGCCGGCTCCGCGCTCGCCTTCAAGATTCGCAACGAAAAGCGCGTTGCCGTGTGCACGATCGGCGACGGTGGTTCGTCAAAGGGCGACTTCTACGGCGCCATCAATATCGCCGGTGCGCAAAACCTGCCGATGGTCGCGGTGATCGTCAACAACCAGTGGGCGATTTCGGTGCCGCGCAAGATCCAGTCCGGTGCGCCGACACTGGCGCAGAAAGGTATCGCCGCAGGCCTCTACTCCATCCAGGTCGACGGCAACGACATCATCGCCGTGCGCAAGGCGATGGAAGATGCGCTCGAACGCGCGCGTTCCGGCCAGGGCGGCAGCGTGCTTGAGCTGGTGACGTATCGTTTGAGCGATCACACCACCGCCGATGACGCACGCCGTTATCGCGGCGAACAGGAAGTGAAAGACGCCTGGGCGAAAGAACCCATGAAGCGCCTGCGCAACTGGCTGGTCGCCAAGAAAGTGTGGGACGACAAGAAAGAAGAGGCCTGGAAAGCCGAGTGCGACGATTGGATGGATAACGAGGTGAATGCGTACCTCGAAACCAAAACCCAACCGGTCACGGCGATGTTCGACTACACCTTCGCCGAAGTTCCGGCAGATCTCGCCAAACAGCGCGACCTCGCGCTCTCGCTCGACAAGAAGGCGCACTAAGCCATGGCACAAATCACTCTTATCGAAGCCGTCACCCAGGCTCTTGCATATGAAATGGCGCACGACGAAAGCGTCGTCGTGTTGGGCGAAGACGTCGGCGTGAACGGCGGCGTGTTCCGCGCCACACAAGGTCTGCAGGAAAAGTTCGGCGAGTTGCGCGTGCTCGACACGCCGCTGGACGAAACCACCATCGCCGGCGTCACCGTCGGTCTCGCCGCACAAGGCATGAAGCCGGTGGCTGAAGCGCAGTTCGAAGGCTTCATCTATCCGATGATGGAACAGATCGCCTGCCATGCCGCGCGTCTGCGCAACCGCACGCGCGGTCGCATCACCGTGCCGGCCGTGTGGCGCGCACCGTGGGGCGGCGGCATTCGCGCGCCGGAGCATCACTCCGAAGCGAACGAACATCTGTTCACCAACATTCCCGGCCTGCGCGTAGTGATGCCTTCCTCGCCCGCGCGCGCTTACGGTCTGCTGCTTGCCGCGATTCGCGATCCGGATCCGGTGATGTTCTTCGAGCCCAAGCGCATCTACCGCCAGTACAAAGAAGAAGTGCCGGACGACGGCGAAGCCTTGCCGCTCGACGTGTGCTTCGTACTGCGCGATGGCACCGACGTCACCATCGTGACGTGGGGCGCGCAGGTGAAAGAAGCGCTGGAAGCTGCTGACGCGCTGGCCGAAGAAGGCATCAGCGCCGAAGTGATCGACGTCGCCACGCTTACGCCGCTGGATTTCGACACGATCGCCGAATCGGTGCAGAAAACCGGTCGTTGCGTGATCGTGCACGAAGCGCCGAAGACCGCCGGTTTCGGCGCCGAAATCGCCGCGCGCGTCGCCGAAGAATGTCTTTACGAATTGCTGGCGCCGGTCGAACGCGTCACCGGTTACGACACGCACATTCCGCTGTTCCGCTTGGAGATGAAATATCTGCCGAGCACGGAACGCGTGGTCGAAGCCGCCAAGCGTACGCTCGCAGCAAGCTGATGCTCTCAGCCTCTCCCCCTGCTTGCAGCGGGAGAGGTCAAAAAACGAATCATCCACTTTTCGGAACTCCGAACATGGCCGACATCAAAACGTTCTATCTGCCGGATCTCGGCGAAGGCTTGCCCGACGCCACCGTCGTCGAATGGCACGTAAAAGTAGGCGACACCATCAAGCTCGACGCGCCGCTCGTGTCGATGGAAACCGCCAAGGCCGTCGTCGACGTGCCCTCGCCTTACACGGGCAAAGTCACCAAGTTGCACGGCGCTGCCGGCGACGTGATCGAAACCGGCGCCGCGCTGGCCGAATTCGAACCCGACCCGAACGCCAAGCAGCGTGCGGAAGCGGAATCCACCGGCCATCATCACGGCCCGAAGAAAACCGCTCCCGCCGCCGAACCGAAGAAAGTGGTCGCCTCCGATGAAGGCGGCGAAATCGAAACCGATCGCGAAGACGAAGGCACCGTCGTCGGCGCCATGGTCAGCGGCAGTCACGTGCACGTCGAACAGACGTCCAGCGCCGGTGGCGTGAAAGCCGTGCCGGCTGTGCGCGCGCTGGCGAAGAAAATGAAGGTCGACATCACGCGCGTGCGCGGCACGGGTGCCGATGGCGTCATCACCATGCAAGACGTGAAGAACGCTGCCGCTAACGGTAGCGCTGCGCTCGGCTCCGCGCCGGCACGCGCTGTGCCTGCTTCGGCTGGTCGTCACCTCGCACCGGAACTGCCGCAACCGGAAGCGGCGCGCACCGCCGTGTCGCTGGCCGGCAAGCCCGTGCGCACGGCTCCGCCGAGCGTGAAAGCGAGCGGTCAGCCGGAACAACTCAAGGGCGTTCGTCGCAACATGGCGCGCGTGATGGCCGACGCGCACGCCAACGTGGTGCCCACCACACTGGTGGACGATGCCGACCTGCACGCCTGGATCGGCAAGCAGGACATCACCGCACGCCTGATCCGCGCCATCGTGACCGCATGCAAAACCGTGCCCGCGCTCAATGCCTGGTTCGACGGCAAGAACCTCACCCGCACGCTGCATCCGCATGTCGATATCGGTATCGCAGTCGATACGGAAGACGGTTTGTTCGTACCTGCATTGCGTAACGCCGACATGCTCGACGGCGCCGGCGTTCGCGCCGGCATCCAACGCCTGCGTGCGCAGGTGGAAGACCGCACCATTCCGTCCACGGAGCTGAGCGGCTACACCATCAGCCTGTCGAACTTCGGCATGTTCGCCGGTCGTTATGCAACGCCTGTCGTGGTGCCGCCGTGCGTCGCCATCATCGGCGCCGGCAAGCTGAGCCACGATGTGGTGGCGGTGATGGGCGGCATCGAAGTGCATCGCCGCATGCCGATCAGCCTCACCTTCGACCATCGCGCAGCAACCGGCGGCGAAGCGGCGCGCTTCCTGAAGGCGTTACTGGACGATTTGTCGGCGCCGAACTGATCACCGGCTTGCCTGAAATAAAAAAGCGCCCTGACTGGGCGCTTTTTTTATGTGCGCAACCTAGCGATGAAGTCCTCGACAGGGTGTAACGGCTCGAGGGCAAACCAACGCAAAAAATCTGAACCACGTCGCAGGGAAACAAACATCGGCAGTGCAATGCGGAGCGTGACTCAAAGGTGACGCGGCAGCTTTCTTTCGATGTCACACCATCACAAAACCTTCATCTATCCGACGGCAGAGTAGAAATTACAGGGTCCAGGTCTAAAAAGTTGTCTGCTCGCCAAGCACGCTCGTCCATGCATACGTGGGTGAGGAAAGCTTGTGGTTTTTCTGCAGAACTTGGGGATTTACGGTTGCATTAGCTTGGCTGTCTAAGAGGCACACAGTTGCCTGATAGGCAGTCCTCAGCCCGTGGGGAGGGGTCGAGCTGTGCTGTCTTCTCGCGATCCAGGCGTATCGTCGCTCGCTATCGTTGCGATGTTAGACACGCGTCGTACTGGGATGCGCACCTATCGCGTGTTGCTCGCTTTCGCCCGCATTAGCACTGTGCAGTCATAGAAAGGATGCCATGATGTATTCCGCGCTCACGGAGGTCGACGCGTTTCTTGCTGCAGTCGATGCCGAGCCGCATACCAAGCGAGCCCGCGCCATTCTGCGGCAACACCCTGAAGTGAAACGCCTGCTAGGTCCAAGTGCGTGGACCATGCTGCTCACCGTGACGCTCGTCGCAGCGCAAGTAACTATCGCACTTTGGATTCACCGGGCACCATGGTGGCTGCTGGCACTGATTGCCTACACGATCGGCGCCGTCATTAACTGTGCCGTGCTGAACATGATCCATGAGGCATGCCACAACCTCATCTTCCGCTCGACGAAGTGGAATCGTTTCGCCGCCTATGTCGCCAACCTCGGCGCGTTCTCGCCCTATGTAGAGACGTTCTATCACTACCACTTACCGCACCATCGTTACTTGGGTAACTACGACCGCGACATGACGATGGCAAGCGACTGGGAGGCACGCTGGGTTGGCCGCAGCATCTTGCGCAAAGCGCTTTGGTTTCTGTTCTTTCCGATGATCTATCCGTTTCGTGTGGCGCGGTCGAACTTACGCAAACCGGCTCGTCATCGATTGCTATTGAACTTTGGCATTCAACTGACCTGGCTCTGCCTGCTCTTTTATTTGGGCGGCTGGCCTGCCATCGCTTACATGATGTTGTCGTTCTACTTCCACTTTGGCTTGCATCCGCTCAATGCAATCGCCTTACAAGAGCATTTTTTCGTCCAGCACGGCGAAGAGAGCTACAGCTATTACGGCATCGGCAATTGGATCACGTTCAATGCAGGCTACCACGTCGAACACCACGACATGCCGTTCATTCCGTGGTTTCGACTGCCTGCGCTCAAACGCGCGGCGCCCGAGTTCTATCGGGGGCGGCACAGCTATCAGTCCTGGACAGGACTGATTCTACGTTTCGTCTTTGATCGTCGCTGGAGCCTGTGGGCTCGCGTTGCACGGTCACGCGTCAACTGACAAGAAAAGGTATTTCGCGCACGGCTATTCCTCGAAACATCCATAACAGCAACCAACGGGGGATCACGATGAACCTGACTGTGGTGAACGAGCAGATCCTTGCACAGCCGAAGGGGGACGCGAGCACGGAAGACTCTGCACTGGCCTATCCAGTCGCGGCGCTTCCCAAATTTGTCTCGGCCGAAGGTTGCTATCTCGTCGAAGCGAACGGCATGCGCTATTTGGACGGCTGTGCGGGCACGTTCAACGTCAATCTGGGATACGGGCATCCCGCAGTGACACGCGCAGTGAGCGACGTCCTGTCGACAGGGCTGTTACATCTATCCAGTTCGTTTCAACACCCCGAAGTAGAAGCCGCAGCACGCGCATTGGTAGATGTCGCACCTCGCGGCTTAACGCATTGCCACTTCAAAGGTTCGACAGGTGGCAGCACCGCGGTAGAACAAGCTATTCGTCACGCGTGGGCCGCGACTGGCAAGCGAAGCTTGATAACGTTTCGCGCAGGACACCATGGCCAGACCATTGCGACGACCAGCGTGTCCGGCATGCCATTTAGATGTAACAGACTGCCGATATCGCCCCTGCCGGCGGTGCATGTGGATCCGCCGGATTGCTATCGCTGCCGCTGGCACCGCGAGCCCAATACGTGTCATTTGGAATGCATCGATGCGATTGAGCATGCCGTCGACGCAGCGCCGACGGGCGAGAACGATACGGCAGCGTTCGTCGGGGAACCCATTTTGGGTGCCGGCGGCGGGATCGCACCGCCCAAACATTGGTGGGCGGCGCTGCATAGCCGCCTGCGTCGACGAAACGTGTTGCTGGTGCTGGATGAAATCCAGACTTTTGGCCGAACCGGTTCGTTCTTTGCGGCCGACTATTACGACGTCGAACCCGACATGATCGTCGTCAGCAAAGGTATCAGCGGCATCGGCGTTCCCGGCGCGGCCGGCGTACTGATGAAAGAGCCTTTGCGCCAATTGAACGCGGGAGAGCGATCGTTAACGTCGGCATCTTCCGTGATCTCCATGGCGGCAGTGCGTGCGACAGTGGATGTGATGCGCACGCCAGGCTTCTTCGAGTCCGTGCGATATGTCAGCGAGATTCTGGCTCATCGCCTGCAGTCGTTGCAGCGCGATTTCGCCTGCGTCGGCGTCGTCCGCGGATTTGGACTGATGACCGGCATCGAGTTGGTCAAAGACAGAACGAGCAAAGAACCTGATGTCGCGCTGGCTCATCGCGTCGTCGAGGAATGTTTGAAGAACGGCCTTCTGCTGCGCATCAGCATGTATGACCGCGGCGCGTTCGTGAAGGTGAGGCCGCCACTCGTTATCAGCGAAGACGAAGTGCACGAATTGTGCGACGTACTTGGCTACTCTCTGAGGGCAGCATGCGAAGCGTAGCGCAAGCAAGCAGCAGCGGCGCTGCCGTTGTGACGCATTGGCAACGCATCTGCGCGATGATGGTTCACGCATATACCGCCGTAGGCGGTTTGCTGGCATTCCTTGCGTTGGTCGCGGCGGCAAATCGGCGTTTTGAAATCTGCCTAATGTTATTGGCGATCGCATTTGCCGTCGATGGGACAGACGGATACTTTGCGCGCAGGCTGCACGTTCGCCGCGTGTTGCCTACCATCGACGGCGGCATACTGGATCTGGTCATCGACTTCATCACCTTTGCGGTGGCGCCCGTGTTCTTACTGTGGCAAGCGCACCTGCTTCCGCACCCTGGTCTTCTGTGGGCTAGCATCATTCTCTTCGCGGCGCAGTACGACTTTGCGAACGTCCATCCGCTCAAGGATCGAGGCCTTTATACAGGGCTGCCCGCCCTTTGGAATGTCTACGCGTTTCACGTGTTTTATATCCATCCGCCGGAAACCGTACAGATGGTCGTTATCCTTGTATTGGCGGGGCTGACGTTCGCCCCGGTGCACTTCATCTGCTTGTCGCGTTTACCGTTTCTGCGACGATTGAACGTGCTCGCCGCAGCCACCTATATAGCGGTTGTTTTGCCAATAACTCTGGGCATGGTGAGCGACGTACGAACATGGTCGATAGTGGCGTTGGCATACCCACTGTGGTACTTGGGTTCTTCGCTCTGGGCCGACCGATGCTTTCGTAAGGGACGATTGCCGTTAGCGCAGCTATCCGAGACATGAGTCAGGAGAAAAGGAACCGACGGATGCACATAGACGCTGTTATTTTCGACATGGACGGCCTGATGGTCGATACCGAAAACTTGGCGATCGAGGCATGGCAAGCCGCTGCACAAGCTCACGGAGTCGAGATGCCTCGCGCGGTCTGTACCGCCTTGATCGGGTTAAATCAACGCGATTCGGAACGGTTCATTGCCAACGCACTTGGCCCGGCATTTCCGCTTGAGGCCGTTCGCGACGACTTTCTTCATCGCCTCCAACAACGCGTGGATTCCGGCGACGTGCTCGCCAAGCCGGGCCTGCACGAACTGCTGGATTTCCTCGAAGAACATGCCATTCCCAAAGCCGTAGCTACCTCCGCGGAACGTGGCGAGGCACGCAAGAAACTTGAAGCGGTGCACGTATTACATCGATTTCCGGTACTCGCCACGTCGGATCAAGTGCATCGCGGCAAACCCGCGCCCGATCTATTCCTGCTTGCCGCCGAACGTTTGGGTGTGTCGCCCGTGCGCTGCACTGTCCTGGAGGATTCGGAGGCTGGCATTAAGGCCGCTGCTGCTGCCGGAATGCGCGCCATTTTAGTACCGGACATCAAACATCCGTCACCAGATGTGGCGGCCATGGCAGCACATATCTGTCCTTCACTGGTACATGTGCGGGAGGTGCTGGCGCGCGAGAAGGTGCCGACGGTGACATAGCGATTCAGATGCGTGACCGCGGCACGCAATATTCGCGAACGTCGCATATTGCATGCTGCGATCACGCGTTTTTCGTGACTGCAGCCATCGGCAAACGAATAGACACTTCAAGGCCGCCGCCGTCCGCGTTTTTCGCGACCACCTGACCGTCGTGCGCTTGTATCACACGCTGAACGATAGCCAAGCCAAGGCCATGACCGTCAGCCTGCGCTGCATTGCTACCGCGAAAAAATGGTCGAAATAACAACTCAAGTTCTTCTAAAGGAACGCCAGGACCCTGATCGCGAATGCCCACCACGATGTGCTGATCGTCGTGCGCAATGGTCATCTTTACAATGCTGCCTTGCGGACTGAACTTAATGGCGTTCGCTAACACGTTGTCCAAAGCTCGTTCCAGCAAAATGCCGCTTCCTTGCACCACGGCAGATTCATCGCCAATTACCTGCAACGTGATCTTGCGCGCCTGAGCATCGATTCGTGCCGCTTCCGCGCGATCGTTGACAACTTCCGAGATATCGACGGGTTCACGCATCATTCCTGGCAAACCGCTTTCCAATCTGGATAACGCCAGCATTTCCGACGTGATGCGATCCATACGCACGATTTCTCGTTCGGCGCGCGCGAAATGCTCGGCCGCATCACGCGAATTCGCGCTGTGCTGTGTCAAGTCGAGTATTAGATGAAGACGCGCCAAAGGCGAGCGTAGTTCGTGCGAGAGATCCTGCAATACGCTGCGCTCATGCGTTACTAGCGTATCGATACGTTCCGCCATGCTATTGAAATCGCGTGCAAGCTGTCCGAGATCATCCTGCGCATTACTCCAGCGCCGATCGACACGCGTGGCGAACTCGCCCGTCGCCATTTTCCGCGTTGCGGCGCGCATGGCTTCCACGGGCCGCGACACGCTGCGCGCCACCCACCAACCGATGATGCCGATAGTCAACAACGAAAGTGCAAGCTGCACGGCGAGCAGAATCTTTTCGCGCGTGCGCGGCGGAATGCGCGTACGCGAACTGCTTACCGCAACAAGTTGACGCGCTTGACCATCTGGACCGGTAACGTTCTGCACGGCGATGTAGAAGCCGGGCCAAGGACGCAACGCCACATCGTGACCGGACGAGAGCCAGTCGGGAATCATGTGACGAACGGGCGATGGAAAGCGCACCTCACGCAACGGCTCGCCACCTTGGTACAGCGTGGCGTCCACGCCTTCCTCGCGCTTCTGTCTTATCCAATCATCCAGACCGTTGTTGCCGCTTTTTTCGAACGCATCGTTTGCTGATTGCGCCATGGCAGGCCAATCGAAATCCTGTTGCATGGAGAAATCAAGGAAACTGCGCGTGAGCAAACTCCCCAACATCAGCACCAGCAAGTTGGCGATGCACACGGAAATCAGCAAACGCCAGAACAGTGGACTACGAAACGGGCTTTTGAAGGTCGTCATGCTTGCGCGCCGCTGTGGGGAATAAGCACGTAACCCGCACCGCGAACCGAGTCGATGCGCGGCGATTGCGGCGACGCCTCGCTCAGCTTGTGACGAAGACGACTGACATGCACGTCGATGCTGCGATCGAAGCGCTCCAGCTCGCGACCCAGCGCTACGCGCGTCAACGAGGATTTGTCGATTACTTCCCCGGCGCGCTGCACCAGCATCAGCAACAACGCGAATTCGGCGCCGGTTAGATTGAGTTCCTGCTCGCCGGCAAACGCACGACGCTCGCCGGGCAACAAACGCAAAACGCCCGTTGTCAGTTCGCCAACGCTTTCCACCGTGTGCCGACGCAATTGCGCACGCACGCGCGCAAGCAGTTCGCGCGGCAAACACGGCTTGGAGAGATAGTCGTCCGCACCCAACTCCAGACCCACGACGCGATCCACCGGCTCGCCGCGTCCGGACAACATGATTACCGGCAAACGATATTGCGCACGCAATTCGCGCAACGTATCCAAGCCGCTGCGACCGGGCATCATCACATCGAGTATCAGCAAATCAGGGCGCAAGGCCGGATCGCGCAAGCGCGTCAGCACGGCTTCGCCGTCGTGCACGACGTCCACGTGCAAGCCTTCCCGGAGCAAATACTCCGAAAGCAACGCGCACAGTTCGCGGTCGTCGTCACCAATCAATATTCGAGACATACAGCAGGCGTATCTTCAACGTGGACGTAACTACTATCGCATGACAACCGCCGCGCGCCTTGCATGGCTTACGACAGCCACCCTTTACCCTTCTTTACACACTGGCAAAGATCTTAAACGCGCTCCTGCATTCCAATAATCACCAACACCCCTCACCCAAGCAGGAGCTTGATATGCGTAAGACTATGACCCTGTCGCTCGTCCTTGCCGCGGCCCTTGGCTGCTCCGCGCTGGCCCTCGCCGGCCCGGGTGGACAGGAAGGCGGCTTTGGCGGCCACCACCACGGCGCGGAAGCCGGCCTTTCGTTCCGCGGCATGAACCTGACGGATGCCCAGAAGGCTCAGATCAAGCAGATCGTGCAGCAAAGCCGCACCTCGCTGAAATCGCAGGGCGAAGCGGTGCATCAGCAGCGCGAAGCGTTCGAACAGTTGTCGCCGAGCTCGTCCGGCTATCAGAGCGCAGCCGCAAGCCTAGCCCAGGCTGAAGCCGCATTCACCAGCGCTCGCATCACGGCTCGCGCCGCCGCCACCGCGCAGATCTACAACACCGTGCTGACCAGCGCGCAGCAGACGCAGTACACCAGCAACAAGGCTGCGTTCGAAGCGCGCAAAGAACAGTGGCAGCAGTTCAAGGCGCAGCATCCGGTGCCGAGCTCGGCCAGCACTGCGCAGTAACTCACAACAAGCAAGAAAACCGGTTAGTCGATTCTTAGCGGACGTTCTAACTGGACTTTCAAGCGATCGCCGCTGCAACCGGCGATCGCTTTTTTATTGTCTGGACGCGAAATTTCCGCTTCGTTTCACGATGACGACCGGCGCTGTCACGCGTTTGTCTTGCGCAACGCTTAGCTTTCGTGATGCTGATCACAAAGGGGCACGCTCATGCAGACGGAAGCCACTGTTGCCAGTACCGCGACATCCAC
Source organism: Dyella sp. 2HG41-7 (assembly GCF_021390675.1). Lineage (NCBI taxonomy): Bacteria > Pseudomonadati > Pseudomonadota > Gammaproteobacteria > Lysobacterales > Rhodanobacteraceae > Dyella > Dyella sp. 2HG41-7. The sequence goes on from NZ_JAJEJV010000004.1 coordinate 3,675,730, forward strand.
ACAGGGTTCCGGACGCGTATTCGGCATTTTATTCTGCGTCATCTTGATGATCGGCGCGGTTTACGCCGGCATGCATCTCATCAACGATCTTTCCATCGTGCGTACGCATTCTGCGGCGCCTTTCGTCTTGCTTGGCATCGCGCTATTGATTGCGCTGGGCTTCGAATTCGTCAACGGTTTTCACGACACCGCCAATGCGGTGGCGACGGTGATTTATACGCATTCGCTGCCCGCGAATCTCGCAGTGATTTGGTCGGGCGTCTTCAACTTTCTCGGCGTGCTGAACTCATCCGGCGCAGTGGCGTTCACCGTCGTGTCGCTGCTTCCGGTGGAATTGATTCTGCAAGTAGGCAACGACGCGGGCTTCGCGATGGTGTTCGCGTTGCTGCTCGCCGCCATCATCTGGAATCTCGGCACCTGGTATTTCGGTTTGCCGAATTCGTCGTCGCATACGTTGATCGGATCGATCATCGGCGTAGGTCTGGCCAACCAACTCACCGCCGTGAAGTCAGGCACCAGCGGCGTGGATTGGACGCAAGCAATGGGCGTGCTGCGCGGCTTGATCTTCTCGCCGATCGCCGGCTTTCTGCTCGCGGGCTTGTTGATGCTGCTGCTGAAATCGTTGGTGAAAATTCCGGCGCTATATCGCGCGCCGGAAGGCAACAAGCCGCCGCCGTGGCCGATCCGTCTGTTGCTGATTTTGACCTGCACCGGCGTCAGCTTCAGTCACGGCTCCAACGACGGCCAGAAAGGCATGGGCTTGATCATGCTGATTCTGATCGGCACCGTGCCTACGGCGTATGCGTTAAATGGCGCCGTCTCCGGCAATCAGGTGAGCGCTTTCCACCAAGTGTCGGTGCAAGCTCAACAAGCGCTGAGCGTGATCGACCATGGCGCCGTGGTGAACGGTAATCCGCGCGACATCGTCACCGCGACGCTGCAACAGCGCAAACTGCAGGCGGACACCGTACCTGCGCTTTCGGCGCTCATCGCCGATATCGATCATCAAGTCGCGAACCGCGCATCACTCAGCGCCGTGCCGCAGGATCAGATGAGCAACGTGCGCAACGATATTTACCTCGCCAACTCAGCGATACCGCTTGTTCTAGCTCAACCAGGATTACCCCAAGATCAAGCCAGCACGCTCAAGGCGTGGCAAGACATCGGCAAGAAAGCGACGCAGTTCATTCCGCCGTGGGTGAAGGTGGCCGTAGCGCTCGCGCTGGGCTTGGGCACGATGGTGGGCTGGAAGCGCATCGTGGTGACGGTGGGCGAACGCATCGGCAAAGAGCATTTGACGTACGCACAAGGCGCCTCCGCCGAATTCGTGGCCATGGGCCTGATTCAAGCCGCCGACATGTATCACCTGCCCGTCAGCACCACCCATGTGTTGACCTCCGGCGTCGCCGGCACGATGGCGGCGAACGGTTCAGGCTTGCAGTGGGCAACCGTGCGCAATCTGCTGATGGCGTGGGTGCTGACGCTGCCAGCGTCGATTCTGCTGGCAGGCATTCTGTTCGTAGTGCTCAAGCATCTGTTCTGAATGCTTGAGCCTTTGAATCGTGCAGCGCGAGCAACGTTCGCACAAACGGCGAACGTTGTATTGCCGACACCACGACATCGCTGAACAGACGCAACCTTCCTTGACGTTTCGCAACAGCGCTTTTCACGCGGCATCTGATGCCATGCGGCTGCGGATCGAATGCGATGCGCCTGCCCGCTGGCAGCTGCGTTGATGGCGGGCAGACCGAAGCTGATCAAGGAGACTGCCACTATGCGTAACCTGTCTTATCTGCGCAAATCCCTCGCCACCGGTATCTTGATGGCCTTTACGGCGGCGCCGTTCTGCCTGATGGCACAGAGCGCATCATCGCCATCATCCATGCCGCAGCAACAACAGCCGTCGTCGATGCAGCAGCAACAAGCACCATCGTCGATGACGCCGTCGTCGACCTCGGATCAATCGACTTCCAGCAACAGTTCCAGCAACGAAACGGTTCCGGGCAAAGTCGACGACACCTGGATTACAACCAAGGTGAAGTCCAAATTCGCCGCTGCCAAGGGCATCAAGGCGTCCGATATCACCGTGAATACCTCCGATGGCGCCGTCACGTTGACCGGCACGGCCACTTCGAAATCGGAGAAGAACCACGCGGTTCGCCTCGCTAAAGGCGTGAAAGGTGTGAAGACCGTGGACGCGTCGGGCCTGACCGTAGGCAGCTCGTCGAGCAGCTCATCCGGCGGCAGCTCATCGGGTAGCGAGAGCAGCAGCCCGTCTAGTGGCGCCACCAATCCGTCGGGCGGTAGTACCAATCCTTCGGGTGGCAGCCCTAACCCATCTGGCGGGTAATCGCCGCGAATAAGGTTTGAAATGGCGGCTAGACCGAGCCGGATGGCGTTCTGCAGCATCCGGCTCGACGGAGGGTGACTCGCCGCGCGACGCGTTTACTCGGCTTTTTCTTGTGCGGCGAGCATATCGAGTGCCACACGCAGATACGTAATGGCTTCATCCCGCGCCAGATCGCCGGAATAATCCGGCGCCGTGGCGACAGGTTCGCCGTCGAGTTCCAACACCAGGGAGTTGGGCAAGGTGTGCACCGTCGCGGCTTCGCCGCCTAGCGTTTTTAAACGCTTCTGCACGGCGCCGGCATCCTTGGGATTTTTGAAGGGCTTGGACAGCAGCAATTCTTCGCCTTCCGCCGAGAACAGGCGGAAGCGGAAGCTGCCGTCGGTGTCGCGGAAACTCGCAAAGCGCGGCGCCCTCACCGCCTTGGAAGCCGGCTTGGATTTGCGCGTCGCAACGGGTGCAGATGTCATGCCGCGCAAGCCGATTGCATCGCGCAGCTCGGCAATTTTCGGCGACGCGATCGCACGCGCTTTGCGCGCGCCTTCTCGCAGAATCTCTTCGATCTCGGCAGGGCGGGCGATCAGCGTCTCGTAGCGTTCGCGCATCGGCGCGATATCGGTTTCGACGCGCTCGAACAAAATCTGCTTGGCTTCGCCCCAACCGATGCCCTCTTCCAACGCAACACGAAATGCTGCGCTTTCGGCTTCGCTGGCGAATGCGCGGAAAATCGTAAACAACGCCGAGCCTTCCGCATCTTTCGATTCACCCGGCGCACGCGAGTCGGTAACGATGCGAAGAATGGTTTCGCGCAATTGCTTGGCGCCGCCGGCGAACAACGGAATGGTGTTGTCGTAGCTCTTGGACATCTTACGGCCGTCCAAACCCGGCAACGTCGCCACTTGTTCTTCGATCACCACTTCCGGCAACACGAAAAATTCGCGGCCATAGATGTGATTGAAACGCTGCGCGATATCGCGCGCCATTTCGATGTGCTGAATCTGATCGCGTCCCACCGGCACCTGTTGCGCGTTGAACGCGAGAATGTCGGCCGCCATCAGCACCGGATACATATACAAGCCGGCGGTGACGCCTGCATCCGCGTCTTCGCCGGATTCCGTGTTTTTATCCACGGCGGCTTTGTACGCGTGCGCGCGATTGAGCAAGCCTTTCGCGGTGACGCAGGTGAGGAACCAGGTGAGTTCCGGAATTTCCGGGATATCCGACTGGCGGTAGAACGTTACCTTCTCCGGATCGAGCCCCGCCGCCAGCCACGTGGCGGCGATTTCCAGGCGCGAACGTTCGATGCGGGCCGCGTCGTCGCTCTTGATCAGCGCGTGATAGTCGGCCATGAAAAAAAACGCATCCACATCGGCGCGACGGCTGGCGGCGATCGCCGGGCGAATCGCGCCGACGTAATTGCCCAGATGCGGGGTGCCGGTGGTGGTGATGCCTGTGAGAACGCGGGTTTGCATGCGATGAAATCGGATGGGTGCAAGAATAAGGAATCCGCGTCACGCGCGGGTTGGATTTCGCAGTGTAAGGACTCAGTCGGGCTCGCGCATCAAGGTGGATTTGCCGAACAACGACTCGACCAACTCCACCGCCAGCTTCGCCGTGGCGTTGCGCTTATCGTAGGCCGGGTTCAATTCCACGATATCCAGCGAAGCCAAACGACCGGTATCGGCGATCATCTCCATGCACAGCTGGGCTTCGCGATAAGTCGGACCGCCGCGCACCGTGGTGCCGACACCGGGGGCGATGGACGGATCGAGAAAATCCACGTCGAAGCTCACATGCAGATGCGTGTTTTCGTCGACGCCATCGAGCGCCTCTTCCATCGTGCGCTTGATGCCCACTTCGTCGATGTGGCGCATGTCGTAGATGTCCATCTTTGCTTGACGCACCAGACGCTTCTCGCCCTCATCCACCGAGCGAATGCCGATCTGGCGAAAGACGTCCGGCGTGACCGATGGCACGTGATCGCCGATTTCCACCAGTTCGCGTGGACCGTTTCCGCACAGACACGCCACCGGCATGCCGTGAATGTTGCCGGACGGCGTGACTTGCGAGGTGTTGAAATCGGCATGCGCATCGAGCCACAGCACGCGCAACGTGCGGCCCTGTTCGCGACAATGACGCGCTACCGCGCTGATCGAACCGATCGCCAAGCAATGATCGCCGCCCAGCATGATCGGCAAGCGTCCGGCCTGCAGTTCGTGATGGATCGCGCCGTGCACTGCGGTGTTCCACGAGATCACTTCCGGCAGATGGCGATAACCGTTTTCCGGCGGCTGCCACGGATTCATCGGGCCGTGCAGATTCCCGCGATCAATCACGTCCAGGCCGCGACGGCGCAACTTCTCCGCCAGCTGCGCCACGCGCAGCGCTTCGGGCCCCATGGAAGCGCCCCGATGCCCCGCACCGATGTCAGTCGGCACGCCGACCAGCGCAACCTGCTTTTTCATAGCGTTTTTCTCGTGATGTCTTGCATGGATAGACAAGTGTAGCGGGTCCGCGCGGGGTGGCCCAACCGGGGAGGCCGGCAACCGATTACGCGCAACCGGCTTCTGCTATAACGGCGAAACAGGGCGAAACGGCGCCATTTCGCGCCATCCAGGGGGACAACATGACGTGTTCGGTATGCGGGGCGGAGACTTCCGCCGGCTCAACGGTTTGCCGTTCGTGCGATTTGATCGTCGGAAAGGCCCGCCATCCGGGCGCCAATTCGGGCCGGTATACGCCCCGCGCACGCGCGACCGGCACCACCGGGGCCGACGTGTCGCCGATCATCGCAACGATCTGGTTTATCGCGCTGCTGGTCGCAACGATCTGGTGCGGCAACCGGCTTTATGGGCAGTCGTCGGACGCCTACCACGTCGGTCTGCAGGGCGGTCACGTCGTCGGCAATTTGTTGTTCGCGGCGTTGATTGCCGGCGTTTTGCGTTGGCTGGCGAAATTTCATTATGTACGCACGTTTCTCGTCACGTGGACGGTGCTCGTGCCGCTGACGTTTTTCTCCGTGGCGGTCGACAACCAACGAGAACGCAGTCGCGGCGAGCATGACGCCTTGCTCGCGCTGAACAACATCGCCACCAACAAAACGCCTGCCTCCAGCACGTCCGCCGCATCCGGCGCGCCGTCGATCGACGGCGGCGAAAAATCGCCGATGCAAATAGCGCTTGAGCAGATGACCCAAAACACGGCCGCCTTCAAGCAGCAAGAGAAAACGCGCGAGCAGACGCGACGCGATCTTCATATGGAGCTTGTTTTGACGCCGGAACGCTTGGTATCCGCCGAGGGCATCGCGCAAAGCCGAGCTTCGCTCGCGCAATATCGCACTCTGATCGACGAGCACCGCGCGGCGCTTCTGGCTTTCGAAGATCGGAATCAAGCGACGCTGACGAACATGCCGGCTGCGCTGGAAGGATTCAAATCATCACGCCTCAACGCCGACCAGGCGTTCGGCCGCTACTTCGACGTGGAAATCCGTTACATCGATACCGCCAACCAAGTGCTCGACGTCGCGCAACGCGCGGTCGGTCGGTCGTCCATCGATAAAACCGGCGTGCTTCGACTTCCTCAACCGATGCTCGGCCAGATTCAGCAATTGTCGCAAACGGTTCACGCGGAAGTCGTCGAAGAAGATGCCGCGCAAAAGAATCTGCAGGTGCTGAACGCGCAGCATCGCGAAGCGATGAATCGTTTGCTGCAGCAAAGCCAGACGGCGAACGCCCAGTAACGAATCCGTTTTGCAGCAATGCATAAAAAAAGCCCGCAGCAATGCGGGCTTTTTTGTTGAATCTGGTGCCGACAGTCTGACTCGAACAGACGACCTACCGCTTACAAGGCGGTTGCTCTACCAACTGAGCTATGCCGGCGTGGGCCGTCTATTCTAACAGGCTCTCACTCAAAAACAGCCCGTACTATGCGACCCGATCCCCGGGTCGTGAATCCGGCTGCGCCAATCGAAATGCTTGCTATCCAGCGGAATCAGATCCAGCCAGTATTCCGGCACGGTTTCGGTGCGCTCGCTCATCTGCGCCGGGAAGCCAGCGGCGACGATATCGTCGCGGCGTTTGCGCGCGTTGGCCGGATCTTTGAATAGGCCCAACGACACGGTGTTCTGGTTGTCGCCGGAACCGACGACGAAATAATCCTGGATATTGCGCGCGCCCAGTTGACGAGCCTGCGCCAGCGCGGCGGCATGACTCGGGCTGGGTGGCAAATACACCCACCAGCCGCGCGATTCCGTAATTTGTTCCTGACGCGCGCGCATGCGCAGCGTCTGCGCGCCGAGTTCGTTGCGCACGATGCGCAAATCTTCCTGCGTTGCGAACGGTCCCAACGCCATGCAGGTATAGCTCAGCGCATTCGCGTTCGGCGATGCGGGCGTCAATGCGTTCGACGCGGCGACCGCGGGCGAGGACGCGGAGGTTGCGGCCGACGGTGTGGACGACGCTGCGTGGGCGACGGTGGTGGCAGGCGGCGGTAATTCCGAAAGCAATTTGAGTTTCGGCACGCCCGGATCATTGGCGAAGCTGCGATGCGCTTCGTTCTGCCCAAGCAGCAGCCACGCGCCGACGGCGATATTCAAAGCAATCAACAGAACAAATAGCAGGCGCAGAACCATCGGCTTCCCCCTGGACGTCACCGATTCTAGGAGGTTGCGCGCAGCGGATGTGAGGCCGACCACACAAGCAGTCCACGCAGCACGCTGTCGGCCGCCAGCTCGGCAGATACGCCAAGCAACGGCAGCAATGCCGCCGCATCGCCGCCATCCATCAACACACGTTGCGTGCCATTGGGATGCTGCTTGGCGATGTTTGTGGCGAACCGGTCGATCAGGGCGGCGACCGCATGCCAGCAGCCGGATGCCACGGCGTCGGCCGTGTTGTCGGCGATATCGCGAATGGCGCCCGGATGTTCGGGACGCACGCGCGCGGTCGCGCCGAGCAAGGATTGCTGCATCAGCCACGGACCGGGCGCGATCAATCCGCCCAGATGCTGGCCGTCGGCGGTCAATGCATCGAGCGTGAGCGCAGTGCCGATACCGGCAAGTACGCACGGTGCTTTGCCTGTTGCATGCGCGGCGACCATCGCGAGAAAACGATCCACGCCCAGCCGTTGCGGATCAGCGTATGCGATGCGCACGCCGCACGCTTCGGCCGGCGTGCGCACCCATTCGGCGCGCAGCGCAAACACTTCGAGCGCAACGCGTTCGACGTGAAGCTCGCGCTGGGTATCCACCACGGAAGCGCCCAACACGCGTTGCGGACGTTCGAGCGCGTTCCATGCCTGCGCCAGCGCGGCGGAGACATCGACGTCCCACGCCACCGCGCCCTGTGCGATCCATCGATCGCCATCGACCATCGCCCATTTCAGTCGCGTATTGCCCAGATCGAGTAGCAATTTCATGTGCGCCGCACCGTGATGTCGGCGCTGTCGATACGTTGCAGGCCGGTTGCCGTTTGCAGTTGCAGCGCGCCGCGCACATCGATGCCCGCGCCCGTGCCATCGAGATCGCCCGCCGGTCCACTGACGCGCAGCGGCACGCCGTGCAAGGCGTCGTGTTCGGCGTATTCGTCGAGGAACGCTTCGAAGCCGTCGCGCTCGAATTGATTCAGCCCTTCGACCAGGCTGGCGATCAACGCCGCCGCCGCGCGATTGCGATCGGGCGGTGTTCCCTGGGCGAGCTCAGCCAGATCGCACACCGGTTGACCGGCCTGCTCGCGCAACGCATCGGTGAGCCGCAGATTGAGGCCGATGCCGATCACCGCCGCGCAGGGACCCTGATATTCGCCACTGAGCTCGACCAGAATGCCGGCCAGCTTGCCACCGTCGGCCAACACGTCGTTCGGCCACTTCAGGCGCGGGCCGTGAATGCCGAGCGCGTGCAGCGCGCGCAGCACGATCACCCCAGTGGCGAGCGACAAGCCCGACAACGCGGCGAACCCCGCGTCGAATCGCTTCAGACAGGAGATATAGATGTTCAGTCCAGGCGGCGACAACCAACTGCGCCCGCGTCGGCCGCGGCCCGCCGTCTGCGTTTCCGCCATCACGATACTGAAATCCGGCGCGCCGCCGCCGCGGCGTTGCAGTTCGCTGGAGGTGGAATCCAGCTCCCAGTAGAGGTCGAGCGCACCCAGGGACCGACTGACGGCCACAGGCAGGTCGCTGCGGATAAACGCCTCATCCAACATCTGGATCGTCCAGGGCAGCCGGTAGCCCGCCGCGCCGGCGGATTCGATGGGCACGCCACGGTGACGCAGCGCCTCGATCTGCTTCCAGATCGCCGCGCGGGTAATGCCCGATTCGGCGGCCAGCCGGGAGCCAGAAAGCGTCTCCCCGGAAGCCAGTGCGGCCAGAAGGTCTTGCGGCTGCATGGTCTCAGGAATCCAGGAGACAAATGGCCGGCGCGGGCTGCATCGGCATGGAAAGGCGGAAATATCGCATCGGGGGATTTTAGGGCCATGCCAACAACGCGGACAGGCCCCAGGCGAGCCCCTACAGCCAGGGCACTGGCAACCTGACAGGGATCGTGGGACCATCCGAAGGATAGGCATTATGCCTACGGGGGCTTTACGCCATGCGCGCCACACCATTGCTGCTCGGATGCTTGCTGAGTTTTGGGGCCATCGCCAATGCGGCGGCCGCAGGCGCTGCTGCAGCCGGAAACAGCGTCAGCGCAGGCTGCACCGGCCATAGCGGCAGCGATCGCAGCAGCAGTCACGAGACGTCTTCCGCGTCCAACGGGGACAGCGTGAGCGTGCCGCGCACCAACAGCACCTCGTCCGTCCCGTCCACCAACAGTCACGTGTCGAACGCATCCAACAGCACGATGGATGACAGCCCGGCGCACCTGGGCGGCGCCGACGCCACACCGGACGGTTCGTCGCGTGGAGCTTCTGGACTGAGCTGGCAGTCTCTGTTGCCCGGTTCGATCCAGTAATCGGTAATCGCCGCTAAGTCGGCGGCAACACCACGCTAAACCGCGCGCCGCCGAATTCCGGGGAACGATCCACGGTCAGCTCGCCGTTATAGGCGCGCACGATGTCCTGCACGATCGACAAGCCGATACCGTGTCCTTTGACGCGCTCGTCGCCGCGCACGCCGCGCTGCAGAACTTTTTCTACCTTGTCTTCGTCGATGCCGGGACCGTCGTCTTCGACGCTGAGCGATAACCCCGGGCGCGAACGCCCCGACTGTTGCCGCATCTGCACGACCAGCAAGACGTGGTGACCCGCCCACTTGAATCCGTTTTCGAGCAGGTTGCCCATCAGCTCCAGCAAGTCGCCCTGCTCGCCGTAAAACGCCGCGCCGTCTTCGATATCGAATTCGCAAAGGACATTCTTTGCGGCGTAGACCTTTTCCAGGCTTTGCACGAGATCTTCCGCGTGGCCCGCAATCGGCACCGCGCTGGCGAACGTCTGGCGTCCCGTCGTGGCGGCGCGTGCAAGCTGATACGCCACCAACTCGTCCATGCGCCGCACCTGATCCAGGATCGGCGTGCGCGTCGCGCCAGGTAAATCGCTGGACGATTCCACTTGCGAGCGCATCACCGCCAACGGCGTTTTCAAGCTGTGCGCGAGATCGGCGAGCGTGTTGCGATAACGCGTGCGCTGTTCGCGTTCGCTTTCGATAAACGCGTTGATGCGTTCGGTGAGACCGGTGAGTTCGGCGGGGTATTGGCTATCCAGATGATCGCTGTTGCCGCGTTCGACGCGGCTCATATCGCTGGCCACTTTGCGCAACGGCGTAAGGCTCCAACGCAGCAGCAACAATTGCAGCACGATCAACATCACGCCGAGCGTGGCGAGCCATCCGACCAGGCTGCGCCGGTAGACCGCCATGTTGCTTTCCAGTTCTTCTTCAGTTTGCGCCACCGTAAAGGTGAGATGCACGGGCGCGCGATCAGGCACATCGAGCGCGACGCCGAAGCTGTAGTAATACAGCCGTCCAAGTTCGGTATCGACCGGACCGATAAATTGCTGCTGCCCCGGCTGCAACGGATGCAGAAAACTGAAATCGCGCTGCAGCGCCGACGACGATTCCCAATGGAATCCGTTCTCGCCCAGCACCACGGCGTATAAGCCGGAACCCGGAATCGCGAACATCGGATCCGGTGGCGAATCGGGCAGGATGGGCGTGCCGTCGCGACGCGGGTCGGTGCCGGCAATGTACGTGATGGTGTAGTCGTGCAGGCGATCCTGCAGCTTATTGAGTTCGCCGGCCGCGTACGTGCGCGACAACGTCCACCCGATGGCGCCTAGAAAGGCGGCCAGTACGAGTCCCGTCGTGAGCGCTGCGCGCGCCGCCAGCGAAAACGGGCGGCGCGCGGCTGCTTCATTCGTCTTCGCTGCGAGGGATGGCAAAGCGGTACCCGCGTCCACGCACCGTCTCGATGGGTTTCAACGTGCCTTCCGGATCCAGCTTTCTGCGCAGGCGTCCGATGAAGACTTCCAACACGTTCGAATCGCGATCGAAATCCTGTTGATAGATGTGTTCGGTCAAATCGGCTTTGGACACCAGCTCGCCGGCATGCAGCATCAGGTATTCCAGCACTTTGTATTCGTAGCTGGTGAGATCCACTGGCTTGCCTTCCACGGTAACCGTTTGCGCGGTGGTGTCCAGCTTGATCGGGCCGCACGCCAACACCGGCTTCGACCAGCCGCTCGCGCGACGCACGAGTGCGTTGATGCGCGCCAGCAGTTCTTCCACATGGAACGGCTTGACCAGGTAGTCGTCGGCGCCGTGCTTGAGGCCTTCGACCTTGTCCTGCCAGCTGCCGCGCGCGGTAAGAATCAGGATCGGATAGCGTTGGCCGGCTTCGCGCAGCGCCTTGACCAGATCCATGCCCGACATCTTGGGCAAGCCCAGATCGATGATCGCCAGATCGAACGGCACTTCGCGGCCGAGGTAGATGCCCTCTTCGCCGTCCTGGGCGGCGTCCACGGCAAACCCGTCGCGTTTGAGTCGAGCCGCAAGCGTTTCACGCAGCGGCGCTTCGTCTTCGACCAGGAGGATGCGCATCAGTGTTTCTCCTTCTTGCTTCCGCCGTTAGGGGATTTCTTGGTGGATTGTGCCGCAGGCGGCACATGCGTGGCATCCGAGGACACGGCGATGACCCGCACGTGCCCATCGGGCGTGAGCACCTTGATCCGGTACTCCGTTCGACGACCGATATGCCGGGGCTCTGCCGACAGTACTTTTCCGCCAACCTGCTGTTGGACTTGTGTGACGGCCTGGTCAAGCGTCAGGCCCGGTTGCTGCGGCGATGACTGGGCGGCAACCGCACCGGCTATCAACAGCCCGGCTGCGGCCATCCATGCGAGGTGCTTCAAAGCCATATTCCCATGTGGTTGAGGCCAGCAGGAGCCGGCTGACGGGACATACTGAACAACTGGGGCTGAATAGCGGCCGGACGGCTGAACGGACCCTGGAGCTGCCCCATGACCAGACAGGCGCCTGTGCCGTGCTCGCGCTAAGCGACCGCCAGCATCGGCGCCATCGCCTGCTCGATCAGCGGCCACCCCGCCCCCGGCAGATGCGCCCCTTCGCTCAAGGTCCGTCGGAAGCCACGCGCGCCCGGTTCCCCCTGATACAACCCGAGCAGATGGCGGCAGATGTGCTTGAGCGCGGTGCCGCGTGCCAGCTCCGCTTCGATATACGGCCGCATATGCCGCATGACGCTTTCGCGGGCGGGCAGCGGTTCGTCATAGAGCGCCGCTTCCACGCGGGCGAGCACATACGGGTCGTGATACGCCGCCCGCCCAAGCATCACCCCATCCACGTGCGCCAGATGTTCTTGCACTGCCTCCACCGTGGTGATGCCGCCGTTGATCACCACCACCAGCTGCGGAAACTCGCGCTTGAGGCGATACACGCGCTGATAATCGAGCGGCGGAATCTCGCGGTTTTCTTTCGGCGACAAACCTTCCAGCCACGCTTTGCGCGCATGCACCACCAACACTTCGACGCCGGCTTGCAGCATCGTCTCGGTGAAATGCTGCAGGTCCGCGTAGTCGTCCTGATCGTCCACGCCGATGCGACACTTCACCGTTACTGGCACCGTCACCGCATCGCGCATCGCTTTGACGCAATCGCCCACCAAGGCCGGTTCGCGCATCAGGCACGCGCCAAAGCGACCCGATTGCACGCGATCGGACGGGCACCCGACATTGAGATTGATTTCGTCGTAACCGGCCTGCGCGCCGTAACGCGCCGCTTCCGCCAGCTCGTGCGGATCGCTGCCGCCCAATTGCAGCGCGACCGGGTGTTCTTGCTGACTGTGTTCAAGCAGCCGCAACTGCTTGCCACGCACCAGCGCCGCGCTGGTCACCATTTCGGTGTAAAGACGCGCGTGGGGCGAAAGCAGGCGATGGAAATAACGGCAATGCCGGTCCGTCCAGTCCATCATGGGTGCGACGGAAAGCCGGTAATCGAGTGCGTTGATGCTGTGCATGGCTCGGCATTTTAGCGGCACGGCCATCACCCTGCGGCCGATCTCGCATCGAAAACCGTCGGAAAACCCTCAGTCGAGCTTTTTCGCCGCGCTTTCCAGCCGCCGGGTCGCAATGCGCAGCGCAATCCCGACTATCACCGCAGCACCCGCCAACACCTGCCAATGAATGCTGAAAAGCGCGACCGCGCCAAACAGCACCACCACAAACAAGTCTTCCAGCAACCATGCCCACGCACGCGGCCGCGGGACGCTGGGTGCAAGTCGGGCGATAAACGCCGCGTAACCCCACCCCACGAACAACGACAGATACGTGGCCATCAACAACAGTGCATACAGCAGCATGCCGTTGACGTTAGCGGTGTTTTCGTCGGTCAGCATTTCGCGAATGAAAACCGGCGTCAGACCCACCAGGCTCAGCATCAGCAAGCTCGACAGCGTCACGAACAGATCCGTCTTCTGCAGATGCGCCAACGTGCGCCGATGTCGCGCCCAGACGCCGCTGACGATAAAAAAGCATAGAAAATAGATGCCCAGCGGCGTCGCCCAGATCTGCGCAAGGCTTTTGCCCGGCGACATCTCGGGCTTCAACTCCACGGCGGACAAAGTCAGCGCGATCGCGAAAATGCCGTCGGAAAGCATAACCAGCCGGTCGAAATGACGCTGGTGGACATGGTGCGGGTGCACTTGATGCGGCGCTTGTGTATCCATACATCCCCTTTCGAGTTCGGCCCCGCGGCATTCTGCCCGGATTCGATAGACCGTCGCTATGGGTCGGTACAGGCGCGGGTGCGGGCAATCGCGTAAAATGCGCGGGCGACCACGATCCCCCAGTCAGCACGCCAGGCGCGCGGCAAGCGCGATCCCCGCACGAAACAGTGGCTCGCATCTCCCCTTTTGCAACCCGAGAAGACCTTCACCATGGTGGCTTTGGCGACCGAACAAGTTATCGACGTTCATCACTGGAACGACAACCTTTTCAGCTTCCGCACCACGCGCGACCCCGGCTTTCGTTTCGACAGCGGACAGTTCGTGATGATCGGCCTGGAAGTGGACGGCCGTCCGCTGATGCGCGCGTATTCGATCGCCAGCGCCAGCTGGGAAGAACATCTGGAGTTCTTTTCGATCAAGGTGGAAAACGGTCCGCTCACCTCGCGTCTTCAGCATTTGAAGCCGGGCGAGCAACTGACCGTCAGCCGCAAGCCCACCGGCACCCTGGTATTGACCGATCTGAAGCCCGGCAAACATTTGTATCTGCTCGGCACCGGCACGGGGCTCGCGCCGTTTATGAGCGTCATCCGCGATCCGGAAACCTACGAGCGTTTCGACAAAATCGTGCTCGCGCACGGCGTGCGTAACGTCAGCGATCTCGCTTACGCCAATTATCTTGAGAACGAACTGCCTCAGCACGAATTGCTCGGCGAACTGGTGCGCGAAAAGTTGATCTACTACCCCACCGTCACGCGCGAACCGTTCCGCAATCGCGGCCGCATGACCGACAACATCGTAGACGGCGCGATGGCCGCTACCATCGGCCTGCCGACGCTCAATCCCGACACCGATCGCGTGATGTTGTGCGGTAGCCCTGCGATGCTCGACGATCTTTGCGCCTTGCTCGATGCGCGTGGTTTTCAGGCGTCGCCGCGCACGCGCGAGCCGGGTGATTATGTGATCGAGCGAGCGTTCGTCGAGAAATAAGTTCGGCCTGTCGCCGCCAACACAACATGCGAATGTCGCATCACTCCCTCCCCTGCTTGCAGGGGAGGGCTGGGGTGGGGTTGCTTGTGCGTGCCGCATCGCTGGAATTCACGGCGAGGTTGCTTCACTTCACCCCACCCCAACCCTCCCCTACTACACGTAGGGGAGGAGGCAGATTCGGTGCGTAGATACGTGACGCTGACGAACACGAAATGGGTCAGCAGCGCTCAATCCCGCACGCGACCTTTCCCCTCGTTATCCCAATAACCAAACACGCGACGCGCAATCAGCTTGTAAAGCCGCTTGCCGGTCGCGCGCCATAAACGCGAATGCGGCGCCGGCGTATTCAACATGGTGCGTTGGCGCGCGCTGAGCGCATGTGCGCAATACGTGCGTTTGTGCTTGAGCAGATGACGCACATCTTCGCGCGCCAGCATGCGGAACAAACGACCGCGTTTTCCGCGCGTCCAGGCGATTTGAAAATCCACCAGCGCCGGACGCCCGTCGTCCTGCACCAGCCAGTTCGGTTCTTTCGCCAAGTCGTTATGCACGATGCCGCGCCGATGCAGTTGCGCAAGCAAGCGTAGCGCGTCGCGGTAATACCTCGGATCGGCTGGCTGCGCCTGCTGCATCGGCTTGCCGGCGATATAGCTGCGCAGCAGTTCGTGTCCATTCCACGCCAGCAAGCGTGGCACGCCATCGATACCGTCCAACTTCGCCAACGCCCGCGCCTCGCGCGCGGCGGCGCGATAGGCGAACAGGCGCGCCCACCACCGCGCCGCGCGAATATCGCGCCGAATGCACCGCACCCCGTCGCATTCGACGATCTCGATGCGGCCCAGTTCATCGGCCTTCAGCAGGGTGGGGTTATCTAGCACGGGCTTGTCGATCAAATGAGTATTAGGCTCGATCGCCGAAAAACGGCGAGCGATTATTGTCGCCGCTCCCACCAAGGATTACAGCATGTTGATCATGGATATCTTCCTTTACGTGCTCGCCGTCGCCTTGATCGTGGGCGGCTTGATCGGCACGGTGGTGCCGAATGTGCCAGGCGTGCCGATGATCTTCGGTGGCATCTGGCTGGCCGCGGCCTTGGACAACTACCAGCATCTGGGCATGGTGTGGCTGATCGTGCTGGGCGCGCTGGCCGTGCTTGGGGTAGCGATGGACTTTATCGCCGCCTCGCTTGGCGCCAAACGGGTCGGTGCGAGCTCCACGTCCATCTGGGGAGCTTCCATCGGCACGATCGTCGGCATGTTCTTCGGTCTGCCCGGGCTTATCTTCGGGCCATTCGTGGGCGCTTTGGTCGGCGAATTGGTCTCCAGCAAAAGCGTGCTTCGATCCGCGCACGTGGGGATCGGCACCTGGCTCGGCTTGCTGTTCGGCGCCCTGGTGAAACTGGTGATCTCGCTAACGATGGTGGCGCTAGCGGCGGGTGTCTGGCTGTTCCATATGTAAGGTCTGTGTGGCGTATCCCATTCGGTACATGGCGCACGCGGCGCCACAGCGAATAAGCTCGCTGGACCACACGCATGGGGATATTGGTCATGATCAAACGTCTCGCCCTCGCCGCGGCGATCGCCCTGGCTGCCACCGGATCGGCTTACGCTCAAGGCACGCCGGCGCAGTCCTGGGTCGAACGTAGTAACAGCGATGCCAAGGTATTGCTGGATGCCATCGCCCGCTTCCAACCCGAAACCGCCACGCAACTGGGTCTGCCCGGTTACGACGACAAGGTGATCGACCTGAAGCCGAATTCGGATGCGCGTCTGCGCGCCGCCTTCGCCGATGCGCGAACCAAGTTGCAAGGCATGCTGGCCACCGAGAAAGACACCAACGTTCGCCAAGATCTGCAAATCATGATCAAGGCGGCGAATCTCAATATCGAAAGCATCGATCTCAACGACAAATACATGCTGCCGTATCAGGATCTGGGTCAGCTTATTTTCAACGGCGAATTCTCGCTGCTACGCGACGAGATCGACGCCAAGCGTCGGCCGAACGCGATCAAGCGCCTGCAATGCTATGTCGGTACCGCTCCGGGCTGCACGCCGATGATCAAGCTGGTCGAAGCACAAACCCTCGCCCGCATGTCCGATAAAAAGCTGCTCGGCCCCTACAAAGGCAATGTCGACCAGCAGCTGAGCAACAGCCAGCGCTACGCGCAAGGCATCCGGCAATTGTTCGTCAAGTACAAGCTCGACAACGCCGATGCCAAGGCGGCGCTCGATGCGATGGACGCGCAATTCAAGGACTACGACAGCTGGGTGCGCAGCACCATCGTGCCGCGTCAGCGCACCGATTTCCGTTTGCCGGAACCGTTGTACGCGTACAACCTCAAAGCGGTCGGCATCGATATTTCGCCGGAAGATCTGATCAAGCAAGCGCAAATGGAATTCGTCGAGGTTCGCTCGGCGATGCAGATGATGGCGCCGGTCGTCGCCAAGGACGAAGGCTTCAGCTCCAACGACTATCGCGATGTGCTGAAAGCGCTCAAAAAGCAGCAACTCGGCAGGAATGACGTCGAGCCGTGGTATCACGACGTGATCGGCAAGATCGAAGACATCATTCGCAGCAAAAATATCGTGACGCTGCCGCAGCGGGCGATGCAGATGCGCGTAGCCTCCGATGCGGAAACCGCCAACCAACCCGCGCCGCATATGGATCCGCCGCCGCTGATCGACAATCACGGCGAGCGCGGCACGTTTGTGCTGACGATGGGCAATCCGACGCAGAAAGGCGCCTCGTCCGACAGCAGCTACGACGATTTCACCTTCAAAGCCGCCGCGTGGACGCTCACCTCGCATGAAGGACGCCCCGGCCACGAGCTGCAGTTCTCCGCGATGGTGGAGCGCGGCGTCTCGCTGGCGCGCAGCGTATTCGCCTTCAACAGCGTCAACGTGGAAGGCTGGGCGTTGTATGCGGAATCGGAAATGCAGCCGTATGAGCCGCCGGCCGGGCAGTTCATCACGTTGCAGTTCCGTCTGGTGCGCGCCGCGCGTGCGTTCCTCGATCCGATGTTGAATCTCGGCCTGATCACCAAAGAGCGCGCGCACGACGTGCTGCGTTATGACGTCGGCCTGTCCGAAGCGATGACCAACGAAGAACTGGATCGCTTCACCTTCAACAGCCCAGGTCAGGCCACCGCGTATTTCTACGGCTACATGCGTATCCAGCAAACGCGTTTGCAAACCGAACTGGCGCTCGGCAAGGACTTCAATCAGAAGGCCTTCAACGATTTCATCATCGGCCAGGGCCTGCTGCCGCCGGATCAATTGGCGGAAGCGGTTCGCACGCAGTTTATTCCGTCGCAAAAGAAGTGATGCAACCGTTCCCTCTCCCCAGAGGGGAGAGGGAACGTGTAGTTCAGCGCTCGATGACGATTGCATCCCACGCCATACCGAAATTCCGGCATAGCCTCTCATTGCGAGCCGCATAAATTGTCGAAGAGATCACGAATCGAGATTCGTGAAGACCGTCATCACATAGCTTGCACGCGACTCCAAGCCGCATTTTCACAAACTCTTTATCGCGGATGTCGCCTCCCCGATATCCGCAAATCCTGCAGCCCCGCATTCCCGTGCGGGGTTTTTTTTCGCAAAAAAACTCCCCCGGCGGCTAGCCGCGCGGGGGAGCGTATCGAGGTCGACGTCAGTACCTGAGCGTGACGCTGCTGGAGGTCGTCGACACGTTGTAGCTGCACTGCGGCGTACCCGATCCGATCGGATAATCCGCACCCCACGGCGTGCTGGATATCTTGCTGAAAGCGGTGTTGTAAACCGCAATGCTTGAGTACACCAAAGGCGAACTGGCAGGCAGTTCGTTGCAACTGCTGACGCCGTAAACCTCCATCACGCCGCCAAACACCCAGCGCAGGTTGCCGTAAGGATCGGTGTTGAGCGTAGTGCTCTTACCAGTCGTGACATCTTTGGACGTGATCGCCCAGGTGCCGCAACTGTTGGCTGCTTTGCACGCGGTGGTGCCGAGAATCGTGTCGCCCACGTTGACGTTGATGGGACCGCTGTAATACGTGGTGCCGCTTACGCAGCAGTTCCAACTCGACAGCGTCCATGTGGTGCCGCTGAAAGCGTCATAGCCGAGCACCGGCTGCAGAATGCTTTCTACTGTCGGCAACTGTTCCAAGCCCGGGAAAAAGTAATCGGTCTGGCCGGATTGTTTGCTCGGCGTGCTCGGCACTTTCCATGTCGCCACGATCTTGCCGATATTGACGGAGCTATCGTAGTTGGCGTCTTCCACCCAGCCGTTGATGGTGGGATTGGCGCGCGCATCGATCGGCGGCATCGAGAAACTTCCGTTGGGCTCCACACGCGTGCCGTCGAACCGGAAGTGCGCTTGCGTGCATGCCGCGGGTTTGCGCAACGTGCCGTCGGCCGCTTCGATGCTGCCGTCCCCATGCAGCTTTTCGTTTTCCTGCACGCGTTGCACGCACGATGGGGCGAAGAAGCCGTTCGGCGTGACAACGTAGTCGGTCGGCACGCCTTGCGGTCGCGCTTGCGCGGTGAATTCGTTGACGGCCTTGGGCGTAAACGTTGTCGTTGCGCCATCAGCGGCGGCGGCCACGCCGCACGCCCCGACGATTGCTACGAGTGCGAGCGCGCAAGCGCTCTTCCACGATATCCGCCATGGATTGGTTGGTTTCATGACTTGCGTATCCCTCTTCCAATGTGAGTGAACGCGCTCCTTCGCTCACGAAGGGTCTCTCACCACCGAGGTGTCGCAGCTTAGGTAAATCCCCGAAGGCGCTCTGGCCCATCAACCGTCCTTGTCGGCCCCGGCCTGGGCCGAAGCCACGGCACTGTCGCGGCAGGGGCGTTTATCGCCAGTGAAAAAGTCGATGTTTTTTCACGCGGTTTGGACGGCTATTGCACAAACCGAGAAATCAGGCATACGCTGAAGCCGCACCGGCCACGATCCCCCGTGTCCCCACACGCCGTGTTTGGTGCCTACAACCACATCGTCGTCAGGAGGTCGTCTTATGTCGTCCGCAAGCCTGGCTGTCGCTCGTCGTCCGCAACCAGACATGGTGCGGATTGCTGCACTCAGTGCAGCCATCGCGTTCAATCTCGCTGCCCTGCTTTTTGCTCTGCGTCCGTTGGCGCCGCAGTTCGCCGCCGTCATCGAAACGTCCAGACCCACCACCATCGATTTCCACATGCCACCGCCGAAGGTGGAGCAGCCGCCGGCAATCGACATCAAACCGTTCCACAAACCTGTGCCCGTCGTGGCGCCCAAGCCCGTGGTGCACCAGCAACCGCTAACACCGCCGGTCATCGCGCCAACCGTGACCGAACCGTCGCACAACGCCCTGCCTTCTGCGCCGCCGTCGACGCAAGGGCCGCCCAGCATCGCGCCCGGTGTGGTGTCGCTCGCGTATCGTTCCGCGCCGTTGAAATTCCCGGCGCAAGCCGCGCGCATGCACATGCAAGGCACCGTGCTGTTGCGCGTGCTGGTTGATGAAACCGGCAAGCCGGTCGACGTAGTGGTCGAACACACTAGCGGTTATCCCTTGCTGGATAAAAGCGCGCGCGACCAGGTGCTTGGATCGTGGCAATTCCAACCGGCCGTGATCGACGGCCATGCCGTGAAAGCGTGGGCGCGCGTGCCAGTCGATTTTGCGTTGCAGGAAATGTAAACCCAAGAATATTGCCCGGTTTGCTTTTCGGCAGACCGGGCATTTTTTTAACGATTCAACTGCGCGACGATCAGCGCGCTACAGACGTTGTCGTTGGACGGCGTGCGAAGTGCACGACAGCCCAGATCAATCCAAACAAAATCAGCGCGGGTAGAAACACCGGCAGCAACGACAGCGCGATTAGCGGCAACACCAGCAACATCACCAGTCCGCCGATAAACAACCCCACTGCGCCCGCGAGCAGGTGAAAAACGCCACCGATCAAGCCGAAAACAAGCTTGAACATCAAGCCGACTATCGAGCCGACGACCCATAGCGCGCCCACGACTAGGGCGATTCCCATCAATTCGATCATGTCCATTCCTCCTACATCGGTCGTGCGTGAGATGCATGCCATCCGATAAAGGTTTAAGAAATTGTCCGCAGAGTGTGTGCAGTCAATTTCATGTCCGGAATAAGCATAGGCCGACGTGTTCCGCGTTACATGCTTCGGAAGTCATAGTTATACAGTTTCGCCTTACGACCATTTAACGCTGCGCATGCTCCACTGCCACCATCTATGGCTGCCTACGAACCTTATGCGTACGTACCGTCACAGCCTCAAGGCTTTACGTGATATCGCGCTTGACCAAGGGCGCGAAAAAAATCCGGATCTCGCTTCGCTCGCACGCGAACTCGGCGCCATCATTCATCACAACGCGCAAGCGTTGGCCGATGGGTTGCACGATCTGCGTGCGCGCAATCGCGGATTCGAACGCTGGTTGCTGGCGCGCCGTGGGCGTCCTGGCGTTAGCGTATTGGTGATGGCGTGGCCGCCGGGCTACAGCTCGCCGTCGCACGATCATGCTGGTTTGTGGGGTATCGAGTTGAGCTTGTATGGCGCGCTCGAAGTGGAATCGTGGTCGCGTGCGAGCACATCCGAACCGTGGCAATTGCGCGGGCGCGATTGGCTAGGCCCGGGCGATGCGACGTGGTTCGACGCCGATCCGCCGTACATGCATCGCTGTCGCAATCTTTCGCGGCAAGAAACCGCGCTGACCTTGCACGTCTACGGTGGCGACCTCGACGATTACGCCACGTACGAGCAAGTCCAATCCGAACCGTACTGGTTGAGCCAGCCGCAACGCGCACGGATTGCCGGACCGCTTCGCGTCTGATATCAACAGCACTACCCGTCTAGCTGAATCCGAACACAAGGAGTGACATGTTTCGACGCGTCGCCATTATTGGCGGCGGCGCCGCGGGAGCTACGCTGCTCAGCGAATTGCTGGAGCGTCCCGTGTCGCAGCCGCTGCATCTGGATTGGTACACCGGCGGCGGCACGCCCAGCCGCGGTTTGGCGTACGGCACGCGTTCGCAACGTCATTTGTTGAATGTGCGCGCCGCGTCGATGGGCATGTTTGCCAATCGTCCCAGCGGCTTTCTGGAATACATGCAAAAGCGCGATCCCAACATTGCCGGCACGGATTTCCTGCCGCGATGTTGGTACGGCGAATACCTCGAAGCGGAAACGACGGCGGCGCTCGCACGCGCTAAAGAGAACGGCCACGACGTACGCATCGTGCCGTACGAAGTCGATGCGATGGTGCCGGAAAACAGCGGCGTCACCATCTTTCAGGGCGAAACCGCCACAGAAGTCGAAGCCGCTGTGCTTGCGCTCGGCACGCTGCCGCCACAGGCGCTGCCGCAGGTGGACGAAGCCGCGCTCGCCAGTGGCCGCTATGTCACCAAACCGTGGTCGTTGCTGGCCGACGCCAAACCGGATACGCAAGCGCATCACGTGTTGGTGATCGGCCTTGGCCTTACCGCCGTCGATGTGATCATCGAGCTGGCCGCGCAATGGCCAAATGCGCGTTTCACCGCCATTTCCCGGCACGGCCTGTTGCCGGAAGTGCATCAATCCAGCGCAGCGCTGCCTTACGAGGACAGCGACGAACTCATCGAATCCATGCGCGACGCACCCGATGTGCGCACGTGGATGCATCTGATGCGCGACGCCATCGAACAAGCCGACGATTGGCGCCTCGTGGTCGATTGCCTGCGTCCGCACACGCAAGCTTTGTGGGGATTGCTGTCGCAGGCCGATCGCGCACGCTTTCTCCGCCATGCGCGCTCGACGTGGGAGCGTGCGCGTCATCGCTTGCCCCCGCCCGTTGCGCAAGCGATCAAAGCCTTGGAAAAGGAAGGGCGACTACAACGCATCAGCGGCCATGTGCACAGCGTTTCGCTCGCCGAGAACGGTTTGCGCATGACGTATTTGCCGAGAGGCGAAAATCAGGAACGCACGCTGGACGCCGACCTGATCGTGCAAAGCATCGGTCTGGACAACGATATTCGCCGCACGCCGCATACTTTGTTGCAGCAATTGGTCACCAACGGCCATATCCACTCCGATCCGTTCGGGCTCGGCATCCAGGCCGCACCAGACGGGCGCATCGTGCATGGCGGTACGCCGTGGCCGCGTTTCTTCGCCATCGGCAGCATGCTGCGCGGCACCCTGTGGGAATCCACCGCCATGCCGGAAATTCGCCAGCAGGCGCGACAGCTTGCGGAGCGATTGCTCGGCGATTGACCCCTGGCCTCACGCCAGACGTTGCGGTGAGAGCCTGATCTGGGTGATCGTTGCGCAGGACCGAATCGCGCGCACCCATCATGGCTCTCACGCAGATCCTCACGACACTGGCTCTTCTGTTGCACGTGGCGGGCATTCTCGCCGCGATGCATGCCGTGATGCACACACGCACGCCGCAAGGCGCGTTTGCATGGGTGCTGGGTTTGAGCTTGCTGCCCTATGTCACGTTGATTCCATATCTGTATCTGGGGCGTAGTCACTTCTCGGGTTATGTGTCGTTGCACCGCACGCATCGTCAGCGCTTGCGACAAGCCTCACCACGCGACGAACCCACCGGCACGCCCGAATCGTGCATGCGCTACGACGCGCTCGCACAGATGCTGCACGGCACGTTTCATCCGGGGCAAGAGCTGCAACTGCTGATCGACGGCGATGCGACGTTTGACGCGATCTTCAAAGCCATCGCCCAAGCGGAACAATGCATCCTTGTGCAATTTTTTATTTTCCACGACGACCAGCTTGGCCGACGCATGCAGCACGCATTGCTTGAACGTGCTTCGGCAGGCGTGCGTGTTTTTGTGCTGTTCGACGGCATCGGCAGTCACGCGTTGCCCAAGCATTACGTGGAAACGCTGCAGCAAGGAGGCGTAGCCATCCACTCCTTCGACACGCGGCGACACAGCAACCGCTTTCAACTCAATTTTCGCAATCACCGCAAGATCGTGGTGGTCGACGGTCATGTGGGTTTTCTCGGCGGACTCAATGTCGGCGACGAATATCTCGGCCTGAAACCGCCGCTCGCACCGTGGCGCGATACGCATCTGCAACTGTCGGGCCCCGCCGTGTTCGATCTGCAACGCAGCTTTGCCGAAGATTGGCACTGGGTCACCGGCGAACTGCCGCCGCTGCTGTCGCCGCTCGCCGCGCACGGGAGCGCGTATACCTTGATCGCACCCACGGGGCCGGCCGATCCACAAGAAAGTTGCTCGCTGTTCTTCACCGTGGCGATCAACGCCGCGACCCAACGGCTATGGCTGACATCGCCCTACTTCGTACCCGACCAGGCCGTGCTCTCGGCATTGCGCCTGGCGGTGATGCGCGGCGTGGACGTGCGTGTGCTGATTCCCTCGCGTCCGGACCATCACGCGGTGTTTCTTGCTTCCACGCTGCATGCGTACGACGCCATCGAAGCGGGCATCCGCATCTTCCGTTATCAACCAGGATTCGTGCATCAAAAAGTGATCTTGATCGACGACGACACCGCCTGCGTCGGCAGCATGAATCTGGACAACCGATCGTTCCGGCTCAATTTCGAAATCGGCGCGTTGAGCGTGGATCGCGCGTTTGCCGAGGCGGTGGAACGCATGTTGATCGAGGATTTCGACAAAGCCGTGGAAATCACGCGCGACGAATATCGCAACGCCGCGTACCCGCGACGCCTCGCTATGCATGTTGCGCGTTTGTTCGATCCGATCCTGTAAATTTCAATCGCCGCGAAACGCGCGTCGCCAATCGCCACCGCGCAGAATCCACCCCAACGCCGCGCCGACGAACGCGCCCAGCAATTCCCAGAACACGCGCAGGCCGATGTTGTCCGGATCGTGCACCTGCGCCAAGCGCACTTTCAAAAACTCGATCGAATCCATGCGCGCGTAGCTGAAATAAAGCAGATCCCACAAATCGCCGCTGGCGGTGAACAAGACAGACAGCAAGAAGGCGATAGTGATCTCGCGCAACGGCGTCCAACCATTCCGGCGACCGAACGCGTGAACGATCCAATACAACACCAATGCCACGACCGCGCTGATGGCGCCGGCCTCGAGGCCGCCCACCAGTCCGTAGCCCATCCACGATTGGTCGTAATGCATCGGTTCCCCCACGCCAGAAGTAGCGCTTGCATTATGCCGCCGATCCGAAGTGGAATCATGCGATGCATCCCAACGCCGCCCTGATTCTTGTCGACGTGCAGCCGGATTTTATGCCCGGCGGCGCGCTGGCCTGCCACGACGGGGACGCCATCGTTCCCGGCATCGACCGACTGCTGCGCCGTCGCCTGTTCCGGCAAAACGTGGCGACGCAGGACTGGCACCCGCCTGGGCACATCTCCTTCGCCAGCACGCACGCTGGGAAAAGCCCATTCCAGACGATACCGCTGTACGGCCACCCGCAAACGCTATGGCCCGATCACTGTGTCCAAAACACGCCCGGCGCAGCGTTGCACCCTGCGATCGACTGGTCGCCGGTGGATCTGGTGCTGCGCAAAGGCAACCGGCCGGACGTGGACTCCTACAGCGCCTTTCGCGAAAACCATGGCCCGGACGGCCAGCGCCCGAATACCGGGCTTGCCGGCTGGCTACGGGAGCGCGAGGTCAGCGAGATTTATGCCGTGGGTCTGGCGCGCGATGTGTGCGTGCTGTGGACCGTGCAGGATGCGTTGGCGCTGGGTTTCCGCGCGCATGTGGTGTGGGATCTGACGCGGCCGGTGACACCGGAGAGCGATGTGGCGACGCGCGCGACGCTCGAGGACTTGGGCATCGGCATCGTGGATTCGTCCCAGTTGTATTGATTCGCGATTCGCTCCCTCCCCTGCGTGCAGGGGAGGGCCGGGGTGGGGTCGCACGAGCTTGCCAAACAGCAGAAACACCGCGCGAAAAGCGCGCTTCACCCCACCCCAGCCCTCCCCTACTGCACGTAGGGGAGGGAGCCGTTCGCGGCGGAGTCAAACGTCGTCTTCGCCTGTCGCACTCACATGCACATCCTCATCCGCATCGATCCACACCTCGATGCTGATCGGCCGGCAACACACCTGACAGTCTTCGATGTAGCTCTGATCGCCAGCCGAAGCATCGACAACGATCCCGATGCGCTCGCCGCAATACGGACATTGAATGGCGCGTTCCGTCAGCATGTTCGCCTCACATCGCCGAGCGTTCGACCAATTGCGCAATCGCGGCGGGAATGCCGTCCGGCGCCTCGACGGTGAGCATGCGCGGTGCATCCGCATCGCCCAAACCGTTTTCCATCTCGTGCTCCCATGTGACGTGATAAGGCATATGCACGCCCCACCCGCCCATGCGAATCACCGGTTCGATATCCGAACGCAACGAATTGCCCACCATCGCGAACTGCGCGGGCTCCAGCGAAAACTCGGCAAGCACACGGCGATACGTGGCGATATCTTTTTCCGATACGATTTCGATGCGATGAAACAAATCCGCCAGGCCCGACTGCGCCACTTTCTTTTCCTGGTGGAACAGATCGCCTTTGGTGATCAACACCACCTCGTGATGTTCCGCCACCTTCGCCACCGCATCGCGCACGCCCGGCAGCAATTCCACCGGATGTTGCAGCACGGTTTTGCCGGCTTCCACCAAGTGATGAATATCGGCCGCGGAAATGCGTCCTTCGGTAATCGCGATGGCGGTCTCCACCATCGACAGCGTCATGCCCTTGGCGCCGTAGCCGAACAACTTCAGATTGCGCCGCTCGGTCGCCAGCATGCCGGCCTGCACGTGGGTGTCGCTCACGTCCACATAGCGCCCGATGATCTCGACGAAGCGCGCGCTGGCGTCGCGGTAATAGCCCTCGCTATGCCAAAGCGTGTCGTCGCCGTCGAAACCGATAAGCCTGAGCATGAGACGCTACCGTCGGGTGGGGCCAGCAAGCTTACCGCGCCGACTGGCTGCGCGCGCAACGGATGCCGGGCGGCATCGGGCCAGCGCTACAATCCCTTCACGGTAACGAGAACACGGAGTTTTCGAGGATGGGCGTCAAGCGCAAGTTGGCATTCTGGCTGCGACCGCGCGTCGTCACGATCGGCGGACGTCCGTTCGTTTCCGAAGGGCTGAACGAGCGTCTCTGGGACGACTTCTACCACCGCGCGCTTACCATCAGTTGGCCGGCCTTTTTCGGCGTGGCGGTGAGCGTGTTCCTGATGTTCAACGCCGTGTTCGCGATGGTCTACCAGATCGATCCCACCGGCATCGCCAACCAATATCCGAAGGGCTTGGCCGGCGCGTTTTTCTTCAGCGTGGAAACGCTCGCGACCGTGGGTTACGGCGACATGCATCCGGCGTCGGTGTACACCCATGTGGTGGCGACGGTGGAAATCATCGTCGGCATGGGCAATATCGCCGTGTTCACCGGTTTGATCTTCGCGCGCTTTTCGCGGCCGCAAGCGAAGATTCTGTTCGGCAAACATCCCATCGTACGCATGATCGACGGCAAGCAAACGCTGATGATGCGCGCGGCCAATATGCGCCAGAACCTTATCGCGCAGGCCTCCGCGCAATTGCATCTGCTGCGCTTGTATACCTCGCCCGAAGGTTTTCAGATTCGCCGCATCGAAGATTTAAAACTGGTGCGCAACGAGCACCCCGTCTTCGTGCTGAGCTGGAGCCTGATGCACGTCATCGACGAAACCAGCCCGCTGTTCAACGAAACACCCGAGAGTCTTGAAGGAAGCGAAACCTCGCTGCTGCTCACCATCGAAGGGATGGACGAAACCACTTCGCAATCGATGATGGCGCGCACGCAGTGGAGCATCAAAGAAGTGCGCTGGAATCACCGTTATGTCGATCTAGTGCGCCGGAACGAAAACGGTGTAAATGTGATCGACTACAGCATCTTCGACGATGTATTGCCGTTGGATGAGGAAGAGGAAAAGCCGGTGACTTGAGCTGCTCTTGCTCCCTCTCCCCTTTGGGACGCGGGGAGTGGCCATGGATGGCCGCGCTTTGAGGAGCGAGGAAGAGGGCTGGGGCGAAGGGTCAACCTCGACTGATATTTCTTTCATCAAAGAATGTTCGGTTGAGGTTTCCCGCAAGCCCGACCCCTCACCCTAACCCTCTCCCCGAAGGGGAGAGGGAACTAAAAGCAACGTCACGCGCCCACGCGCCGACGCTCCGCATCGATATCCCGCACCGGACGCACCTCGATGCACCCCGTCGCCGCCCACGGAAACGACTGTGCGATACGAACGGCCTCATCGATATTCGCCGCTTCGATCAGATTGAAGCCGCCCAGGTATTCCCGCGCCTCCGCAAACGGCCCGTCGACCACCGTGGTGCGGTTGTTGCGCACGCGCACGGTCTTGGTTTTGGCGGGCGGCTCCAACTGCATGGAGTCCAGCAAATGCCCTTCCGCACGCAATTCGTCGGCGTGCTTGAAGCAGCCGTTCATCATCGTGTCGTACTGGCCGGCCGGCAGGGCGTCCAGCAGGGTGTCGTCGTTGTAGATCATCACCAGAAATTTCATGGCATTCCCAAGCGAGTGGCGGAAAGGTCGCTGACAACCGGCGCAGCGTAGACTGGGTAAGGATGCTCTGACCCATTCTACGTAGGCGTCACCGGCTTGTCCGTTTGCAGGCCACAGGACCATCGGTGAAGGCAGACTGGCTGTCTGTCGAGACGATGGGCCGAAGGCATGCAAACGGACAAGCCGGCCCGAAGGGTGATGTCCAGAGGGCTCGCAGGCTGCGCCGCGTGGCTTGAACAGACGGCCAGTCTGCCCTGCGCCACGCAACACACCCTGCGAGCCCTCTGGACATCATGCCGCCTACGTAGAATGGGTCAGAGCATCCTTAGGCCGAGGTCCATAGACCGGAAGCCAGGGCATTTGAGCGGCCTCGCGGCTCACCGTTCGAGACGCGTTCGACGTCCCTGTCTTATAGTTCGCATGTTTACCCCTGGAAAAGGGCGGAATCCCGCCTCTACCGCCTTCGAGAAACCTGAATGGGAATGCTCAACAACGCCTGGCTGGTGCTGGGATTGATCGGCCAGACCGTGTTTTCCGGCCGGTTTCTGCTGCAGTGGATCTACAGCGAATACAAGCGGCGCAGCGTGATGCCCATGGCGTTTTGGTACGCCAGCGTCATCGGCGCGGTGCTGCTGCTTTGCTACGCCTGCTACAAGAAAGACCCGGTGTTTATCGTGGGCCAGGTCGGCGGCCTGTTGATCTACCTGCGCAATCTGCAGCTGCATCGCCGAGTAAAAAAAGAACCGGTGACCGACGCGTCGGGGCTCGCCTCGTGACTATTCGTCCCTGTTTTGCCGCCCCGCTGCCGATTTCCTGGAGAACGACGTGTCGCTAAGCACCCAAACCTTGTGGGTCGGCGCTGGACTGATCGGTCAGATCATCTTCGGCGCGCGCTTTATGGTGCAGTGGCTGTATAGCGAATCGCGCGGCCAGAGCCTGATTCCGCCGATGTTCTGGTATCTCAGCGTGGCCGGCGGCGTGATCTTGTTGAGCTACGCCATCCATCAGCGCGAAGCGGTTTTCATTATCGGCGAAGCGGTGACCTTGGCCATTTTTCTGCGCAACCTCGTTATGCTGCGGAAAGAACCCGATTCGGACTGAGCGTCAGCAAGCGCATTTGCGCCTTAGATTTGCTGGAGCTCCAAGCAGGAAGCACGCCCGAACGCCCCCGTACCGCTCATCGTGCCTTCCGCCATGCGTAAACGTTTCTTCCGGTTTTGGTGTGCCGCTGTCGTCCTGACGTTTGCTAGCGCGGGCATCCACGCGCAAGCAGCGCCGGCCACCGCCTTCAACACACAACCCGAACAAGCCGTGCTGACGCGCTTGCTGCCGCACCAGGCGTCGCAGTTCGAACTCGGCACGATGATCTCGCCCAACGGTCACGAACGTTTTCGCATTTCGAGCGACAACGGCCGCATCAAGGTGGAAGGCAGCACGCCGAGCGCATTGCTGTTTGGCGTGAACTGGTATTTGAAATATGTCGCGCACGTGCAGATCTCGCCCAATGGCGATCGCGTCGGCGCTGCCGCCTTCCCCTTGCCCACCGCGGTGATCGAAAAGGAAACGCCGTACACCTATCGCTACGCGTTGAACGAAAACGTCGACGGCTACACCTCGCCGTATTGGGATTGGGCGCGCTGGGAGCGCGAAATCGACGTACTGGCGCTGTCGGGCGTCAACGCGATGATGATCGAACGCGGCACCGATTTCGTGCTTTACCAAACCTTCCGCGATTTCGGCTATGCCGATGGCGACATCCGCAACTGGATCACGCAACCCGCACATCAGAACTGGCAGTTGATGGGCAATTTGTGCTGCTTCGACGGGCCGATCAGCAGCGTGCTGATGCAAAAGCGCGTCACATCTGCGCAGAGGATCATCGCGCGCCTTCGGGAGCTCGGCATCACACCCGTTCTGCCCGGTTTCTACGGCGTGGTGCCGGCGGATTTCCAAACACGATTCCCGAAATCGCATGTGGTGCCGCAAGGCGAATGGGCCGGATTCACGCGTCCCGGCTGGCTCGATCCGCGCGATCCGATGTTCGCAAAACTGGCCGCCGCGTTTTATCGCCATCAACGCGAGTTGTACGGCGATAGCACTATCTACGACATGGAAGTATTCCAGGAAGGCGGCGACTCCGGCGACGTGCCCGTACCGGAAGCGGCGCGCGATGTGCAAAACGCGCTGCTCGCCGCGCATCCCGGCGCGCGATGGATGATGCTGGCCTGGCAAGGCAATCCTCGGCAGGATCTGCTTTCGGGCGTGGATCGCAATCATCTTCTGATTATCGATATCGATCACGACCACGTGCCGCGCGACGACCGCCAGAAAGATTTTCAGAACGCGCCATTCCTGTTCGGCGGCATTTGGGAATTCGGCGGACGCACCACGCTGGGCGCCAACACGCAGAACATCACCGAGCGACTGCAACGCCTGGGTCGCACCAACGGCAATATGATCGGCACGGCGCTGTTTACCGAAGGCATGAACACCAATCCGTTCGCCTTCGATCTGTTCACCGAAATGGCGTGGCGCAGCGAGCCTATCGATATCGCCGCATGGACAGCGGATTATGTGCAACGCCGCTATGGAGCTGCCGATCCGCATGCGCTGGCGGCGTGGAATGTGTTGTTGCATACCGCATACGATCTGCACATCACCGATGTGCCGTTCAACAGCGAGCGCGACGCCGCGCAGGAATCCTTGTTCGACGCGCAGCCCAGCCTGACCGTCAATCGCGCGTCGAATTGGTCGCCTGAGGCGTTGCGCTACAGCGGCGATGTGTTCAAGCAAGCCCTGCCCGCTATGTTGCAGGTCGCGCCGGAACTGCGCGTGAGCGAAACCTATCAATACGATCTGGTGGATATCGCGCGCCAAACACTGGCCAACGAAAGCCGCATGCTGTTGCCACAGATCAAGGCCGCGTACGACGCCAAAAACGAATCGCGCTTGCACACGCTGACGCAGCGCTGGTTGCAATTTATGGACCTGCAAGATCAGGTGCTGGCGACCAACCGCTACTTTCTTGTCGGCAACTGGTTGAACCAGGTGCAACCGTGGGCATCGACGCCCAATGAACTAGTACGCCTGAATTACGACGTGCGCTCCCTGCTCACCACGTGGGGCGATCGCAAAGCGAGCGAAGGCGCGAGCCTGCACGACTACGGCAACAAGGATTGGGCGGGCCTCACGCGCGACTACTATCGCCTGCGCTGGCAAACCTACTTTCAGTCGCTCGACGAATCGCTGCGTTCCGGCGCGCCACCCAAGACCATCGACTGGTTTGCGATGGGCGACGCCTGGAACCACGGCGCGCAACGCTACACCGATCAACCGGTCGGCGATGCCTATCAGGCCGCGACGCGTGTCGCCGATGCGTTACAAATGACCAGCACCAGCTACACCGTTCGCGACGCTTCCACCGGCGACACGTTGGATGCGCGCCAGGCCGGCACGAAAACAGCGGACTGACCGAGCAACACCACCGCGACGACGCCGACGACCAGATACGCAATCGACAACCTCTGCATTTCGAAGCGATCGATCAGCAACACATTGAGCAACACCGTCAGCACGGCGCCGAGCATCACGCCGCCCGTGCTGATCAACAGGTTTTCGGTGCAAAAGTAGCTGAGAATGTCGCCCTTCGTCGCGCCCAACGCCCGGCGCACGCCGATATGCTTGCGCCGCTGGCTCACCCAGAAACTGGTCAGGCCGACGATGCCCGCAGCCGTCGTCGCCAACAGCACCGCGCAAATCACGCCCATCAAGATCGCAATACCGCGATCGCTTCGATAAGCGATGGTGCGAATCTGGCCGTACGTCATCACATCTTTCGGACCGATCACGCGCTGCGGATTCGCCGCGATAAGCGCCTGCGACGCCGCCTGCACGACGCTTGCCATCGCACCGGGCTGCACGTGCACCATGTAGGTCGTCGTGCTTGCGAGCAGGCGAAATGGCACAAGCGTGGAGCGTTCGACCCAGGCTTCGGAAAAACTGCCGATCCAGGTTTGCATACGCTCCACAACGCCGATGATGATGCTGGGCGGCGCACTGCCGACGCATATTTGCTGCCCGACCGCGTTGCCGCCCGGAAACAATTTGTCCGCCAACGCCCGGGTGACGATGATCGTGCGCGGCGTCAACACATCGCGTGCGCCCATGTCGCCGATCTCGTCCGCACGAAAATTGCGCCCGGCGACGAGTTTCAGGCCGAGCGTCGCCAGCGTGTGCTCGTCGGCAAAATAAATGCCTGTCGGCGACGTCGCGCTTTTCTGATCCATCGTATAGCGCACGCCTTTGGACCAACCGCCGTTGCCGAGCGGATAGGCATTGGTGGCGTAGACATCGCCGACGCCGGGCAGGCGACGCAAGGTTTGCAGATCGGACGCCATCAGCGCCTGCAGCTGCGCCGGCGCCTGTTGGCCGATCCATTGATTCTGGATCACCAGCACATTCGCTTCGTCGACGCCGCTGGGTCGCGACAGACGCACCACGCGTTGATGGATGATAAATAGCGCATTGCACACGATCGCCAGCGTCAGCGCGATCTGCAGCACGATCAACGCGGTGCCGGCTTTGTGATGCCACAGCGCGGACAAAATGGGCCTTATTTGCATCACGCTCGCCTCACTGCGATTTCAGCTGCCACGACGGCTGCACGTGCGCCGCCCGCCACGCGGGATACAAGCCCGCAATCACCGTCGCCACCACCGCCAACGACACGGTCACGCCAATCAGGCCGACAGTGAGATGCGCCAGCTTGGCGATGTCCGGCTCGAACAAAAGATCCGTGCCGCGCATGCCCAAGGCCGTCAACAGCAAGCCCAGCAATCCACCCGATATACCGATCACGGTCGCCTCGGCGACAAACTGCCGATAGATTTCGCCACGCGATGCGCCCAAGGCGCGGCGCACGCCGATCTCGCCCGCGCGCCGCATGATTTTCGCCAGCAGCAATCCCACGGTATTGACCAGGCACACCAGCAGAAAACCGCCCGCCACCAACAGCGATACCGTGGTTTCTGGCGGCGCCACGCCTTCGTGGTCTAGCCAATCCATCAGATTGAACAAGCGCACGTTGCTCGCCCAATGAAACCGGCCGTGCCGCTGCTGATCCGCGGCGTAGCCACCCAGAAATTGCTGGTAACGCAACGCAGCCGCTGCATTGGGCAATTCCAGCCACATCGACACCCACACGCATTCCGATTGCAGCCAGCCGTTCCAGCCCGGCGATAGCGCTTTGAGCGAACCGGCGCAGTTATTGTTGCCGTTGCTGCCGATTTGCAAATCGATGGCGCGCGTAAACGGCACGTAGTAATCCGGCGCGTCGCCGAAGCTGTATCCGTTGTTGACGTCGTAGAAACGCGGCTGCGGATTCCAATGATCGACGACGCCGACGATGCGATAGTCGTGCCCGTCCACGTCGAGCGTGCGACCGACGCTGTTCGCGCCGCCGAACAGCGCGCGATTGAGTTGGTCGCTGATCACGATCACGCCGGCATGGCGCTGATCGTCGCCATCGTTCCAAGCGCTGCCGTATTCGAAAGGCGTCTCGAACATCGGAAAGAAATCCGCATACGCTGCATAACCGTTTGCCGCGAACGGACGATGCGATCCGTCTTGCGGCACCACCGTGCCGACGATCGGATAGATGGCCGTTTGTCGTGTGGCAACGTGCGCCTGCATCAAGGCCATGGCGTCGGTATACGTCAGCGCATCGGGCAAGTTGTTGCGCGTCGAGCCGTTTTGCGGACCCCGATTGTCGATCTGCGGCACGAACAGTTGCGCCGATTTGTCCGGCAACGGATTGCCGGATACGGCGCGAAACACAGCATATGTCGTCATCGACGCGGCCACGCCGACACCCATGATGATCACCATCAATGCCGTCAAACCCGGGCTGCGCCGAAAGCTGTGCAGCGCCAGCAGTAAGTAATAGCCGAACATCCGTCGTTCGCTCCTCGATAGACCGTGCGCCTTGGAGGGCGTGATTCGGCCGCAGCCGTTACCTTCGGGCGACGTCGGACATGGAGCACGTTATTTGTGACGATCGGTCGCGCCTTGGGGCGAGCGGTCGATGGATCGCGGCAAGCGGTCAGCGAATGCCGAGCGCGAGCCGCGCCGCATTGCGGAATCGGCGGCTCAAATCCAGGCGCGTGCCGTCGTGCAACACCACTTCGGCATGTCCTTGAAACAGTGTGTGCACTTCGCGAATGCGATTCATATTGACCACGATGCTGCGGTGAATGCGCAGAAAGTGATTCGGGTCCAGCGTCTCGCACAAATGGCGCAGCGTTTCGCGATGCAGATACGAATGACTACCCACATGAATGCGCACATAGTTGTCGTCCGCGCGTACCCAGTCGATATCCGCCACCGGAATCACCACGCTGCGCTCGTCGGTCTGCACGCTGATGCGCTTGATATAGTGACCGTTGCCATCCGCCGACGCCGGCCGACGGTCGCGCTGCAATCCGTGCCAATGTTTTTTGACGCGATCCATCGCTTGATCGAAACGTGCTTGGTCGATCGGCTTCAGCACATAGTCGATGGCGTTGACGTCGAACGCTTCCAGCGCGTGATTGGCGAATGCCGTCGTGAAAACGACCAAGGGCAAGTCGGTGGCGTCGTGGTCGCGCAGCAGGGTGAAACCGTCGCCGCCGGGCATCTGGATATCCAGAAACAACAGATCCGGCGACAAGGCGGCGATAGCCTGCGCCGCTTCCTGCACGTTGCCGCACTCCCCCACCACGTCGACATCCGCATGCGTGGCCAACGCTTGACGCAACGCTACGCGCGCAAGCATTTCGTCGTCGACCAGCAAGGCGCGTAGGCGCGCTATCGTCACGAGCTGCTCTCCGCCACAAAGGGAAAGCGCAACTCCACGCGTGTGCCGCCACTCGCGCGGCGCGACAGATCCATGCGCGCTTTATCGCCGAACATCGCCTGCAAGCGCTCGCGCGTATTGCTCAAACCCACGCCTTCCACCGGACCCGTAGGCGGCAAGCCGAGGCCATCGTCTTCCACGGACAGATGAAGGTCGTCGTCGATGCGACGCGCAACGATATGCAAGGCGCCGCCGTCCGTCTTGGCGAGCAAGCCGTGGCGCAACGCGTTTTCCACCAGCGGCTGCAAAATCAGGCTAGGCACCATCGCATGGCCGGAGTCGCCCACGTCGACATGCGTCACCAGTCGATCCTGAAAGCGCACCTTTTGGATGCCCAGGTACGATTCGAGAAATTGCATTTCGCGCGACAACGGCACTTGTTGGGCGTGTCGCTCCTCCAGCGTCAAGCGCAGAAAATCGCTGAGGCGCGCAATCATCAGTTTCGCCTGCGCCGGATCGGCGATCGTCAGCGCCGAAATCGCATTGAGCGTATTGAACAAGAAATGCGGCTGCAGCTGCATGCGCAACACTTGCAGTTGCGATTGGGCCAGCCTCGTTTCCAGCTGCGCATTGCGCACCCGCTCATCGCGCAGCGAGCGCCACGACGCCAAGCCGCGCAGCACCACCAGCATGATCCAGTACGTCAGCAGCGAGAGATGGAATTTGTAGACGCCCTCGTTGTGCAGCAGATCCGTCAACGTCAACACGTTGCCTTTGGGGTTGGGACCGCACCACGCGAAGAAAAGGCAAAGCATCACCGCGCTTTGCGCGGCGGCGAGCAGCACGCTGCATGGAATGTGCACGGCGCAGAACCGACGCCAGCTTTGCGCGCCCACCTGGCCCAGCCAGCTCACCAGCGGCGTCAACGCCATCCACAAATAGAAATCGATCAGATTCCACGACAGCGGACGGAACCAAGTTTCGGGTCGACCTTCGCTGATGCTGCCGAGCACGGAACTGGCGGCGTACGACAACGCCAGCACCGTCCAGAACGCGAATGCCAGTGCCACGATTTTCAGCTTGTGCGTGCGATCGGTCTCGCTCATGCCCTTCACGCGTATCGTTGCGCCATGTGTCGCGGTTAGTGTGCGAACTCTCCGCCCGCTTGGGAAGTGCAAAAAGACGCGTTGCCGCTTACCCGCCGGAATAGACCGCTCACCCCACTACCAAGGCCTTCATCACAAAGCGCGTGCTGTCTGCGCGCCTGCCTAGGATGCTTCGCTCACCTTTTCGCCCCAACAGGAACGTCTATGGCTACCCCCAATAACCGCCGCTCGCTGGTTGGCGCACTTGTCGCCGTTGCGCTGCTCGCTTTCGTAGTGTTCGAACCGCATACGTCGAACGTTTACGCGCAGGATTCCATGTCCGGCACTGCCGACGAAACGCAGCAAACCGAAGCGGCCGTGATGGCCGTGGACAGACACTGGAGCATCGCCGAACTGACCGGCGACACGGCATGGCTCGATCAGATGCTGCTGCCCGAATACCGTTCCGTGGGCAATACCGGCGTCGCACACTCGAAAGCCGAGATCGTGACTGGCGCCGCCAAGCGCAAAGGCACCGACCTCGCCACGGCGCAGCAGAAAATGGCGGCGTATGAGAAAGAACATCCGTATGGCAGCGCGGTGCTGATCCACGGTAACACGGCCGTTATTTCGTTCTACGACCCGGCGCTGGGTCCGCAGAAAGGCGTGAAGTCGTCCGATATTTTTGTGTATGTCGATGGACATTGGCATGCGATGTATTCGCAGCACACGGCTGTGCAAAAAAGCTGAGCAAGAGATTTATTGCTGAAGCGCATGCGCCTCGACCGTGCGAGGCGCATGCCTTGTCGACTAATCATCGCCGAGTGCGAAATCCACCGCCGCCTGCGCATGGATGCGCGTGGTGTCGAACAGCGGCACAGCTGAATCTTCGGGCGTCACCAACAAAGCGATTTCCGTGCAACCAAGAATGATCGCTTCGGCGCCCTTGTCGACTAGCGCCGCCATGATGCGCCGATACTCCGCCCGCGACGGCTCCACGAATTTGCCCACGCACAATTCTTCGTAAATCACACGATGCACGATGTCGCGATCGGCCTGATCGGGCGTGATCACGTCCAAACCCTGTTCTTTCAGGCGATCGCCATAAAACGCCTGCTCCATCGTAAAGCGCGTCCCTAGCAAGCCCACTTTTTTAAATCCCGCCGCACGGATTTGCGCCGCGGTCGCATCCACTACGTGCAGCAGCGGAATATGCACTTCCAATTCGATGGCAGGCGCGACCTTATGCATCGTGTTGGCGCAAATCATCAAGAAATCCGCGCCCGCCATTTCCAGCCGACGCGCTGCCTTGGCGAGCGCTTCCCCGGCTGTTTCCCATTCCCCGCTGCGTTGCAGTTGTTCGATCTCGTGAAAGTCGACGCTGTAAAGAACGATCTTGGCCGAATGCAGACCGCCGAGCCGCGCTTTGACCGCTTCATTGATCAAGCGGTAGTAGGGAACGGTGGATTCCCAGCTCATCCCGCCAATTAGACCTATGGTTTTCATCGTAATTCGTTCCATCCCATCGTTATCGGCCACACGGCCAGACCTCGCCTAGCATGCCTTGCCGGCCGGCCCATTAGCGACCGGAAACCGGGCCGAGTTCGAGAAATCGGCCGAGCCCTTCAGCTGAGCCCTAACTCGGGCAAAACCTGGTCCCCCAAGGCCTTGAGCCCGAGCGCTGAAGTTTCCGCCACCCAGGTCGATAACCCCTATGTGAACCCGCGCCCCTCAGCCGCTTGTGGAGACCTGCATGATCAGCGCCCGTCCCAATCTCGCTTACCTCAAGGCTGCCTGGGCGGCGCACGCCGGCATCAGCGCGGAAAACTGCAAGCAGAGCTACGACGCCGCGGGCATCTCGTTCGAGCGCATCAATCATTCGTGGATCGTGCGCAAAGACGAGACGCAAGTCTCCACCATGCCGCTGCGCTACACGCGGCAGGAACTGCGCATGGGCTTTCTGGGACGCATCGAGATGGAAGCGCGCAAAGCCGCTGCCGAGATCGAAGCCGTGCTGCTGCGCGACCTGGAACTGCCGGAAGAACACGCGCTGATCGTGGAACTGGAAGAAACCATGCGCCATCTGCGCCGCAAAGGCCATCGCGCACTGGCGATGTTTATCGTACCCACGCAGGCGGCCGATCCGTCGCAACGTTTCTGCGTGGAAGTGCAAATGTTTCTGGATGCGCCTCGGGCCTGCGTGTACGCGCATCGCATCGACCCGAACGGTTTCGCCGGCACGGACCTGCTCGCCGGACACAGCAAGCGCGAACGTCATCCGCGCGCAGCCACCTATGCCGAACTGGGGCAACGCATCGTCGCCACCGTTCATGCCGCGTTGGAGAGGTTGGACGCTGACGCGTTCGCGCATGCTTGATTAGTTTACGGGCGGCCTGTTCCACTCCGCGCGCGACAACCATCACGTCCGCCCCATAAAGGCCGCTTCACGGTCCCTTCACCATCCCAGGCGGCATCGTCGTACTCCTACAGGTGGGCGATCTTCGAAAGGGCGGGCAGTGTGCGTAATGAAGCAGTGCCGGCATCGGCCAT
The DNA here is from genome assembly GCF_021390675.1 of Dyella sp. 2HG41-7. Taxonomy (NCBI): domain Bacteria; kingdom Pseudomonadati; phylum Pseudomonadota; class Gammaproteobacteria; order Lysobacterales; family Rhodanobacteraceae; genus Dyella; species Dyella sp. 2HG41-7. Next base: position 3,714,182 of record NZ_JAJEJV010000004.1, read on the forward strand.
CGAGACCGTGTTGTCCGGCGATCAGCTGCTGAAAAAACTCCCCACAGCGGTCTATACGACCGATGCGGACGGGAACATTACGTTCTTCAACGACGCCGCCGTGCAATTCGCCGGCAGCACGCCGAAGCTGGGCGAACCGTGGCATTCGATGTGGCGTCTAATTCGGCCCGACGGCTCGCCCATGCCGATCGACCAAAGCCCCATGGCGATCGCTTTGCGCGAACGCCATCCCGTTCGCGGCGTGAGCCTGGTTGCGCAACGACTTGACGGTACGCGCGTGTCGTTTATGCCCTACCCCACGCCGCTGTTCGACGACCACGGCAGGCTGATCGGCAGCATCAATGTATTGATGGATTTATCCGAACTGTCGGAGGTCCCATCGGTCACCGTGTCGATCGCGAAAAACAACAAAGACAGCGCGGATAAACTCGCGCAATCCGAACGCGATTTCGAGCTGCTGGTGCGCAGCGTTACCGATTACGCGATTTTCATGCTGGATACGACCGGCCACATCATCAGCTGGAACAGCGGCGCGGAAAAAATCAAAGGCTATCGCGCCGACGAAATCATTGGCCATCATTTCTCCCGCTTTTACACGCCGGAAGATCGGGCGGCGAGCATTCCGCAACATGCGCTGAGCACGGCGCTGCGCGAAGGTCGCTACGAATCGGAAGGATGGCGCGTTCGCAAAAACGGCACGCGCTTCTGGGCGAACGTGGTGATCGATCCTGTGTGGGACAACGGCGAATTCGTCGGCTTCGCCAAGGTCACGCGCGACGCGACCACGCGCCGCCACGCCGAACTGGCGCTATTCGAAAGCGAGCGCCGTTTTCGCGGCATTGTAAATACCGCGCTGGATGCGTTTGCCCAGATCGACGAAGCCGGCCGCATTACCGAATGGAATCCACAAGCGTGCGAACTGTTCGGTTGGACGCGCGACCAAGTGCTGGGCAAGGTGCTGGCGGATCTTTGTCTTGCGCAGGACGATTCGGCCACATCCAGCTGGTTGCGCGCCGTTTGGCAAGAGCACGCCACGCGTAAAACCCATCAAGTCACCGCCGTCAATCGCGCGGGCAAACGCTTCGCCGCCGAGCTCAACGCCAGCGTGCTGACGCTGGCATCCGGTCCGCTGATGAATATCTTCATGCGCGACCTTACCGAAAGAATGCAGATGGAAACGCAGCTGCGGCAGTCGCAGAAGATGGAAGCGCTGGGACAACTCACCGGCGGCATCGCGCACGACTTCAACAATATTCTGCAGGCGATTTCCGCTTCGCTGGAAGTGGTGGAAATGATTGGCGAGCGGGAAGGTTTCAACTCGGCCGACAAGCATATCCAGAACGCGCTGAGCAGCGTGCGACGCGCCGCCGGTCTTACGCATCGTTTGCTTGCCTTTGCGCGTCGACAAGCGCTTGCGCCCAAAGCGGTCGCCGTGAACGGACTAATCACCGGCATGAGCGAATTGCTGCGACATTCGATCGGCGAAAACATCGCATTGGATTTGACGCTGCCCGACGATGCATGGACCGCCCATTGCGACACAAACCAACTCGAGAACGCGATCCTCAATCTGGTGATCAACGCACGCGATGCGATGCCTCACGGCGGGCGTTTGCGTATCGCCGTGGCCAACGTCGACGGTACCGATCCGGCCGCGCTCGGCGTACTCGAGCCCAACCGAACCTTCGTCAGGATCACCGTGAGCGATAACGGCAGCGGCATGCCGCCCCATGTGAAGGAGCGCGCGTTCGATCCGTTCTACACCACCAAGTCGGTGGGACAAGGCACAGGCTTGGGCCTGTCGATGGTCTATGGCTTTGCGCGCCAATCCGGCGGTCATTGCGCAATCGAAAGCGAACTCGGCGAAGGCACCTGCATCACCGTGCTGCTGCCGCGTTACGAAGGTCCCACGCAGCCGGCCGTGGAAAAGTCAGCCATTGCGGGCCAGCCGTCCACCACCGGTGAACACATTCTGCTTGTGGAAGATCAGGATGTAATCCGCACCGTCATCACCGAAGTGCTGGTCAAACAGGGATACGCCGTCACGCAGGCTTCCGATGGTTTGGAAGGCGTTTCCATCGCCATCGCCGGCGAGCCGTTCGATTTGATCGTCACGGATATCGGCTTGCCCGGCATCAACGGCCGCAGCCTCGCCGACACCGTGCGCGGACGCCAGCCGTACGTGCCCATTCTGCTAATGACCGGCTACGACGCCACCGCCACCAGCACCACCACCAGCCTGCCCGACGGCATGTCGCTGCTGTCCAAGCCGTTCAATGTCGACAGCCTGATCGAGCAGGTGCGCAAGTTGATCGAGTGGCGGCATGTGCAGATGGAAGCGGGGCATCGTTAAGAACTCAAAACGGTGGCAGCTTGCGTTTTTTCTGAAACATTTCCCACCTTACCGTCGTCGTCCCGGCGAAAGCCGGGACCCAGCGACTTATGGATCGTCAAAGCCACTGGGTCCCGGCTTTCGCCGGGACGACGAGCGTTGTTTCATGCCGTAACAAAATAACGCCCCAGGCAAAATCGCCCGTAGCGTGCTATCTATCCCCGCCTGGAGTGGTCCCAAGGAAAGTTACCGATGAAACTCTTCCCCGCGCTCGCACTCGCCCTGCTCGCCGCGCCCTCGTTTGCAGGCGATCAGACCCCGCCGGTGCGACACATCAATCCCACCACGCTCGACGCACCGCACGGCTATACCCATGTGATCACCGTCGACGGCGGGCGCACGGTATATATCGCGGGCCAGGCGCCGCTCGACCAACACGGCAAACTGGTCGGCGCCGGCGATTTCGCCGCGCAAACGAGGCAAACCTTCGAAAACCTGAAAGCCGCGCTCGCTGCAGGCGGCGCGACGTTTTCCGATGTGGTCGAAATGACCACCTATGTCACCGATATGTCGCAAGTCGATGCGTATCGAAACGTGCGCAACCAATACATGAGCGATCCGCTGCCCACGGCGAGCTTGGTAGAAGTGAAGGGCTTGTTTCGCAAAGACGTGATGATCGAAGTCAGTGCCGTCGCCGTGGTGTCCGCCACGACGGCGCACCAGCCTCACGCAACTCCGTAGCGCAGGCGGGCGGCATGAGCCCAACGTTCAATCTTCAGACCGAGGACTTTTCCATGTTGAATTGGCTGGAATACCGCAAAGAACTGATGGGCCGCATCGGCGAAATCGGCAAGCTGAGCCCCGACACTGTCGCCGGTTACCAAACCTTGTCCAAGGCCGGCCAGAAAACCGGCCATCTGGACGCCAAGACGCGCGAGCTGATTTCCCTGGCGGTGGCCGTGACCACGCGTTGCGACGGCTGCATCACCGTGCACACCGCAGAGGCCCTGAAACACGGCGCAACCCAGGAAGAAATCGCCGAGGCGCTGGGCGTGGCCGTCGCCATGAACGCGGGCGCGGCCTTGGTGTACTCGGCCAGGGTGATGGACGCCGTGGGCGCCTATCAGGCGGGGCACTAAGTTTTACCCCGCAAGTCCAGGGCGGCGCCGAGCCAGAAGGCGCCGCCGGGTGGATCGAGGGCCCATTTCAAAAGTTTCCGACTTAAACGTCGATAGAACGATGGGGAGGTATTTCCCGCTCTGGCCATTCGCGAGGACGTGACGCCGTGTTTTTGACTGTCGAACAAATCGAGCAGCGGCTTGCCGAACTGGGCCGCTCCATCCCACGCCTGCTCAGCGAAAACGAAGGCGCCGAATTCTGGATCGAATTTCTGGAGCGCGCGGACGCTATCAAGGACCATGTGTCGCTCGATCACTACGACTGGGTCACGGAGCGGATTTACGAAGCGCTCGCTATTTACGGCATTGCGGCGCCGTCGCGGTGGATTCTCGCGACCTTGGCGGAGGCCGAACAGCCACAGATCGCGACCGCCAAACGGGCCGCCTCGGGCAAATTCACCGCATAACGGGTTACTCGCGGGTGGCCTGTAAAAGGCCCCCGGCCAGCTCGCTCAAGAAATCCCTCTATCGACCGATAGCGTTATCAGGGTCCCTTTTTCGCGGGGCCTTGGGGGTTTCACCATGAGCACATCGGTCGTTGCGGTCTTGATGCTTCACAACCAGTCCTGTTCCCAATGCCGCATGGGCGAACCCTGCGCGGCGTCCGAGCGCATTCAAGATGAATGGCTGCGCCGGGAGACCATCGCGAAGGCGGGGACCTCCGCGCCGCACTGGCCGACCGAAGACGCCGCCTAACGCCTGCCCCTTTGCGTAACCCGCATTGCCGCTAAGCTAGGCCCACTCCAATGGGGAGCCTACGGGTGAGCGAGGGGGTTATGCATCCACATCCAATATTTGGATTATTCGCGGCCATTCTGGCCGTCATTCCCGCCTGGAAAATCGTCTCGAAAGCGGGCTACAACGGCGCGTGGTCGCTGCTGATCTTTGTGCCGCTGGTGAACATCATCATGATGTACGTCTTTGCGTTCAGCCAATGGCCAACGGAACGGTCGCGCACGCCGTAACCGTTGTTCCCTGAAAACCGGGCTTAAACACTACGCCCCGCGTTCTTCACAACGCGGGGCGTAGTGTTTTGAGACGGTCGGTGGAATGCGTGTGAACTGCGCTATTCCAGCGCGGATCGCGGCGCATTCAACACGCTTAGGAAGCACTTGACCCCGCTTTTTAAGACTCCACGTATTGCATCAAAACCGGACCCATTACGCCGGGATGGCGAACAAGACGTCAAGAAAGGTTTGTCATGAAAATGATCGCTTTCGCCTGCGGCCTGCTTATTTTGCTCACCGGCATCAGCGGCATCATCTCGCCCGCTTCGCTGCAACCGCTAACGCAACTCACCACCAGCACCGGCGCATTCTTGCTGCTCGCTGCGATCCGCATTGTGCTGGGTCTTATTTTGATACTCGGCGCGCCGCAATCGCGCATGCCTAGCACCATCCGGGTGATCGGCTTTATCGTGTTGATGATCGGCATCGCCACCGCCATCACCGCGTTTATGGCGCTGGAGCAAGCACGCGAGATCGTCAGCCAATGGATGCAAATGGGCGATGCCGTGATACGGCTTACCGGCGTGGTGCTCGTTGTCGTGGGCAGCTTTATCGTTTTCTGTTTTGCGCCGGAGCGAACGCAAGTGGATGGCACGAAAGCCGACAGCTGATTTCACGCTCGATGCCGGACGCAAACAGGAATCGCTTTACCGAGGCTGCCTACTGCGACAAGCAAAAGCGATTCATACGAATCTGCCAATACTCGCGGGGAGTCCGCCACCGCAGATAATCGGCATACGAGCCAAATTCATCGAGCTTGGGCAGAACAAAGGAATCCATATCTGGGCGAATTTCTTTGTCGACGTACTCTTCGACGTCAAGCCCGTCGCGTAGTACGTACCAGCCGTTCCATGCTTCTTTCTCGATCTTTTCTTTCAATCTCCCCTCGGGCAGGTAGTCCGATGCCGAGAGATAGTCGAGCGCCTTTCCCGACGCAAAATCCAACAAGCTCGTGACGTTGAAATGCTTTGGATTGCAATTCTCAGGTCTATGGTGAACGCCGATGCGGATCTTAAAGGCGATCTCATTCGAGATTGCCGCCGTTGTTTGGACGGAGGCATAGTTATGGATCGTTTGAACCATATCCAATCGCACTCGCCACCATAATTTTTTACCTTTCCGCTCGAAGCCGCTGTTCTTCAGGGCAAACGCAAAGTAATTCTCTTTGATGAACTCGAAGTACTCATTAACGCGGTTTTTTGGATCGGACATAAGAAGCGGCGCCAGTCACTAAAAAGGCAAGGTGCACCCCATACATCGTAGGCATTCGAATGAGCTCGAGATATAGGACTTGGCCGAATTTGGTGCGCTTCTAAATGGGAACGCGCGTTTTAGGCCAACATCGCTGCCAACGTCGAGACACACAGCGCAACGCAAACGGCGAAGAAGCTATTCAGCATCAGAGTTTCGAATTTCATGACGGCTCTCCAAGAAGTAAGTGAGTGAGGCTTTCGAGATAGGTATTGCAATCTCGATGCCAACTGCACAATTAGCTTGAAAACCGCATAGCCAAGCCGTTTTTGCGAATACGCCGAAATGCGCGAATTTGTCCGCGGACAGATGTCCGCAGTGTCCGGACATCATGCGGACAAAGCACGTCATGACTAAAGTCATACGCGTCAAACGACGCGATATTGCAGCAACGTTTCAAGGGTGTCGGCACGAAAAAAAGAGCGACAGACGCCGCTCTTTTTGTCATCTCATGCAGTCTCGCCACGCAACGCAATGAAATCCGCGACGCGCTCTCAATGCGCAAACAAACCGATGCTCGCGCGACCCAATCGCTTCGGTTGTTGCGCGGGCATGCCTGTCACCGGAGCAAACGCCCAGGACTTCATCGATGCCGGTCGCAGCAGGTAGTTCACGCTCTGCTTCGTCGATAGCGCAAATATCGCCTTGCCCGCGGGCACCGTGAACAAACGCGTCGTCCCTGCCATGACATCGACCGCTTCGCCGGACCATGGATTGCGAATGTCCAGAGACGATGTCGATCCCGCTTCGATCACCACATTAGTTACCTGCCCGTGGCGCACTTGCACGTCTACTCTCGACTGCCCGTCGATATAGACCTGACCGTCGGCATCCCAGTCCTTCGGCCATGCTTGCGCGATACGAATCAGGCCATCGTCGCCCTGCCACACCAAAGCCGCCTGCAATGCAGCGGATACGACGGCGCCCTGCTCGACGTAGAAATCCGCGCGTCGCTTCCAGCCGAATAGGGATGCGAAGCCGTTGGGAAAGGCTTGAAACCGATCCGTAAGCGCGTAGAGCGTGGACGCCACATCATCGGGCTTTTGCAGCAACGCGGCTTGCAGCGGATCAAAGCTCCAGTCGATGGCGACGGGATGGGGGCGACGCTGAAACGTGCGTTGCGCCAGCGCAAACAGCGGTGACGCGTCGTTGATCGTTTCGTAAGGCCACACCGGCTCCAAACCGATGTTTTCGATGTTTTGCGCTTCGGCCGCAGGTTGATACGACGCGGCGATCACGTCTGTACCGGAAACATCCGCATTGGCCGCCAACATTTGTTTCTGCGTGGCCGCATCGGTGCGCGGTAGCGGCGGCAATTTCTTGAGCGCGGCCTGCATCTGTTCCACCAGCGGCGCGTCTTGTCCGAGTTGTTTGGCCGCATCGCTGGTTGCGGCGAATAGCGCGCGCATCGCGGCAAGATCCGTCGTGGGATCGCGTACGTCCCATTGCGTTTCGTGCGCATTCGACGGCGCCGTATGCAGCAAGCCGTCATCGCCGGGTTTGGCGTAGCTGAGCAAAAAACGTGCGGCTTCGGCCATCCATGGATAATGCTCTCGCAGAAATGCCGTATCGCCGGTCACGCGATATTGGCGCCAGATCCACAACGCCACTTCCGCGCCGGTGGACAGCGTGCGCGCGTTGTAGAAGGGCTCGGATTGCGCATCGCAATCCAACGCGGTCTGCGGTGTCGCCCAAGTTTCGAATTCGTAGCCTTGGCCGTTGAAGCGCATGGTCTCGGGAACGCAGATGCCGTCGCGTTGCATATGCGTGCGCGTCCATTGCTTCAACGCGTCGAGGTTTTCGAGATACAGATGAAAGTACGGGAGGTTGGCGTTCGCCAGGCCAGCGCCGAGATTCGCCGCAATCTGCCCCCGCAAATTCCAGTGCCAGAATGCGGCCGGATCCCACGCGTGCTGGTCGCGTCGCGAGGAGAACAGATCGCCCATACCGGCTTGCGAACCCGGATGATCGTCGCCGCGTTCGGCGACGGCGGCATATAGATTGATGGCGCGCAGATTTTCCATGTATTGCGCGACGCCATCGGCCGATTGCAAACGCATTAGTCCCGTATGCGCCCAGAAATCGTGCCACCACTGCGCGTGGCGGGCCGGTGCGATATCGGCGGTCAAGATTTTTTTCACCGTATCGGGCGCGCCGCCAGCGTATGCAGGCGACGCTATCAACACGCGGAAGCTGCCATCTTGGCGTGGCATGAAATCGATGGTCACGGCGAGTTTGCCATCGGTGCTTGCACGCACGTCACGCGCTTGCACGGTGACGCCAGCCAGCGCTCCGAATGTGCGCCCTGAAAATCCGGGTGGCGTGTCGCCATGCTGGCCTTGGCGATGATCGTCTTTCCAGCTTTGCCACAACACGCCCACGGCGCCGTGCGCATCGATCTGCGCGGTGCGTGGCGCCCACCATTGCAGCGTCACATGCGAGCGCTTGCCGGGGTCCGCGCCGGTGACATCGATCACCAGCACGTCGCTGTCCGGTTCGATATGCGCTTTCGCCGTCATACCGCCGCCGCTTTCGACGAACTCGCCGTTATAGAGATCCAATCGCCCGCGATAGTCCGCAGCGCGCGTCAGCGTCTGCAGCACGGGAATCGTCACTTCACCGGGCGACAGGCGATCGGGCAGCGTATCGGCGCGGTTGAGTTGCAATGTCATGCCGTCGGCCGACCATACCGCCGCGCCGAGACGACCATTGCCGAGCGGCATCGCCTGATCGGGTTGCAGATTCGGGCGAAGCAACACGATGTCCGAGCGCGACACCACGCCCGGAACATCGACCTCGAACCGACCATCGCGCCAAGCGGTCGTGTTCTGCGCATGACCGGCAACGACGGTGAACACACAAATCAGAGCCAAGCACGCACGGCGTCGCATGCCGCTCATAACGCCTCCCCGCCAGTCAAAAAGGGGAACACGAAAACATTGATGGCGCGTTTTTTCATCAGGACTCCGCATCGCCTAAAGGAAATGCTTTCGTTTACGAAGCATTTTCCTACGCTTTTCTTCATTTATCATACTAAATGAAAATCGATGCAAATCGCCCACGACCCGCCATGTCAGGAAAGCGGACAAGCGTCCATGCCGTCCGAGCGAGCGTCGGACAAATCCCTTACACGTACCAGCTTGCTTTAGGCAGCCCAAGCCGAACAGCGGATCACGCTGCAGAAATTACCGGCATGGAAGTGCGGGTCCTTGTCGGCGAGCACGTCGGCTTTCACGTTGCCGAACGTCGTATCGGACTTGTGCTTAATGCCGTCGTAGAACGCCTGGATGATGTCTTCCTTGAACTGATTTCCTCGCGGATGCGCGCGCACGACAGCTTCTCGCTCGGCGTCGCTGTACTGCGCGTAGGTCAAGCCGAGCACATCCATGTCGACACCGGCCGTCACTAGCGCAACCAGCGGATGCATGTGCTGCGGAATACCGGGCGTAGTGTGCAGCGCGATCGCGGTCCAGACGTTGTCGATGACGTACTGATGAATGCCGTGCCGCTTAAGAAAGTCGCGCGCCGCGTTGGCGCCGTCGACCTCGAACCGTTCGTTGGCGCTGCTGTGTTTTTTCGTCAGCCCCATGTCGTGGAACATGCAGCCGCAATACAACAGCTCCGGGTCGAACTTCAGTCCGCGATGTTTGCCAGCCAAGGCGGCGAAGTAATAAACGCGACTGGAATGATGAAACAGCAGCGGCGATTCCGTATCGCGAACCACGTCGGTGATTTCGCGGGCAAATGCGCTGTTGGGAATCGCAACGCCTTGGATATTGAGGGACATGTGGGATCTCCATAAACCGGGGATATCCATTTTCAGCGGGCCATGGGCTGTCCTCAATAGAAGTAATACGCCATATACTGCCAAATCGCGCATAATGCGGACGCGTCAGAGATCTATTCATATGGCCAAGACCGTCGCGATCCTCGCCTTACCGGGCGTCCAACTGCTGGATGTTTCCGGCCCGCTGGATGTGTTCGCGCAGGCGAATATCGAAGCCGGCAAAGAGTTCTACGCGCTCAAGGTTATCGCGTGTAAAAGCGGCCCCATTCGCAGTTCGTCCGGGGCGCGTCTGCTGCCGGACGGCATTGCCGGCGAGATGGACGAGCGTGTCGATACCTTGCTGATTGCCGGAGCGCCGAACGCCGGCAAGATCGTCCTTTCCTCGCACGTTTTAACGTGGCTGCGAGAAACCGCCAAGCGCAGCCGGCGATACGGTTCGATTTGCACAGGCGCCTTCGTGCTTGCCGCGACGGGCCTGCTGGATGGACGCCATATCACCACGCATTGGGCGGCGGCCGAAGATCTGGCGCAGGCTTTCCCGACGCTGCAGATCGACGAAGACGCGCTTTATGTCCGCGACGGAAAACTCTGTACCGCCGCCGGTGTAACGGCGGGTTTGGACCTCGCATTAGCGCTGGTCGAAGAGGATCTGGGCCGCGATATCGCCAAGCGCGTCGCCGCGCAGTTGGTCATGTTTTTCAAGCGGCCTGGCGGGCAATTGCAGTTCAGCCGAAAAGGCGAAACCCGACCCATTGGACGCTCGGTGCTGCAAGAAGTGCAGCGCTGGGTCGCCGCCACGCCGAATCTCGATCACAGCATTGCCGGCATGGCGCAGCACGCGGGGCTAAGCCCTCGGCATTTTGCGCGCTTATTCCATGCCGAGGTCGGCATTACGCCGGCCGCATGGGTAGAAACGACGCGCGTCACCGCGGCCAGAAAGCTTCTGGAGAATGGGTACGACACGCCAAAGCTGGTGGCGTCCAAATGCGGCTTCGCCAATGCCGACACCTTGCGCCGAACATTTAAAAAGCACGTCGGCGTGACGCCTGCTGAATATCGAAAGCAGCATACGGTGCGATCCGAGTAGCTTCCGATAAAAGCACGAGCGCGTAGGCTAGGATCGTCATCCCAGCCTACGGACTGCTCTTCTCCGGCTAAAGCTGCGCAATCGGCAACGCGGCAAGATCGCCAAGCCAGTTGTTGCTGGCTAGCACGTTCTGGTGTTTCGCTTCTTCCGAATGCCCCGTCGCTTGCTGACAATCCGCCAAGATTTTCAGGCTCTGCGGATCCAACGGCCAATGCGCGAGCGCTTCATTCGCTTCAACCTCCCCCGCCACCGGATCGCCCTTGGCCAGCAACGCGGCGGCGACGCTTCTACGCACGGGATACCACCACGTCGGCGGATCGGTGAAGGTTCCAAGCTTCGCATCCTGGATATCGGCCGCTTTGCGATAGGCAGCTTCGGCATCGCCCCACCGCTTCTCGATCATCGCCACGCGGCCCTGCAAAACCAGCCGCGCGACGTCGACCATCGATTCCACCTGCGCGGCGGAGTCGCCGAACTTGGCAAGATCGGCGTGATTGATCGCAATCTTTTCGGCTTCTTGTCGAACGCCTTGGGCATCGCCGTTTCGCGCAGCGGATTCGCCTCTCGCGTAATGCCACATGGCTAATGCATACGGAAGTGTTTTGTCCGGCGGCGGCAACGACGCCACTGTTTGCGGCGATGCAAATCGCCCGAAGACAAAGTAAGCCGTGACGAACCCAAATTGATGCAGGAAGCTCGATGCATTGGGCGCCGACTCTTCCTGCAGCTGCGCCGTCGCCAGCGCAAGCCCTTCTTTAGCATCGCCGTCGAGCAATGCTGCCGCCTCGCCGTACTGCACATTGTGTCCGTGATAAGGCAGCCCAAAGACGCCGCCTTTCGTTTTCAATCGCACGGCATTCGCACTATCGATTTTCACGGCAGCGAGATTTGCGTTCTCCGCGGCGCGATACTGCCCCACCCAAAAGTACGTATGCGAAGGCATATGGATAAGATGGCTCGCCGCTGGCGCCAGCGCGGGCAATTTATCCGCATAAGGGAGAGCCTCCCCCGCAACGCCATCCATTTCGGTCGCATGAATATAGAAATGGATCGCGGCGCTATTGTTGGGTGATCGATGCAATACGTTTTCGAGAATCTGTACGGATCGATCCAGGTGATCGCGGTTATTTTCCTGCGCAGCAGGGATCATCCAGGCGTCGGCCGTGATCACCGCAATCTCATCATCGGAAGGATCGGCGCTGTACAAAGCATCCATCGCTTGCGCAAACGCGAAATCGCCCGGACCTTCGCCGCCACCTTGGTGATAGCGCTTTTGCAAAGCCGCAATCAGCGCCCGTTCTTTGGGCGGATTGTCTTTCGCTAGAGCCGCGGCATGATCGGCAAGGCTGGCCAATTGCGCTTGAACCGTTTGGTCGATCGTAAAGTTAATCGTCGGTCCGCGAGCCCACGCCTCGCCCCATACACACATGGCGCACTGAGGATCGAGTTGCTCGGCGCGCCGAAACGCAGCGATAGCCGCCCTGTGCGCGAACGCATGCGCGAGCTGCATGCCGTTATTGAAATAGTCCTGCGCTTCCCGACTCGAGGTTTTCACCGCGAATCCGCCCGTGCCGTAACCCGTTAAAAGCGTCGTCGCGACCGGCGTGGTGTTGGCGGGAGCCATCGCCATCATATGTCCCATCGACTTCATCGGCGACGCCGACGCGCTATGCATGTCTGCCAACGCCAGCGATGGAACAAGAACGAAGAACCATGGCGCGATCACGCGCGTCCATGCTGAGCCTGACAAAAATAATCCGACGACCTTGGTTGACTGCATCTAATCCTCCAACTGCACTTGGAAAATTGAACGTGAGTCGTCATGTCTAGCTAGAGAAAGAACCGCAAATGGACTCGCGTCACCGGGTATGCGCAAAGACTTCGGCGCCGAAGGTGGGGGCGACGGCGCACTGCAACTTAGGTTGGCCGTTGGCTTCGAACCAGTGCTGGTCGTCATGACGCAATGCATCGTGCTCACGCGATCGCCGTGGGCGTGCAGCCCACGTTCTAGGCTGGGATGGCCATCCCAGCGTTGCACGGCCGTCTTTGCTGGGAAGGCAATCCCAGCCTGCTCGCCTTACGAAAGGTCAGGACACTCGCAACTCAAAAATGCGCTGACCTTTCGCGACATCGCTTCAACCCGGGGAGTGGGGGAGCCGTTTCAATATCGCGTTACGACAGCATCGCTGCCAACATCGAGACACACAGCGCTGCGCAAACGGCGAAGAAGCTATTCAACATCAGCGTTTCGAATTTCATGGCGAATCTCCTTACGCTAAGTGGGTGTGGCCTTCGCGATAGGTGCTGCATATCCGATGCCAACCGCACAAAACCCTGGAAAACCGCATAAAAGCGCCATTTGCGAGCGCCGGCGAAAGTGACCCAATTTGTCCGCGGACGGCCGTCCGTAGCGCCCGGACAAGGGCGCGCATAGGTCGTGCCAACGATTAAGAGGCGCTAAAACGCCTTGTTTTCAGGGATTCGCTTCTTCGTCGGCGACTTTCAAAAAGCCGTCTCGCACGCGTCGATAGAAGCTTTGGAACAACGCAAGCTCGTCCTGCGTCAGCACGCCGAGCGCTTTTTTCAGGCGCGCTGCGTTGAGATCCATCGCACTCGTAAAGATCTCTTTGCCCTTGTCCGTCAGCGTGGCGAGCAAGCGGCGGCGATCTTCTTCATCGCCCACCGAACGCACCAAACCTTCCTGCTCCAGCGAATACATCATCGCGGACACAGTCGCGCGTTTGACCTGCAGCGCCGCGATGATTTCCTGATGCGGCACCGGGCGATCGCCGGCTCCCCATAACAACGCCAGCGTCTGGAAGCGCGCGGGCGAACCGGCCGTGCCTTCCAGCCAGCTGTTCAACACGTTGGTGATCTGCTGCGAGCCCGATTTGATCAGGAACACGGTCTCCATGCGCTGGGCCGCGTCCTCCGGAAAACGACGCAGATAGGCCTCGCGCAGGTACGGCGTGGGGAAGTTGGTCTGCTCGCTGTTTTCCAAGTCTTTCAAGGGATTACCTCTCACCGGAACCCTCCGGCGCTGGACTGTATGTGAAATAACAATCGTGTCTAAGAACGATTATGCAGGAAAAACAGTGACATAAAAATAATACGCCTCCGAACTGTATGGTCGTTGACTTGTTTGTCAACTTACATTATTGTCTGCCGCCATACAAATATGACTTGGCTCGCGATGGTCGCCCGCCGGTCCACGATTGGAGGAGTTGGTCATGAGCAACACCGAAACAGAGGTCCAGGCGAACGCCCAGCCCGCGCGCCGCCCGTTGCCGCGCAAAACCAAGATCGCCGTAGCGGTGGGCGTCGCAGCGCTGGTGCTGGTCAGCGGCGGCGCCTACGCCGTGATGTCCGGCCGCAGCGTGTCCACCGACGACGCCTACACGGACGGCCGCGCGATCACCATCGCGCCGCATGTGGCCGGCTATGTGTCCGAGCTCGATGTCACCGACAACCAGTTCGTGCGCAAAGGCCAGGTGCTGGTGCGTATCGAATGCACGGACTACCTCGCCGCGCGCGATCACGCGCAAGGCGCGCTGGAATCCGCGCAAGGACAACTCGCCGCCGCGCAAAGCGATCTGGATCTGGCGAAGATCACCTACCCCGCCAAATTCGCCGCCGCGCAAGCCACGCTTTCCACCGAGCGCGCGAATCTCTCCAAGGCGCAATCGGAGTACGTGCGCCAGCACGGCATTCCGAAAGAAGCCACCACCTCGCACGACATCGACTTCGCCACCGCCACGCGCGACGCCGCACAAGGCGACGTAGCGCAAGCGCAAGCCCAGGCGCGCATCGCCGAGCCGGTGAACCTCAATATCGCCGACGTGCAAGCGCACGTGGAACAACTCACCGGCGACGTAAAGCGCGCGCAAGCGGATCTCGATCAAGCCAAGCTCAATGTCGGCTATTGCGATGTGGTCGCGCCGCAGGACGGCTGGGTGACGAAGCGCGGTGTCGAGAAAGGCGATTACATCCAGGTCGGTCAGCAATTGTTTGCCGTGGTGAGCCCGGAAGTGTGGGTGACGGCGAACTTCAAGGAAACCGAGCTTACGCATATGCGGATTGGACAAAAGGTTTCCATCGCGGTGGATGCGTATCCCAATTTGAAGTTGAACGGGCACGTCGACAGCATCCAAGCCGGTTCGGGCGGCAAATTCACCGCGTTTCCGTCTGAAAACGCCACCGGCAATTTCGTGAAGATCGTGCAACGCGTGCCGGTGAAAATCGTGATCGACTCCGGTTTGGATGCGAAACAGCCGCTGCCGCTCAATCTTTCCGTTGAACCGACGGTGTCGCTGCAATGAGCGCCGCAGCCTCCGCCCATGACGCTGCATGGAAGCCGCGCGGCAATCCGTGGCTGATCGCGGTGGTGGTCACGCTTGCGGCGTTTATGGAAATTCTCGACACCACCATCGTCAACGTGGCGCTGCCGCATATCGCCGGTAGCTTGTCGAGCAGTCCCGACGATGCGACGTGGACGCTTACTTCATACCTCGTCGCCAACGGCATCGTGCTCACCATCTCCGGCTGGCTGGGCGCGGTGATCGGCAGAAAGCGCTACTTCATGATCTGCATCGCGATGTTTACGGTGTGTTCGCTGCTGTGCGGATTGGCGCAGAGCCTGCCGCAGTTGATCGTGTTTCGCCTGCTGCAGGGCTTTTTCGGCGGCGGTCTGCAACCGAATCAGCAAGCGATCGTGGTGGATTCGTTCGAGCCGAAAAAGCGCGCCGCCGCGTTTGCGATCACCGCGATAGCTACGGTGGTGGCGCCGGTGCTCGGTCCGGTGCTCGGCGGTGTGATTACCGACCATGCATCGTGGCGCTGGATTTTCTTTATCAATATTCCGGTCGGCATCTTTGCGTGCTTTGCCGTGGGCGCGCTGGTGGACGATCCGCCGTGGGCCAAGAAGCAAAGCCGCTCCGTCGATTACATCGGCCTCGGCTTGATCACCCTTGGCTTGGGCTGCATGCAAGTGATGATGGATCGCGGTGAAGACGAAGGCTGGTTTCAATCGCCCTTTATCGTGCATATGGCCATTCTCACCGTGATTGGCCTCACGGGTGCGGTGACGTGGTTGATGATTGCCAAGAAGCCCATCGTGAACCTGCAAGTGTTCAAAGACCGCAATTTCGCGATCAGCTGCGGCTTGATGATCGGCATGGGTTTTATTCTTTACGGCAGCGCCGTGCTGATGCCGCAATTCGCGCAGACAACCATCGGCTACACCGCCACCTGGGCCGGATTCGTGCTGGCGCCCGGAGGCCTGGTGATCATCATGCTGATTCCGCCGGTCGGCCGGCTGATGAAAGTCGTGCAATTGCGTTATCTGATCGCCGTGGGTTTCGCGATCATGATGTTGGCGATGTGGTTCTCCAACCGGCTGGTGCCGAACATCGACTTTTTCACGCTCACGGCGATGCGCAGCGCGCAGGCCGCAGGACTTGGATTCCTGTTCGTGCCGATCAGCATCATGGCGTATCACAGCTTGCCGCGTTCGCTTGGCGCTGATGCATCCGCGTTGTTCGTGATGTTTCGTAACGTGTCCGGTTCGGTTGGCATTTCCGCCGCCAGCGCGATGGTGTCGGAACGCACGCAGGCGCGTCAGGCGCATCTGTCGACGTGGCTTACACCCTTCAATCAATCGTTCAACGCATTGATCGCGCGTAACGAGGCCACCTTGCGTTCGCTCGGACACGCCGCAAGCACTTTGCACGAGACGGCGCTCGGCCGTGCGTTTCAGGCCTTGCGGCAACAATCCGCCGTGTTGGCCTACGCCGATACCTTTATTTATTTCGCCGTGCTCGCCGCGGCCATGATCCCGCTCGCGTTGCTGCTGTCGCCCGTCAAAGACGGCGGCCACTCCGCCGCGCCCATGCACTAATCGTTTTTCGCATTGTCGAGGACAACTGCCATGAACATCATCAAGCTGCACATTGCGCTGGCAACCGTACTTTTGGCTGGATGCACGGTGGGCCCGAACTTTACGCGACCGGATGCCAAACTTCCGAACGCTTGGTGCGATACCGGATGCCAGGCGAAACAAACGGTGCCGAGCGTCACTGCGGCGGCGCCGATCAACACTGCATGGTGGACATCGTTCAACGATCCGGAATTGGCGAAACTGGAAGCACGCGTCGCCGACGCCAATCTCGATCTGAAAGTCGCCTCGCTGCGACTGGAAGAAAGCCGTGCGGAACGCTCGATCACCGCTGCCGATCAACACCCCAGCATCAACGGCAACGCGAGCGCCGTGCGTGAACGCGCCAGCGCCAATGGCGTAACGAGCCTGGCTGGCGCGTTGACGCAGTCGACCAACGCGGCAACAGCCGCTAACGGCACCGGCCCCGGCATTGCGAATTTGCCTTCAAGCAAAGGCTCCGCGCCGCTCAATCTGTTTCAGGCAGGCTTCGATGCAAGTTGGGAAATCGACTTGTGGGGCCGCGTGCGTCGCGAAGTGGAAGCGGCCGATGCATCCGTCGACGCGCAAGCCGACGCTCGCCGCGATCTGCTGATGTCCACCATGGCCGAAGTGGCGCGCGACTATATCCAGCTGCGCGGCACGCAAACCGATTACGCGATTACGCTCGATAGCCTGAAGGCCGCCAAGGATGCCGAACGCGTGACGCGCGAACGCAAGGCGAACGGTCTCGCCAGCGATCTGGATGTGGAAGAAGCCGCCTCGCAGGTCTCGGCCGAAAACGCACTGCTGCCGCAGCTTGCGCAGCAGGAAGCCGAAACCATCAATCGCTTGAGCTTTTTGCTCGGCCAGGCACCCGGCGCTTTGCGTGCGGAACTGGAAGAAACCAAGCCCGTGCCGCCCACGCCGCCGGTGGTGCCGGTCGGCCTTCCGTCGGACCTCGCGCGTCGTCGCCCGGATATTCGCGAAGCGGAAGCCAATCTGCATCAAGCCACCGCGCAAATCGGCGTCGCCAAGGCCGACTTCTATCCCAGCATCACCCTCTCCGCCAGCGGCAGCTTGCAAGCCACGCAATTCAGCAAGCTCGGCGACTGGGGTTCGCGTCAGTTCTCCATTGGCCCGTCGATCAATCTGCCTATTTTCGAAGGCGGTCGTTTGAAGGCGACGCTCAATCTGCGCAAGGAACAGCAACAGGAAGCCGCCATCAATTACCAACGCACCGTGCTGTCGGCATGGCACGAGATCGACAACGCGCTGACGCAGTATTCCTCGCAACAGCAACGCCACGATGAACTGACGGCGGAAGTTCAGGACAACCAGCGCGCGCTCCGCCTGGCACAAGCGCAATACACCGCCGGCACGGGATCGTTCCTGCAGGTGCTCGATGCCGAGCGTCGCCTGTTGTCCGCACAGCAAGATCTCACCGACAACACCACGCAGATCTCCACCACGCTCGTGTCGCTGTACAAGGCGCTGGGCGGCGGCTGGGAAGCGACGTATCCGGAAGCCGCGTCGAACGACGCGGTGGCGACAACCACGCAAGCGCAGCGCTTTTGATTCGCTCATGGGAGTGACGTTCCATGAACAACGAATTCGTCAATGATTCGAGCAAGCCAAGGACGCACTCCGTCGACAAGCCCAACGATTTGGCGGAAGTCGACGCGCTCTACACAATGGCGGAGGTCAGCCGCATCCTGAAGTACGCGACCTCCGCCATCGAGAAACTGGCGCAGGTCGCCTCAGGAACGAGCGACTTGACGTTGATGCACTGCCTGGTGCTGGTTCACCTGTCGCGCACGCCCAGCTGCAAACAAGTGGACCTGAAATCCGTCACCGGTATCACCCCGGCGCATTTGACGAAGTTGGTGGATGAGTTGGTGAATCGCGGTTTCGTACGTCGCCACCGATCGTCGGGCGATCGCCGGCAGGTCATCCTGGCGTTGACGACAGCGGGGCGGGAAACGGTATTGCGTGTGGTGGCGTCGTTGCGGTCGCATAGCAATGATGTGCCGCTTGGCGCCATTGAAGAGCTTGGGTCTTCGTTGGCGCATTGGGTTGCCGCTACGCATAGCGAATAACTTCTAAAGGGCCAGTGGGCACTGGACTCCGAAGGCTCCCACTCTTTCGCTCGTCATTCCGGCGAAGGCCGGAATCCAGTACTAATACGTAGTGCGAAGCACTCAACATAGGTCTTGTGTGCTTCGCACAGCGTATTTCACTGGATTCCGGCCTTCGCCGGAATGACGATCAAAATCAGCACGCACTCTGCCCCTCTCCCCCAACGCATGCGCTAAAGTCCTAAGACTCGGTCCGCGATGGTCGACGCGCCATGAAACGATTGCACGTGCATTTGATCCTGTGGCCCTTTGTTTGCGTGGCATTGGTGCTCGTCAGCATTCGCCTGCTGCTTCCTGGCTGGATTCGCCACCACCTCGACGACCGCATCGACAGCATGGGCTCGTATCACGGCTCGATGGCCGAGGTGGATTTACACCTTTGGCGCGGCAGCTACACGATCCGCAACTTGCGTATCGACAAAATCGGCGCGCCCGCCAACCAACCGTTCCTCGATGCGCCTCGCACGGAGATTGCGGTGAGTTACGCCGAGGCGCTGCGCGGTCGCCTTCGCGGTCACGTCGATTTCTACGACGCGACAGTCAATTTTATCGACGGTAAAAGCGAGAGCGAGCAACAGCTCGGCAAGGGCGTTAATTGGAGCAACGAGCTCAATATCCTGATCCCCGCCGAGCTGGATAGCATCAACATCCATAACGGCACGGTGACGTTTCGCAATGTGGTCTCCAGTCCGAACGTCGACCTGACCATGGTCAACGTCAACGCGACGATCACCAACCTCTCAGCGTCGCAGAGTGAAAGTGGCGAACGCATGGCCACTTTGCATGGCACCGCCACGGTGCTTCGCGATGCGCCACTGGAAACGCAAGCCACGTTCGACCCGACCAATCGCTTCGGCAACTTTCATTACCAAATCCGCATCACGCAAATTCAACTCGTGCGCGCCAACGCCCTCGCCCGCGCGTATTCGGGACTGGATTTTGCCGGCGGCACCGGCGATTTCACCATGGACCTGAAAGCCACCAACGGCCAACTGGACGGCTACGCCAAACCGATCTTCAAGGACCTGAAACTTTTCAGTTGGAAGAAAGACGTCCAACAAGAGAAAAAGGGACCGATCAAGCTGCTGTACGAAGCCGCTGCACAAGGCGCGGTTTCACTGCTGAAAGGTCCGACCAACGATACTTTGGTGACCAACGTGCCGATCAGCGGGCGCATCGGCGACAGCGAATTCGGCAAACCGCAAGCGATTTTCAATGTGGTGCACGATTCGTTTCTGCATGCGTACGAATCGCAACTTGAGCACTTGCAGCCATCGCCGGATGCGGCAACGCATTGACGTAGCGCCGCAGCGACCACATCGCCAAGCATAGAAACAGACCGGTTTATCGATGGCGCATGTTCGTATGCGTCGCGTAGGCATTTGCCAACAACACAAAACGCCTCTGTCCGACAGATCGCACCATGGCTTTCGTGCGATGGTTTGACTGTCGGGCGTGGCGTCCCTGGTATGAACACAGCACGCCCGACATGAGAGAAGTAGCGCGGATCGCCGGAGTTACCGCTCAGACGATCCGCTGGCCACCACCAACTTGAAGGACAAGTCAACGATGGTTACGCTCGATCATAAGGCACCCGCGCATAAACGCGCCCCCGCAGCGGTGCAACGCCCCAACTACTTCTCCTCCGCGCCTTCGGCCCGGTGTCGAGCCTTAGTGGGTTTCCGACGAAATGGAAGCAGCTGATTCCTACAAGCCGGACAGGTCCTACCTGTAACCCGTCACGCCGCGCGCAATACGCGGCGTGATCCAAGCGTGCGCGGTATTTACCTACGCCACCGCTCCCCTGCGCAAAGGAATTCCCCATGAAAGAAAATGCCCCCGGCGCCTGGCTAACCCTCAACGCCAGCTACTTCGCCGCCCCGGTGTTAAACCCACTCCGCCTGCTCGACGACGCACAAACCTTGATCGAAAACGCCCACGGCGTCGTTCAAGTTATGCGCGACGCTTTGCAACTTTCCCCCTACGTCGACAACCGCGCACTCGCGCACGCGCTAAAAGCCGTCGAAATACTGATGGAAATGAGCGCCGGCTGCGCCGAAGTGGCGCATGTACGCTTTGTGTCAATCGGTGACGGATGGATCGATGCGTATCAATCGATGGATACGTAGCGCGTTGGCGTGAGTGATTCGTAAGTACAAAATCAAAACGCGAAACGCGATGTAGCAATGACCATGAATCCGCCTCGTTACCTCACCGTCATTCCAGCGAAAGCTGGAATCCAGCGAGTTTGATGCTTTTAGAGTCACTGGATCCCAGCTTTCGCTGGGATGACGAGCAATAGAGCGATGAAATCCCAGGCAGAGAATTCATTAAGGTCTTCGGCAAAACCTACGCGACCTACGAGCAAGTTCAACATGGACTTAAGCCAACATCGCCGCCATCGTCGACACACACAGCACAACACAAACCGCGAAGAAGCTATTCAACATCAGCGTTTCGAATTTCATGACGGTTCTCCAAGAGATAAGTGAGTGAGGCTTTCGAGTTAGGTATTGCAAACCCGATGCCAACCGCACGAATGCCTGAAAAACCGCATCACAGCGCCATTTGCGAGATTCAACGCAAGCGCACCAAATCGTCCGCGGACAGATGTCCGAGCCGTCCGGACAACGCCCGGACAACGCCCGGACAAAAAAAAGCGGCCCAAGGCCGCTTTTTTTTGCTATCTCACGTAGTAATGCCGCCCTACGCCATCAAACCTGCCGGACCGCATGCAACAGTTCTTGAAACAACCTCGCAGAACCGCAAGGGCATGGATCGTTGCGACCAAGTTTCTCGAAACAACTCCTTGTTGCCGTGAACAACACGCTCACCCTTCTTGACGCGTTGCTCGGAAGGATAGCCCTTGCAGCGTTTACTACTGCGCTCGAAAGCTGAAATTGTTGGTTGACATGGCACTTCTCCTTTTTGATTACGACATCCAAGCAAGGCGACAGCTGTAGTGAACCTCAAACCACGCTCCACAGTCGCCGATTCCTCGATTGTGACAGCCTTCACTGACCCCTTCGAGTAAAAAGTGAACCTGGAACAGTTCTTTGGAACAGTCCTTTGTTGTCTACGATATTTCAGCTGGCAAAACATGCTCTGTCGGAATTTCTAGACATTCACAAACATGCAAACACCAAGCCCAAGCAAAGTCGCGAGACTTAGTATCAACGCTAAGGTCGATCGAATCTTGGCCCCTGCGTACGCAAAGCCTGCGAGCCACATCGAAATGAAAAGAACGCATGCGCCAGCAAAGAAAATCGACCAATACAAGCGATCCTGAGCCTCAATAACCGATCGAGGCACACGCGGGTTGGGATCCCCCAATTGTGCGGTCAACCCGACAAAGCACATCGCAAACCCCAGAACAACCAGAACCAGAGCAAGACTGCCACTTAAACCCTTATTCATAGGCACCCTAATGGAAATTGGATCCAGGGTGCCTGTCTATTAATGGGCTCCCGTCTTTTTGCGACAAGACACTATTTCCTTGAAGCAACCATCCCACCCTCGCGCTCATCACTGTTGCCCGTCATCGAATTCAAACGAGCATTTATTCGATATCGCGTGTCATAGAGAACGCAATGCGTGTCCCGAGCAGACCGGAAAAACCAGTAAGAAATCAGTGGAGCCGACAAAAATGAAGCGTATACAAATATGCTCGATATATGTTCTCGCAATATAAACGCGACACCCACGGCTCCAATTGGACTGGCAATCATCATTCCTAGCTCAAAATACAGTTCCGTAACTTTTCGACTAAGGTATCGATACGCGACCGGCTCTCCTTTGTCGAACTGCCGGGCGAGATAGTCGAACCAGTCCTTGTCCAACCAATTCTCCGAATCGTCTGGCCGCGACATGCTTCCAGCCTTTCTATCCCATCTCTTCTCTACATATGTGCCAAGGCCTTCTACGACAGCTCCAAGCATAACGACTAGCGAAAACGCGCAGACATTTGCCGGTACCGTGTACTCCTTGTACAGATCCGCCAAACCGGCATTCGCCTGGACAGCCATCAGCACCCAAGGAGCAATCAAAACGACGCCCGGCAGGATGATGGCGAAGAACGATCTGGTTAACGTCAGCGGCATCTCGCCTTCCCCCTTGTCTGACATAAACACGTCTCCCCTTTGACGTTAAACACTCGCGACAGCTACATCTTGCAGTGCTTTTATGGCATCGCCCTTACCCAAAACATCTTTGTAAACCCGCTTGAAGATTCCCTGCAGGGCCGATTTCAAGTGAGGCAAGGTTTCCCGCTGATCTATGCCAAGCAAAACGGAAAAGATGGCGTGCATATGCAGCACTTCGACTTCTGACAAATAGCCCTGCTGCCGCCATTGCCAACCGGCATTTTGACCGTCATTAAAATGGCCAAAGTTGAAGCGGGAATTGGCAAGAAAAACGCCGAACCCCAGGAATACGGCCGCGAGATCGGTAGCAGGCTCCCAGACCTCCCACCCTCCGGGTGGCGGCTCGGGAAATCCCGCCGTGCGGTAATGCGCCAGCTCGTGCGCAAACGTAGCGACCATCGACATCGGATCGCGCAATTGCGCGGGGTTATAGGTAATCAGCGCACCACCTTCTTTCAGTGCGCGAAACGTACCCGACGGCGAATGTGGCGCGCCCTGCACAAAGACTTGCGACGACACCATCGTATTGGGATCGGCCTCCTGCCACTGCAGCGTGCACGGCCAATCCGACATCCCCGCATACGCTCTCACCTGATCGAAGATCATTTCCGCGAACGCGTGTCCGCTTGAACCGTTATGCGGAAAGAATTTCGGCGTAGGAAGAATCAGCCGACGTTGTTTGAAAGCCTCGATGCCGCCTGTATGTTGAAGCAGCCATTCAAAGCAGTCGAACTGCCATTGAGTAAGCTCGGCGTCGAGCAGCGGTCCCTTGCGAAATAGTCCGAACATGAGTTCCCTTGATCATGTGTAAAACAACAATCACGCAGCAATTTGCTCTCAGTTACACCAAATTATAAAAGTACTCTGACCCCATTTTTCCGGACCCCATTTTTCCGGCCGGCCACCGATAATTTGCGACTTATGGTCACGGTCCGTGCATCCGACATGCCGCCCGCCACGTATACAGAAAGGACCCGCGCTAAATGCCCTGCCATGGTTGCGCCGGACCTATGTGCTGCCAGCGGGCGCACACATCATCGGGGGGATCACGCACAGGACATCATTATGAAAGGCTCAATCAAATCGCTATTGACCGCTGCGGTGTTCGTGGCGCTCTTTAGCGCGGAAGGCGCGATCGCGCAAACGGTCGCTTCAGATCAGGCTCCGGGCAATGCGATGAATAGCGGGGTCGCAGGAGCACTTAAGCCCAATCAGACGCTTGGATACGGCGACAACAAGTCCCTCATCTTCACTTACAAGCAGAACTTCACCTGTATCCACCAACCTAAGAGCGACCTGGATTACAACGGCAAGCTCGCGCAGGCCGATCCCGCCGAATTCCAAACGCCGATCTGCCAGGCCGGCACGGAACCGACTATCGATCCGACCGGAGAGAACATAAAGCAATCCGAGCCGCTTTATGTGCTTGTGCCGATGTTCTCGCTCGACAACGACCATAACCCGAACGACGCGATTGACTGCCCTGCCGGTGTCCGATCGACGACGCTGTGCGGACCGGCCTTGGGTAAAACGCTGATCAGCCTGTTCGGCGCCATCCCAGAGGCCTATAAGAAGACACCACTCGTCTCAACGCAGTGCCCTGATCCCGGCTCCCCTCCAGGCACATGCACCATGCACGCATCGAGCGTCGACTTGGGCAAGGTGCTAGTCGCGCTCGGCAAATTGCCGCCATCGACCAAGAATGTATTTCTGCCAACACCCAACCATAGCCATGTGGTCAATAACGATGCCATCGATACACGAGCCATTTGGTGGCAAGTGATTCCTGTGCTCGTTACCGACCCTAACTGCTGGCCTTCTCCAGGTGGGCATAGTGGCATTACGTCAGCCAATAAGCTCCATGACGCGGAGAAACATGGTAATGCGGTTGAAGTAGCGTCCAACTTCTTTCTGTTCTTCAAATCCGAACCGATGGGCGATATGCATTGACGTCCTTCTTCCGATTTGGATGAACTCGATCGCAGGCATCCCCAAGGCTTTGCTTGGGGAGGTGCTGCGTTAGCCCTGGGAAGCCCGATTTTCCGCTCGGGACGTCACGATCGCGCCCTCCCGCCACATCGTGACCATCTCCCTGCCGCCTCCTTCCGTTATCAGGAGGCGGCTCTTTTTTGCCGCGCGCACTGACGCCATCCACGAAGAGCCGGCGGATGTTCATCGGTCTGATGCCACACGTGACGCTGGTCCCCGAAAATATCCGCGCACAGTTCCCGCAGCTGGCGCGCTATGCGTTAGGCACTTCGCTCTTCGTTGACATCGACGTAGCTGCCTGAGCTACAACGGTCCTGGTCGATGGCAACTCCGTCGACCAGCGGCCATTCCATACAAACTATCAGTAGCCAGCTTTAGGTGAGGTGGACGCGGAGACCACCAGCCAAGCCTAGACCGACGATAGTTAAAGGGATCAACTACGGTTAACCTTCATTACCGAATGACGAAAGAAAAAAAAAGGCCCCGCAGACATGCGGGGCCTTTTATCTTTTCTACAAGCTTGTATGCGAAAACAACAAGCTTTTAAGCTGATCAAACGGTGTATTGCGCAATTGGACAAGCCCGTCTTTATTGCGATATCGCCATCGGTATCAGCCGCACTTCGAATACCCGCAGTTGAGGCACGTCTGACACCCATCCATCAGCACAAGCGCCTTGGTGTTGCACTTAGCGCACAACGTGGCACCGGGCGGAAAACCAGCGGAGTCGTTGGTGTCCGCGTCGGTGGGGCTTATGTCAGTTTTTTTTTGAGCGCCTTTTTCGTAGGCGGCACGTTTTTCGGCGATGAGGGCGCGTTGGGCGTCGCTCATTTCGGGGTCGTGGATGAGGCCGATGTTTTTCATGTGTTGCTCAATCACGGCGCCGATTTCGGCGACGATGCTGGGCATGTAGACGCCGCCGGCTTTGAAGTAGCCGCCGCGGGGGTCGAACACGGCTTTGAGCTCTTCCACGATAAAGGTGACGTCGCCGCCTTTGCGGAACACGGCGGAGAGAATGCGGGTGAGCGCGACGATCCACTGGAAGTGGTCCATGTTCTTCGAGTTGATGAAGATCTCGAAGGGGCGGCGCTGTTCGTACTGGGTGCCGGCGTTGAGCACGATGTCGTTGATGGTGACGTAGAGGGCGTGCTCGAACAGCGGGGATTTGATCTTGAAGGTGGAGCCGATCAGCGCCTCGGGGCGCTCCAGGCTCTCGTGCATCTGGATGACTTCGGCCATCGGCGATTCTTTTGCTTGCTCGACGGCGGGTTGTGCGGCGAGGGCAGCCTTGTCCTCGGGCTTGACGACCTCGTAGCCCTTGATCTTCTTTTCGATCTTGATCGTCATGTGTGGTGCTTCCTGTGTGTGCGTGGTGCTTAGTTAGTACGTGGACTCGTTTGATGCTTTTATCAAGCACTGTGGCGAGGTTGGCCCCTCACCCCAACCCTCTCCCCGGAGGGGAGAGGGGGAAAGCTGGTGACCCTCTCCCGATCGCGTGCGTGGAAGAGAAATCTAAAAAGAAATCCGGCCCGACTCGCGCCGGGCCGGATTGGGTGTTGCTTACTTCTTGCGGGCGGCCTTCTTGGCGGTTTTCTTGGTCGCCTTACGACCGGCCTTCTTGCTGGCAGTGGACCTCTTGACCGCTTTCTTGGCGGCTTTCTTCACGGCCTTTTTGGCCGTTTTCTTGCCTGCGGCCTTTTTGGCCGTCTTTTTGCTGCTGACCTTCTTTGCAGCTTTCTTGGCCGTTTTCTTTACGGCCTTCTTGCTGGCTTTCTTTGCAGCGCCTTTCTTTGCAACTTTCTTAGCGGCTTTCTTGGCCGTGCCTTTCTTAGCAGCCTTCTTGGTTGCTTTCTTGGCAGCTTTCTTTACGGCCTTCTTCGCAGCTTTCTTGGCGGGCGCAGCAGCCTTGGCTTTCTTGGCGGCTTTCTTGCGACGAGCCTTCTTCGGCGCTGCCGGAGCGGCTTCAGCGGCCGGCGCGGCCGGCATGGACAGTTCGTCTTGGTGCATTTCGAGTTCGGTATCGATGGACATGCGGGTATTCCCCTCCGAGCGATTGTTATGAAACTGGCAGTGGACTCAGTACGTGTGTGCAAAAACGTAGCGCGAAATCGCGTTACATGCCACCACTAAAATTTACCGTAATAGCCTTCCTTCAAAGCATCGAACAAATTGGCGGCGGTATGCATCTCTCCGTCGTACTCCACTTCTTCGTTGCCTTTCAGTTCCACAACACTACCGTCCTCTAATTCGAAGCGATAGAGGGTGCTCTCCAAATCGGCTTCTTTTACGAGCACGCCCTGGAACGCTGCGGGGTTGAAGCGGAACGTGGTACATCCTTTTAGGCCTTGTTTATAGGCGTAGAAGTAGATGTCTTTGAAATCTTCGTAGGGGTAATCGGTCGGCACGTTCGCGGTTTTGGAGATGGAGGAATCCACCCACAACTGCGCGGCGGCTTGGATATCCACGTGCTCTTTGGGCGAGATGTCGTCCGCCGCGACGAAGTATTCGGGCAGCTTGGCCTTGGCGTCGTCGCTGAACGGCATCGCGTCGGCATTGATGAGCGCGCGGTAAGCGAGCAGCTCGTAGCTGTACACCTCGACCTTTTCTTTGGTCTTGCGGCCTTCGCGGATCACGTTACGCGAGTAGTGATGGGCGAAGCTGGGCTCGATACCGTTGCTGGCGTTGTTGGCCAGCGAGAGCGAGATGGTGCCGGTGGGCGCGATGGAGCTGTGATGCGTGAAGCGCGCGCCGACTTCGGCCAATTCCTTAACGAGATTGGGCGCGACGCTGGCGATGCGCTGCATATAGCGGCTGTATTTGGCGTGCAGTACGCGGCCGGGGATGAGATCGCCGACTTTGTAGCCGTCTTCGACCATTTCCGGGCGCTTGCGCAGCATGTCGCCGGTGACGGTGTAGTTTTTGGCGAGCACGGGCGCAGGGCCTTTTTCCTTCGCCAGATCCAGCGCCATTTCCCAGCCGGCGACGGCCATTTCGCGCGACACCTCTTCGGTGAAGGCGACGGCGTCTTCGTTGCCGTAACGCATCTTGAGCATGGTGAGCGTGCTGCCCAGCCCTAAGAAGCCCATGCCGTGGCGGCGCTTGGAAAGAATTTCGTTGCGCTGCTGTTCGAGCGGCAGGCCGTTGATCTCCACCACGTTGTCGAGCATGCGGGTGAATATCTTCACCACTTCGCGGTACTCGTCCCAATCGAAACGCGCTTTGGGACCGAACGGATCGCGCACGAAGGTGGTGAGGTTGACCGAACCGAGCAGGCACGAGCCGTACGGCGGCAGCGGTTGCTCGCCGCACGGGTTGGTGGCGCGGATATGCTCGCACCACCAGTTGTTGTTCATCTCGTTCACCTTGTCGATGAGGATGAACCCGGGCTCCGCGTAGTCGTACGTGGAGACCATGATCATGTCCCACAGGTGACGCGCGCGGATGTGGCCGTAGATTTTGCAGGCGACCAGGCCGTCTTCGCGCTCGACGTAGTTTTCGTGCGTGGGCCATTCGCGCCACACGACGGCGGTGGCGTCGTCGAGGTTGATCTCGTCTTTTTCTTTCACGTGCACGGGGAAGACCAGCGGCCAATCCTGATCGTGCTCCACCGCCTGCATAAAGCCGTCGGTGATCAGCAGCGAGAGATTGAACTGGCGCAGGCGCCCGTTTTCGCGCTTGGCGCGGATAAATTCTTTGACGTCGGGATGGCTGACGTCGAACGTGCCCATCTGCGCGCCGCGACGGCCACCGGCCGAAGACACGGTGAAGCACATCTTGTCGTAGATATCCATGAACGACAGCGGGCCGCTGGTGTAAGCGCCCGCGCCCGACACGTACGCGCCGCGCGGACGCAGCGTGGAGAATTCATAACCGATGCCGCAGCCGGCCTTCAGCGTGAGGCCCGCTTCGTGCACTTTCTCCAGGATGTTGTCCATCGAATCGCGGATGGTGCCGGAGACGGTGCAGTTGATGGTGGAGGTGGCGGGCTTGTGTTCCAGTGCGCCGGCGTTGGACGTGATGCGGCCGGCGGGAATCGCACCGCGGCGCAGCGCCCACAGAAAACGTTCGAACCACTGCTCGCGCAACTCCGGCGTGGCTTCCACGTCGGACAACGCGCGCGCCACGCGCTGCCATGTGTCGTCGATCGCGGCATCCACCGGTTCGCCGGTCTTGGTGCGCAGGCGGTACTTTTTATCCCAGATATCCAGCGATGCGGGCTGCAGCGGAATCGCTGCGACATCGCGACCTGTATTTGTTGCACGCAAGGTGCTCATCGGCTTCCTGACCTCCCGGCATGGCCTCACGGCCCCGTTGGTTTCTTATAGGTGTGGTGAATGGCGTCGGTGATCGGGAAAACGGCCCGATCTGGCCCGATTACCCCCGCGGGTAAATCGAGCTCGGCGTTTTACGCAATTGTACGGCAGCCCCCTTCTGACGTTTCCTTCCGGCCCCAGCACTTGGGTTACAGACTGGAGCCCGCACACAAGATGTTGTGGTTGCGACTGAAGCGAACGTTACCCCCGCGACCGACGGAAGTAAAGAGCAGACTGCGTCACATTTCGTGGAGGGCTGATTAAGCTTGTCTGGCATGCCTACACAGCGTCGGGAAATGCGCCGACGAAACTGAACTACGGTCGCATTGCACGCGTTCAACGTTGATGCACGCTAGGGAACCGCGAGACGTTCACGCGAGTCGAAGATGCGGATTTTTTATCGTTGTCGGGAGACGTCATGCGCCACCGTTTGCTTGCAGGTGTGACAGTGCTTTTTGCCGTGGCCTGTGTCGCCGCACTGCCGATGCGCGCGCAGGCGTCGCTGCCGCCGGTGGTGAATGGGCAACCGCTGCCCTCGCTGGCGCCGATGCTGCAAAAAGTGACGCCGGCGGTGGTGAACATTTCCACCAAGACGCGCGTGCGCGTCAGCAATCCGTTCTTTCAGGATCCCGTGCTGCGGCAGTTGTTCGGTCTCAACGGTTCGCCGCGCGAACAGGATGAGCAGAGCCTGGGTTCGGGCGTGATCGTGGACGCGGCGAAGGGTTACATCCTTACGAACAACCATGTGGTCGGCGGTGCGGACGACATCACGGTGACGCTGCAGGACGGACGCAATGTGAAGGGCACGCTGGTGGGCACCGATCCGGCGACCGATGTGGCGGTGGTGAAGATCAATGCCGATCATCTGGAAGCGCTGCCGATCGCCGATTCGTCCGCGCTGCGCGTGGGCGATTTTGTGGTGGCGGTAGGTGATCCATTCGGACTGGGTCAGACGGTGACATCGGGCATCGTGTCGGCGCTGGGTCGCTCGGGACTGGGCGGCGCGAGTTTTCAAAACATGATCCAGACCGATGCGTCGATCAATCCGGGTAATTCGGGTGGCGCGCTGGTGAATCTGCGCGGCGAACTGGTGGGCATCAACACGATGATTCTGTCGCCCTCGGGTGGCAACGTCGGCATCGGCTTTGCGATTCCCACTGATCTCGCCAGCACGGTGATGAAGCAGCTGATCGCGTCCGGCAAAGTGAGTCGCGGCAGCTTGGGTATTCAGTCGCAGGACATCACGCCGAATATTGCGCGCATTCTGGGTTTGAAGAGCAGCCAAGGCGCGGTGGTGACGCGCGTGGTGCCGGGTTCCACCGCCGATCGCGCGGGCCTGGAAATGGGCGATGTGATCACAGCGCTCAACGGCAAATCGCTGGACAACGCCGATCAGCTGAACAACGCGCAAGGCTTGCTGCCGGTGAACAGCACGGTGACGTTGACGGTGCAGCGCAAAGGCGTCACGCGTCAGGTGACGGCGCAACTGACGGCGCAGAAGATCGCCACGCTCGACGGCGCGAAACTCGATCCGCGTCTGACCGGCGTCACCTTCAGCGATCTGAGCGATGAACAGACCAGTCAGGGTATTTCGGGGATCGTGGCGTCGTCGGTCGCCGCGAACAGTCGTGCGGCGCAGGCGGGACTTTCGTCGGGCGATGTGATCGTGGGTGTCGGCAATCGCCGCGTCACCAGCCTGCGCGATATGCAGGGCCTGGCCGGCGCACGGCCGCGTCAGTGGGTGCTGCTGGTCGCCACCGACGATGGATTCAACTACGTGCTAGTTCAGTAAATCGCGGCAGGCTGTGGAAAACAGCCTGCTTTCGCGCCGAGATTGACGCCCGTCACGCAATTAGATGAACACACGCGGTGTGCAGCGCCGCGTATTGCTTGATGTTTTGGCTCCGGGC
This sequence comes from Dyella sp. 2HG41-7, assembly GCF_021390675.1. Taxonomy (NCBI): domain Bacteria; kingdom Pseudomonadati; phylum Pseudomonadota; class Gammaproteobacteria; order Lysobacterales; family Rhodanobacteraceae; genus Dyella; species Dyella sp. 2HG41-7. The sequence continues at coordinate 3,745,226 of NZ_JAJEJV010000004.1, forward strand.
CGTTGAAATACTGGAATCTGTCACTGCGTCTACGCGCCGTTGACGGCACACTCGCCTCGTCTTTCTCCTTTGCAGGTCGCGCTTCCCTATGCCCGTACGCATTCCTCGTCTGCTTTCCGCCGCTCTGATCAGTGCCGGCGTTTCCACCATTGCGCTGGCTGCGTCCACGCAATCACTCACCTGGCGCGGCGACACGGTCACCGCCAACAGCGTGGTCAAAGGCGTGGCGAAGGCGTGGCAATCGTCCGGTCATGGTTCGGTGCAGATCCAGCCGTTCAACACGGCGTCGGGCCTGGATGCGGTATCCAGCGGCTCGGCGGATATCGCTGGCAGCGCACGTCCCAGCGACGGCAGCGCGCTCGATAGCGGCCTGACCTTTACGCCGGTGGCGTGGGACGGCTTGGTGCTGATCACCAGCTCGCAGAACCCGGTGAGCAGCCTGACCATGCAGCAGGTGCACGACATTTACTACGGCAAGATCACCAGCTGGGCCGCCGTGGGTGGTTCGGCCGCGCCGATCGACGTGTTCGCCGTGGCGAGCCCGGGCGACGGCATCGAATTCAGCTTGCGCAAGTTGCTGTTCGGTCGCGGCAGTCAGCCGGTGGCCGCGCCGCGTTTGTATGTGAACGTGACGCAGCTGGAGCAGTCGATCATGCTTGATCCGCGCGGCTTCGGCGTGACCACGCTGTCGAGCGTTGCGGGCAATCCGAAGATCAAGATGCTGCGCATCGATGGCGTTGCGCCGAGCGCGTCGAGCGTGGCGAGCGGCTCGTATCCGCTCTTTATTCCGCTGTACTTGGTCTACAACCCCAGCGGCGCGAATGCCGCCGCCGCGAAGGAGTTCGTGGATTTCGCGCAAAGCGAAAAGGGCGAAAGCGCGCTGCGTTCGCATAGCCTGGTGCCGTATGGCGCCGGCGCCGCGCTGGTCGCGATGGATCAATCGCGCCGCAGCCGCATCCTGGCCGAAGTGGGCGCGCACGCCAGCGCCGAACCCACGCAGTACGCCGCTGCGCCGTCTCGTCCGGCGGTCGCCGCCGCATCGCGCACCGCCGTGGCCGCTGCGCCTGCGCTCAACAAAGTGTCGGGCAGCGTGGTCGCTGCGCCGCAGTTGCCGAGCTTGAAGAACCTGCACGGCGATGCGTTTACGCAGGAAGTCGCCGTCAATCGCGACACCAGCTTTGCGAAGGTCACCGCCGAGGCGTACGTAAGCCACAGCAAAGTGGCCGGCGCCAAAGCGACCGCCAAGCGCACGGCGGAAACCAAGACCGAGTCGGTGAAGAAAGTGGCGAGCGCGGAGAAGAAATCCGCGCGCTCCTATCGCGTCGGCTCCGGCGAAACGCTGTACTCCATCGCGCGCAAGCAGGGCGTGGATGTGGCGCAGATTCGTACCTGGAATCATCTGAAGGACAACACGGTGCGCACCGGCCAGGTGCTGCGCATCGAAGCACGCTGATTTTCTCTTGCGGATTCTTGCTGTCACGATCGATCTGGACGACACCCTGTGGCCGGTGATGCCGGCCCTGGAACGGGCGGATCGCGATCTCAACGACTATCTCTGCAAGCACTTTCCGCAAGTCGCGCAAACTTTTCCGATACCTGCGTTGCGCGCCTTGCGCGCGCAGGTCGCCGCTGAACGTATCGATCTGGCGCACGATTTCACCGCGCAGCGCTACATCACCATGCAACGCGCGTTCGACGCCTGCGGCGTGGCCGATGCGCCGCTGGACGCACTGTTCGAAGTATTCGCCGCCGCGCGCAATAGCGTGGAACTCTATCCCGATGCCCTGCCCGCGCTCGAACGCATGCGCGCGGCGTGGCCGGTGGTCAGCCTGACCAATGGCAACGCGGATCTGGAACGCATCGGACTGCATCTGCATTTTGCGCATCAAGTGAGCGCGCGCGATGTCGGCGTGGCTAAACCGGATGCGCGGATTTTTCTTGCTGCGGCGGAACGATTGGGTATCGCGCCGGAAAATATTCTGCATGTGGGCGACGATCCCGAGCTGGATATCGTCGGCGCGCGCGATGCAGGGTTGCGCACGGCGTGGATCAATCGCGCGGGGCATCCGTGGCCGGGAGCGCTGGGTGCGGCGCCGGATTTGGATTTGCGGGATTTGGCGACGCTGGTTCAGTGGCTGGAGACGGCACCTGCGCCGTAAGCCCCAAAGTTCCTCACCGTCATTCCGGCGAAGGCCGGAATCCAGTCAAATACGCTCGCGAAGCGCTCGACTTAAAAAAGTTAGGTGTGCTCCGCACAACGTATTCAAACTGGATTCCGGCCTTCGCCGGAATGACGATCCCGCAAGATCGTCCATTTGCGCGAAATCCCTCTTCTCAGCTTCAAATGGGCTCTCGGCAAAAGCTTTGAACCCCCCTAAAAAAACGCGCATCATTGACCGCTGACTCCACCGCTTGCGCGTGCCACACGTGCGTAAGGACCTGCATGTCTGCCCTGATCGAACTCCGCTCCAGCCGCCACGCACCGACGCCGATCGAAGCCACCGACGCCGCGCATCTCGCCGCCGCGCGCAAGCGACTGAGCGCTGCGCAACGCAGCTGGCTGGACGAGAACGGCTTCGACGCCAAACCCGGCGGCGTGTGCCTGGTGCCGGACGCGAACGGCAAGCTGGCGCGCGTGCTGGTGGGTGTGGATCGTCAGGATTCGCTGTCGTCGCTCGCGGCGTTGCCGATGACGTTGCCGGTTGGCGAGTACACCCTGGCACCAGAAAGCGTGGCGCTGAATGTCGAGCTCGTCGCCCTCGGCTGGGCGTTGGGCGCCTATCAATTCACGCGTTATCGCAAAGCCAAACGCGATGCCGCGGTGTTGGCGGTCGCAGCCAAAACCTTGGCGACGCTCACGCCGCTGGTCGAGGCCACGTATCGCGTGCGCGATCTGGTCAACACGCCGACCGAAGACATGGGCCCGAAACATCTTGCCGACGAAGTGAAGCAACTCGGCAAAGCGCATAAAGCCAAAGTGCGCGAGTGGGTCGGCGACGAGTTGCTGGACGACAACTTCCCCACCATTCACGCAGTCGGCCGCGCGAGTCATCGCGCGCCGCGTTTGATCGAATTGACCTGGGGCAAGACCACCGCACCGAAGGTGACGCTGGTCGGCAAAGGCGTGTGCTTCGATACCGGCGGTTTGGATCTGAAACCTTCCGACGGCATGCGCTGGATGAAGAAAGACATGGGCGGCGCCGCGCACGCGATTGCGCTCGCCGGCCTGGTGATGGAAGCGAATCTGCCGGTTCGACTCACGCTGCTGATTCCCGCCGTCGAAAACGCCGTGTCCGGCAACGCGATGCGTCCCGGCGAAGTGGTGATTACGCGCGGCGGACACAGCGTGGAAATCGACAACACCGATGCGGAAGGTCGATTGGTGTTGTGCGACGCGCTCGCGTACGCCGCCGAGCAAAAACCGGCGCTGATTGTCGACTTCGCCACACTCACCGGCGCGGCGCGCGTGGCGCTCGGTCCAGATCTGCCGGCTTTGTTCGCGAATGACGACGCGCTCGCCCATGCGGCGCTCGCGTGCAGCAACGATGTCGCCGATCCGATTTGGCGTCTACCGCTGTGGCGCCCGTATCGAAAACTGCTGGATTCCTACCTCGCTGACTTCACCAACACCGGCGCCTCACGCCACGCCGGCGCCATCACCGCCGCGTTGTTTATGGAGCGCTTTATTCCCGACGGCATGCCGTGGCTGCACTTGGACACCTACGCCTGGAACGACGGCGACCGCCCCGGCCGCCCGCGCGGCGGCGAAGCGATGGGACTGCGTGCGATGTTTGCGTTGTTGAGTAAACGCTACGGTTGAATAAGTAGGTTGGAATGACAATTCCGGCTTTGTGGCGACGATCTATGCTGGGATTTCATCCCGGCATATGTGTTTGCATGTGGTGCATTCCACGTCGCTAGTACTTTACCACTCCCCAGTTTCTCCCTTCAGTTTTCACTTCAAGACGCTGCTCACCTTCTTCTGACAGAAAGAAATCAAGAAGCAGCCTATCTTTAAAGTCACTCGTCAAAAACGAAATCACCGCATTTCGTTCGAGGGTGAATTCGAAGTCAAACCTGATAGAAAGGACGGATGGAATCAGCAACGTGCCACATACGTTCGACCGTTCCACCCACGCATATACGGGAGATGGGTTCGCATCGAACAAGTTCTTCACGAATATCTTGAAACGTTGCAAAAGTCGATCGCTGAAAGGAATTTCGTATTCCTCAACTTTACGTTCAAGCTCTCCAATATGTTTATCCCAAACTTCACAAATGGCGTCGGTTTTTTCGAGACTTTCCAAATCATCCGCATGAACAGGCCGACCCATTAAGACCGTCAATTCATTCAAGTGCTCCTTCATGTTGATCTTTTGCCGGATCTTCCGGCGGCGCTCCTCAGGGGACATTGACGCAGTCATTAGTAATCCACCTTCGATTTATCGCTATCGAGCTTTGGCCGTCCATATCTATTTATTTGAGGCACAGCCTCAGAGCCTTTCTTTTCCGTTTTGACTTTGCCCGCTTCCCAATGCGGTTGATCTTGGTGACTGCGATCCATAGTCTGCTGCTGAACGGACATACGTTGGGTGCTTCCACCAGTTGCGGGCACATCGTAAGAATACTCACGACCCGAAGCATTTTGGGATTGCGACAACGGTTGCTGGCTTGTAGGAATGCCTGCATCGCGCATAGCTTCTCGCCTAGCAGCTCTGGATGTATCGGCGGCTTTCTGACCAATCTTTTCAGCACCAACCCCAACACGAACCAACGTCGCCGCCCTACCTGGCGGAAGCGACCCAACCACCGCAGATAAATGATCTGCTGTCGTAAGTGAAACGCGTTCGTCACCCGGACCTGGCGCATTCGCACAATCCGAATGCGTCATCAATCCTATGAAGAGAGGAACGGCCACGATGCACACCGGACATCGTCCATCTGGGTCCGTATGAGCGATGGGATTGTTGTCGGCATAGGCATACCGGTTGAACCCAAATAGCTCCGCGGGTTTTGGTCCGAGCGGATCCACGCTCAAGAACCGCCCCAACTCCGGGTCGTAATACCGCGCCTGCATGTACACCAGGCCGGTATCGGGGTCGTTGACGTGGCCGGTGTAGCCGGGACCATCCGGCGGCTGACCTAGCGCTTGGTCGCCGTAAGGCCGGTAGTCGAAGATTTTGGTGATGTTGCCTTGCTCGTCCGCTTCGGCGATGGGCGTGCCTTGCGGGTCGGTGTAGACGTAGGTGAATTTGCCGGCGTGGGCCAAGCTGCATAGCAGCAGCCATGCGGATATCAAAATCATGCGCCAGACATGATGTTTCATCAGTGCACTCCTTATGATGATTATTCCTTCCCTGTGCTGCTAATCGAACACAGACGAACAACGAGGAAAATCGAAACGAAGGCATTCGGCCGTAGGGCTTTCGCCAATCAATCGATCAGCCATGTGGCCTTCTTGGGCATCAAGCGCGCCGCGCCAATCGTCCGAAAGCGGAGTTCATAGGTCGCGATGCCAGCCCCGACATTTCTCATATGAGAAGCGGCTCCTGGGATTGACGCGCCAGCCAACACCGTTAATTCGCTTTGGACGCAAGGGCCATTCGTCGCGAAGCATGACTTTTGGCTTTGTCGTCGCGCCACGGGAGGCCGCATGATGCCGGGATATCCACCAGGCACCCATGACCTATGCGCCCATTGCGTCCCGCCCTGCTCGCTCTCAGCCTTGTTGCCGGCCTCGCCGCTTGCGCGAGCGTCCCGAATCAGAGTCATCAACCGCCGCTTACGACGCTAACGCAGAACTCCGGCGGCGTGATGCCCGTCGAGCAGACTCGGGTGCATTTCGATCATGCGGAGTTGCATATCGCGGTCGATCCGTCGAAGCAGCGCATCGATGCGACAGCGACGCTGACGTTTACCGCGCACACATCCACGGATGTGCTGGTGTTGGATCTGGATCGCAATTTGCCGATCGCCGGCATCGATGTGGACGGCCAACCGATCGCGCCGACGCAATGGAGCAATCCGGAAGGACGCCTGCGCATTCAACTTCCGCACGCAGTGAATGCCGGCGAACGCGTTTCCGCCACGGTGCGTTATGGCGGCAGTCCGCACGTGGCGAAGAAAGCGCCGTGGGATGGCGGTTTTGTCTGGTCGCATACGCCCGACGGTCAACCGTGGGTGGGCAGCGCGGTGGAAGGCGAAGGTTGCGATTTGTTCTGGCCGTGCATCGATCACCCGGAAGGCAAGCCGGATTTGGTCGATCTCTACGTGACCGTACCCAAGCCGCTGGTGGCGCCGGGCAATGGCGTGCTGATCGGTGTCAGCGATGAAGGCGACAAGCAGACGTATCACTGGCGCGCGAAGCACCCGACCACGTACGCCATTTCCATCAACGTGGGTCCGTATAAGGAACTCAGCGGCGAATATCACAGCCGCTACGGCAACACGATTCCGCTGCAGTACTGGTATCTGGCCGGCGAAGAAAAGCAGGCGCAAGCCTTGTTTGCCGAGTTCTCGCGCATGCTGGATTTCAACGAAGCGATGATCGGCCCGTACCCCTTTGGCGACGAAAAGATGGGCGTGGTGGAAACGCCGTACTTAGGGATGGAACACCAGACCATGAACGCCTACGGCAACCACTACGCCAAAGACGGCGGCGGTTTCGATTGGTTGCTGCAGCACGAATTCGCGCACGAGTGGTTCGGCAATCAGATGACCAATGCCGACTGGGACGATATGTGGCTGCACGAAGCATTCGCCACGTACATGCAACCGTTATACAGCGGCTACATCAACGGCGACATGGGTTACTACTCCTGGCTTCAGAAACTGCGCTTGATGGTGCAAGACCATCGCCCGATCGTATCCGGCAGCAGCAAGACTGAAGAGGCCGTGTACGAAGACGCCACCGGTCCCGGCCAGGACATCTACAACAAAGGCGCGTTGATGTTGCATTCGCTGCGCACGCTGATCGGCGATCGCGCGTTTTTCGATAGCGTGCGCACGTTGGTGTACAACCGTCCCGATCCGAAGCCCGGCAATTTCGAGCCGCATTACGCGAGCGCGCACGATTTCATCGACATTGTGAACAAACGCACGGGGCGCGATCTGACGTGGTTCTTCAACGTCTATCTGTATCAAGCGGCGCTGCCGCGATTGGATGTGCAACGCGATGGCGACACGTTGACGTTGCGCTGGCACGCGCCGAACAACCTACCCTTCCCGATGCCGGTCGACGTGCAGGTGGGCGAAACGGTGCATACGTTGCCGATGACGCATGGCGAAGGGACGATCGCGCTTCCCGAGCATGCGCTGTATGTCGTCGATCCCCGCTCGAAACTGTTGCGCGACGAGCCGCAAATCACCGAATTTCAGCAGTGGATAAAACAGCAGCGCGAACAGAAAGCTAAAGCGAAATCCAACTGACTTGCGAAATCCATCCCCTCCCCTGTTTGCAGGGGAGGGTTAGGGTGGGGTTGCATGCGCTTGCTTTACACGTGTCATCACCGCGAGGTTGGGGGCTTCACCCCACCCCAGCCCTCCCCTACTGCACGTAGAGCCTGCCCCGGACTTGATCCGGGGGAGGGAGCGTTTCCGGCTAGGCAGGCGTTCCGTTGAATTTGCGTAGCTGCGCAAAGATCGCACGCCATCCGCGCACGATCTTCGGCAACAACCAGCAAATCAGCACGATAAACAGCGCCAGCAAAATCAGCAGCGCGAGCGGGTGTTGCCACATCAGGAAAAGAATCCCGAATAGCGAGATATCTTCGGTCGCGCTCGCGCCCCAATTGCTGAAGGGTTCGGGCGAGGTGTTGATCAATGCGCGCGTGCCCGATTTCGCCAGATGCGTGCCGGTGACCACCGCGCCGCCCAGCAAGGCCGCAGCAATCTGCTCGTCCGCGCCGGCGTTCTTGAACACGCCCCACGCGAGCATGGTGCCGACGGGAATGCGGATAAACGTATGGATGGAATCCCATACGCTGTCGAACACAGGAATCTTGTCGGCGAGAAATTCGCCGAGCGTCAGCACGCCGGACACGATCAGCACCCAGTTGTGGCTGAGCACTTCGAGGCCGGGAGGCAATGGCACATAACCCAAGCGTCCTAGCAGACCCGCGATAAAGAGCGTTGCGTAGAGACGGATGCCGCTAGCCCAGGCCAGGCCGCCAGCTAAGGCGAGGTTCGACAGCAGGTTCATAAGACCGTGACTCCTGTCGCGAGTTGGTTTACTTGCGCCATCCTCGCGCTAAATGGGTACTGTCATCCACCACTGCCGCAATCTTCCATTACTCGTCATCCCAGCGAAAGCTGGGATCCAGCGACTTTCAGATATCCAAAGACACTGGATCCCAGCTTTCGCTGGGATGACGGCTTTGGGAGATGGACCGCAAGTACCGACATAAAAAAAGCAGCGCCGGAGCGCTGCTTTTTTGTTCCAACGATGAGACCCATCAGTGAGTCGTCGACTCCGCCGGCGCAGGCGTGGACGACGCACCCGGCTCCACCGTCGGCGACGGCAGCGATGCTGGCGCGGTGGCGGCAGCGATCGACGGGGTCTCGCCTTGCTTGCCGCCATAAGGCAACACAGCGGCGGCGATCTTGGGATTGGCGTCGATCAAGCCGACCGCGTCGAATAGGACGTGCGCGGTTTCCTGCAGCTGCGGATCGGAGGCCTTCTTCGCGTCCGCCTGCTCCTGCAGTTCGCTCTTCAAGCTGCGCTCGTTCGGGTTGAGGCCGTCGTCGAGCTGGCTTTCCTGCTCGTCGGGGGACGTGTTGCCATCGATCGTCTTGTGACGCGCGCGGAAGTCCGCCTGCATGCCGTCGAGCTGTTTGCGTTCGGTTTCACGCTGCGCAAAGTTGAGCGAGATGCTGGTGCGGTCGGCGAGCTTCTTGTACTGCGTCAGTTCGTCGAGCATGAGCTGCCACGCCGGCGACTTGGCGACGCGGGCGTCATGCATCTGTTGCAGCTGCGGCAGGTAGGCCTTCATATCGGCGACGGGCTTGTAGTCGGCCGGCGCGATCTGCGTCCACGGCAAGGCGTTGTCGTAGGTGGACTCGCCGTAATCCTTGTCGTCGCCGTTGTTCGGATAGAGCAGATCCGGCGTGACGCCGTGCAACTGCGTCGAACCACCATTGATGCGGAAGAATTCCTGCACGGTCATCTTCAGCGCGCCGAAGTCCGACTTGCTGTCCGGGTCGGCTGCGAAACGGTTGAGATCGATCAGCGTCTGCACCGTGCCCTTGCCGAAGGTCTGCGTGCCGATCACCAGGCCGCGACCGTAATCCTGGATTGCCGCCGAGAAAATTTCGGATGCCGACGCCGTGCCGCGATTGACCAGCACCGCCAGCGGACCGCTCCAGGCCATGCCCGGATCGTCGTCGCCCTGCACCTGCACCTGGCCGCGCGCATCGCGCACCTGCACGACTGGACCCTTATCGATAAACAGGCCGGTGAGTTCGTTGGCTTCGTACAGCGAACCGCCGCCGTTGTTGCGCAGGTCGACTACGACGCCCTGCACGCCTTCGTTCTTCAGCTCGCCGAGCAACTTGGCGACGTCGCGCGTGGCGCTCTTGAAGTTCTTGTCGCCTTCGCTGCGTGCGCCGAAGTCGGAGTAGAACATCGGCAGCTCGATCACGCCGATCTTGCGCGTGACGCCGGCGTCGGTGATCTGAATCACTTTCTTCTTGGCGGCTTGTTCTTCGATGGTGACTTTCTTGCGCACCAAGGTGATGTCATCGTGCTTGCCGTCGGTGCCTTGATCGCCGGGCACCACTTCAAGACGCACGGTGGTGTCTTTCTTGCCGCGGATCAGATTGACGACATCGTCGATGCGCCAGCCGACCACGTCGGTATACGGACCGCTCGCGCCTTGACCCACGCCCATCACGTAGTCGCCCACATGCAGCTTGCCGGACTTGATCGCCGGACCGCCGGGAACGAGTTCGCGAATCACGGTGTAGTCGTCGCGCTGCTGAAGCACGGCGCCGATGCCTTCCAGCGACAGCTTCATCGAGATATCGAAGTTCTGCGCTTCGCGCGGACCCATGTAATCGGTATGCGGATCGGTGGAATTCGCATAGGCGGTCATAAAGGTTTGGAACGCGTCTTGACTATCGAGCTGCTTTACGCGATCGATGTAGTTGCTGTAGCGCTTGTCGAGCGTCTTGCGAATGTCGTCGTCGTTCTTGCCGGCAAGCTTCAGGCGCAGCCAGTCGTTCATGGTGCGCTTGCGCCACAGATCGTCCAGCTCGGCTTTGTCTTTGGGCCAATCGGCTTTCTTGCGGTCGACGACATAGCTGTCGTTGGTGTTGAAGTCGAAACCTTGCTTCAACAGACTGCGCGCATAGTTCATGCGGTCGACCGCGCGCAGAATGTACTGATTGAAGATGTCGAACGGGCCGCTGAGGTCCTTGTTCCAGATCGCGTTGCCGAACTTGTCCTTGTACTGCGCGAACTTGGCCATGTCTTCTTGCGTGAAGAAGACTTTTTCGCCGTCGAGCAGTTTGAAGTACAAGTTGTAGATCTTCTGCGACATCGCATCGTCGAGCGGCTGCGAGTCGTAGTGGAAGCGAGTGAGCAGATGCGCGGAAATCAGCGCGGCATTCGCTTCGTCGTTGGTCGACTGAAGCGGTAGCGTGGACTCTTTGCGCGGCTTGGACGCGCCCATATCAGCCGCCGATTGCGCGAAGGCCGGAGCCGCCACGCCAACGGCGATCATGAGTGCGAGCAGGGGACGAAAGCGAAAATTCATAGGTTTCTCTTCAGGCATGCTCGGTGACGCCGGCTGCGTGAGCCTGCAGATCGGCGTGATAGGAAGAACGGACCAGCGGACCGGAGGCGACGTGATGGAAACCCATCTCCTCGCCCGCGACGCGCAGCGCTTCGAATTCGTCCGGCGTCCAATAACGAACGACCGGATGATGATGCGGCGTGGGTTGCAGATACTGGCCGATGGTGATCATTTCGACGTCGTGCGCGCGCAAATCGCGCATGGTCTCGATCACCTGCTCGTAGGTTTCGCCCAGGCCCAGCATGATGCCGGACTTGGTGGGCACATCGGGATGCTGCGCTTTGAAGCGCTTGAGCAGATCCAGCGACCACTGATAATCGGCGCCCGGACGCACTTCGCGATACAGATGCGGCACGGTTTCCAGATTGTGGTTGAACACGTCCGGCGGGAATTCTTTCAACACTTCCAGCGCGCGTTCCATGCGGCCTTTGCCGCGAAAATCCGGCGTAAGGATTTCGATGCGAATGTTCGGGCTGGCATGACGCACGGCGCGAATGCACGCAGCGAAATGTTCGGCGCCGCCATCGCGTAAATCGTCGCGATCGACCGACGTGATCACCACGTACTTCAAGCGCATATCGTGAATGGTTTCAGCAAGGCGCGCCGGTTCCAGCGGATCGGGCGCGGCCGGACGGCCATGCGCCACATCGCAGAACGAGCAGCGACGCGTGCACACTTCACCGAGAATCATGAAGGTGGCGGTGCCTTTGCTGAAGCATTCGTGGATGTTCGGGCAGGAGGCTTCTTCGCACACGGTGACCAACGCGTTTTGACGCAAACGCGCTTTCAGCTGCTGCACGGCGTTGCCTTGCGGCAGACGCACGCGAATCCAGCTCGGCTTGCGCAGCGTGGGAACGTTGGTGTCGAAACCGGCGCGATTGAGCGAAATCTTGTCGCCGCCGAGTTGCTTCTCGACAGGCGCGCCGCTAACGACGCTGATCGGAATGGCTTTCGTGGATGATGCGCTGGTATCGCTCATGAAATAGCTCAGACCGCTACACGAGCGGGGAGTTCGGGGACCACGGGAGCGGCCGGTTCAGCCTCGAAACCGAACTGCCGGCAGAACTCGCCGATCAGCACCTCCTCGACCTCCGCCAACCGCGACGGACCGCCCAAGTCTAACACCTGCGTGACCGCCAGACCCTTGTAACCGCAAGGATTAATGCGGTGAAACGGTTCCAGATTCATGTTCACGTTGAAGGCCAAACCGTGAAAACTGCAGCCCCGGCGCACACGCAGGCCCAAGGCTGCCACCTTGGCGTCGCCTACGTAGACGCCCGGCGCGCCTTCGCGGCGTACGGCCTCGATATTCCAGTTCGCCAGCGTATTGATGATGGCCTGTTCGATGCCGCAGACGAGGTCGCGCACGCCCACACCAACTCGGCGCAGGTCGATCAACGGGTACGCCACGATCTGCCCGGGCCCGTGATAGGTCACCTGACCACCGCGATCCACCGGCACCACCGGAATCTCGCCGGGCGCCAAGACGTGTTCCATCTTGCCGGCCTGCCCCAGGGTGAAGACCGGATCGTGCTCCAGCACCCACAGTTCGTCGGTGGTCGACGCGGTGCGGTTATCGGTAAAGGCGCTCATCGCCCGCCACGTCGGCTCGTAGGGTTGACGGCCCAGACGGCGGATTTTCAGCGGAAGGGACATAAACGTGCAGGCCTGCGTGGGAATGGGGTCAATCTGTGGCCGCGGGCGATGGGATACAAGTGAAGGAAGTCGCGCTAACAGCGCCCCCTCCCCTTCGGGGAGAGGGCCGGGGTGAGGGGCCATTCTGGCCTCAGACACCCATCTTCACCTTTCCCCAAATAGAAAGGGGAAAGCCAAGCAGCGCTCAGAGCGTAAACCGAATATCCGGATCCGCCCGCAACGCCGCATGCGCGGCGTCGTACTGCTCGCGCGTTTCGCAGCGGAAGCTGACGGTGACGGAGAGGAAGTTGCCTTCGCGTGAATGCTTGTGCCGCACGGTTTCGTGCAGCACATGCAGGCCGATGCCTTCCAGAATTTCCGGCACCCGCGCTTTCAAATCCGCGCTGGCGTTGCCCATGGCGGTGATTTCGAACTCGCCGGGAAACTGAAAACCCTGGCCTTCCTGCTCCGCCTTGATTTCGCCCAGGTCTTTCATCGGCTTTCTCCGTTCACGTCGACAACATCGTTCACTTCTTGCCGCTACCGTGGAACCACAACAGGATGGTGTCCCACAGGCGCTTGAAGAAACCGCCTTGCGGCGCATCGTTCAGCGCGACCAACGGCACGTCCATGATCGCCTGGCCGTCTTCGGTAATGTGCAGCGTACCGACCTGCTGGCCTTTCTTGTAGGGCGCGATCAGCGTGGACGGAATGTCCATCGTCGCTTTGAGCTTGTCGTAGTCGCCGGTCTTCACGGTGACGAGAACGTCTTGCTGCACGCCGAGCGGCAGTGCGTTGTCTTCACCCTTCCACAGACGCGGCGTCGCCTGAGGCTTGCCCGCCTCGTAGAGCTTGTGCGTTTCGAAGAAGCGGAAGCCGTAGTTGAGCAGCGCCATCGCCGCATCGGCGCGACCTTTTTCGCTGCTCGAACCCATCACGATAGCGATCATGCGCTGGTCGCCGTGTTTGGCCGATGCATCCAGGCAGAAACCGGCGGCGGCAGTGTGGCCGGTCTTGACGCCGTCCACGGTCGGGTCGCGCCACAACAGCGTGTTGCGGTTGCCTTGCTTGATGCCGTTCCACTCGAACTCTTTGATCGCGGAGATCGCGTAGTCATCCGGGTAATCGTGGATCAAGGCGCGCGTGAGGATCGCGATGTCGTGCGCGGTGGTGAAGTGATCGTCCACCGGATAGCCCGACGCATTGACGAAGTGCGAATTCACCATGCCCAGCTGCTTGGCGTAGGCGTTCATCAAGCTCGCGAAGGTTTCCTCGGAGCCGGCGGTGTGCTCGGCCAGCGCAATGGCGGAGTCGTTGCCGGACTGGATGATCATGCCGTAGAGCAGATCCTTCAGCGGCACCTGGCTGTTGAGCTTGAGGAAGCTGGTGGAACCGTCCGTGCCTGCGCCGCCCGCACGCCATGCGTGCTCGCTGATGTTGACCTGGTCGGTGAGATGAATCTTGCCCGAAGCGATCTGCGCGGAGATCACGTAGTCGGTCATCACCTTGGTGATCGACGCCGGCTCGACGCGCACGTCGGGGTTTTTCGATGCGAGAACCTGGCCGGTGGCGTAATCCATCAGCACCCATGCTTTGGAATCGACATCCGGCGGCGGCGGCACCGGCACCTGCACGGCCGTCGGTGTCGGCGGCGGGTTCGGCACGGGCCTGGGCGGCGTCTGCTGTGCGGTGGCACTGACGCCGACGACCAACGCGGCGGCGGCAAGAATGTGCAGGGGGCGGCGGAACAGATTCATGGTGGGATTACATCCGTTTGCTAATTGCTCGGCGCTTGCGGCGCCACGACGTCGACGAAACATTTTGGACGGTCGGAAATCATCCGTCATGGATTTTTTCTGACGCGATGAGGCCGGCGTATGTCCAGCCCGGCTGCTCCCTACCTCGGAGCGGCGCTCAGTCTACCGCGACCTGCGGGTGAGGCAGACCCATGTGCTCGATCTTGGAACTCACCTGATCGGCGCTATCCACATCGCTCAGGGGACCCACCCGTACGCGATGCACCAGCCGACCGCCAATGGTCGCATCTTGCACCTGCACCGGAGCGAAATTGGCGACGCGCAGTTGCGCGGCCACGCGTTCGGCGTTCGCCTGGTCGGAGAACGCGCCGACTTGCAGATAAATGCTGGGCGCATGCGCGGGCGTGGCGGTGACGAGCGGTGGTGGCGGCGCCTCTTGCACGGGCGTCGGCGCGGAGGGATCGATGCCCTGCACTTCCACCAGTCCCGTGCCCTTGGGCCAGATGCCGATCTTTACCGCCGCGGCGTACGAGAGATCGATCACGCGATTCTCGTGGAACGGACCGCGATCGTTGATACGCACGACCACGCTCTTGCCGTTCTCCAGATTCGTCACACGCGCGTAGCTCGGCAACGGCAACACTTTGCTGGCGGCGGTGAATTTGTACATGTCGTAGTCTTCCAGGCTCGATGTTTTGTAGCCATGGAATTTCGAACCGTAGAACGACGCGATGCCGCGCTCGTCGTAACCGCGCGCGGAAGACAGCACCGAGTACGTGCGGCCCAACACGCTGTAGGGCGACTTATTGCCGTAGAGCGAACGCGGTTCCACCGTCGGCACCGGCTCCACCAACTTGCTGATGTCCGGCGGCGGACCGTCCGGGATGCTGTCGTGATCGTCGCGGTAACGACTGCTTTGCGGTCTGCTGGTGTCGTCGCGAAAACTGCCGGCACCGCTTCGACTCGATCCGCTGCCGCCGTACGACGACGACGATGATGATGATGATGACGATGAAGATGCAGAAGGACGCGTGCTGCGATGACCGCCGCATCCGACCAGTATCGACATGATCGCAAGCAGACACGGCAGGCGCCAAAGCGTCTTCATCGAGCGGCCTTCTCCTGATCGTTGACGCCGTCCACGATCGCCTGCGCCAATTGATGCACGGCCATGGCGTACATCGGACTGCGGTTGTAGCGGGTGATCACGTAGAAGTTCTGGAACGTGTACCAGTATTCCTTGGTGTTCGCACCTTGAAACGTCTGCAAGCTGCTCATCGCGCCGGGATCCAAATGCTGCACGGGCGCATAGCCCCAGGCTTCCAGTTGCTCGATGGTCCACTGCGGGGTGGAGTCTTTCACCGTGAGCTGTTTGGCTGCCGCGTCAGGCTGCGCGCGCGCGGCGACCGGCGCGCCGGCGACCCAGCCGTGCTTGGCGAAATAGTTGGCCACGCTGCCAAGAATATCCGGCAGCGAGTTTTGCAAATCGATGCGACCATCGCCGTCTTCGTCCACGGCAAAATCGCGGATGCTGCTGGGCATAAACTGCCCCCAGCCTTGCGCACCCGCGTAGGAGCCATTGAGCGTATCGACAGGACCGGCGAGCTGGCTATCGGGCAGCTCCAACAAGGTCTTCAGCTCGCTGCGAAAAAACGCGGCGCGCGGCGGGTAATACAGACCGAGCGTCACCAGCGCGTCGAGCACCTTGTACTTGCCGGTGTTGCGGCCGTAGAAGGTTTCCACGCCGAGAATCGCCACGATGTACTGCGGCGCGACGCCGTACTTCGCGCCGATCTTTTCCAGCAAGGCTTGATGATCGCGATAGAACGCAACGCCCGCGTCGATGCGCGCCTGCGTCATGAAAATCTGGCGGTAGTCGCTCCACGGTTTCGCCTCGGCGGGGCGGTTCATCGCGTCGATGATGGTTTGCTGCCGCTGCGCGTTGTCGAGCAGAGCGTTCAACGCGGCCGGGGTCTTACCTGTGTCGTGAGCGACTTCGCTCACCAATTGGGCTTGGCCGGGATGCTCGGCCCAGGCCGCAGCGGGTGCGGCGAAGCACAGCGCTGCGAGCACGAAAAATGTTGTTCTTGTCATGGCGACGGAGCGTAGCACGCAGAAGCGATCAACTCCTTCTCCCGCTTAAATAAGGAGAAGACACGCACCGGACGCCGTTTCAGTCGTGAACTTTGCGGTTGGCGTGGATCGACATCAGCACGCCGAAACCCACCAGCAACGACACCGCCGACGTACCGCCGTAGCTGACCATCGGCATCGGCACGCCCACCACCGGCAACAACCCGGCCACCATGCCGCCGTTGACGAACACGTAGACGAAAAAGCTCATACCGATGGCGCCGGCCAGCAAGCGCGAATAGGTGTCTTTCGCTTCCATCGCGATCCACAGGCAGCGACCGATGATAAAGGCGTAGAGCACCAGGATCGCGCACACGCCGATCAAGCCGAACTCTTCGCAGAACACCGCGAAGATAAAGTCCGTGGTGTGCTCGGGCAGAAAATCCAGACGCGATTGCGTGCCCTGCTCGAAGCCCTTGCCGAACACGCCGCCCGAACCCACCGCGATCTGCGATTGGATGATGTGCCAGCCGTTACCGAGCGGATCGGATTCCGGATTGAGCATGGTCAGGATGCGATCGCGCTGATACTGATGCATGAAGTGCCACGCGATCGGCACCAAGCCCGCCGCGCCCGCCAGCAACAGGCCGATGCGCCACCACGCCATGCCCGAAAGAAACAACGCGAACGCGCCGGCCGCCGACACCAGCAACGCGGTGCCGAGATCGGGCTGCTTGGCGATCAATCCGGCCGGCACGGCGATCATCACGCCGACGACGATGATGTCCTTCCAATGCGGCGGAAGCTGGCGCGGATGCAGGTACCACGCCACCATCATCGGCATGGTCAGCTTCATCAGTTCGGACGGCTGAAAGCGCATGATGCCCAGATTGAGCCAGCGATCCGCACCGCGACCCTCGCCGAGCACCGCCACCACCAAGAGCAACATCACACTGCCGATATAGAGCCACGGCGTCCATTTGCGCAGCACCAACGGCGGTATGCGCGACATCACCAGAATAAGCGCGCCGCCCAGTGCGAAACGCGCGGCCTGTCCGATAACGAGCGAAAGGCTGCCGTCGCCGGCGCTGTACAACGTCACCAAGCCCACACAGCACAAGATCAGCAACGCGAACGCCAACGGCAGATCGATACGTGGACGCGTCCATAGGCGTCGGAAAAAGCGATGCAGACGAAAGTTCAAGGTATCGAGGATCATTGCGTGTCGCCCCCTGCGCTGGAGCTGTCGGTCGCTGGCGCATCCTCTTGCGGCAAATCTTCAGGCCGCGACGCCGCGGACGAGGATGCCGCAACGCCCGACTCCGGCAACGGCGTGTTCGGCGGCACCGCGCCGCCTTGCGCGGCAAGCCACGCATCGAGAATCTTGCGCGCGATGGGACCGGCGTCCTTGGCGCCCCATGCACCAGCTTCCAACACGACCGCCACCGCAATGCGCGGATTTTCGGCCGGCGTAAACGCTTCGAACCACGCGCGATGGCGCGCGGCCAGATACGCCGTGTTCTTGTCTTCGTTGTAGGCGTCGGTTTTGCGCGAGAAGCGTTCGGCGGTACCGCTCTTGCCGGCGATGCGATACGGGAAACCGTCACCCAACTTCGTGCCGAAGCCCGTGGAGGTCGGATCGTTGCTGTAGATCACCAGCTGCATGCCTTCGTTCACCGCTTCCCAATCTTTGATGTTCTTGATCAGGGACGGACCGGTGGGCGGATTGAGCAGCGGCGATGGCGACTTGCCGACATCCGCCGTCGACATCACCACATGCGGCGCATACGGCACGCCACGACCGGCGAACGTCGCCAGCGCGTGCGAGAGTTGCATGGCGGTGACCGACCAATAGCCCTGGCCGATGCCGGTAATCACCGTTTCGCCCGGATACCAGTTGCGCTCCTTCGGTGAATGTTTGGCCTTCCATTCGCGCGACGGCAGAATGCCCGCTGCCTCGCCCGGCAAATCGACGCCGCTGGGATGCCCGAAGCCGTAGCTGCCCATAAACGCGCTGACGCGATCGATGCCCAGATCCAACGCAAGCTTGTAGAAGTACGTGTTGACGGACGCGTAGATCGCTTTGTAAAGATTCGTCGTGCCGACGCCGCCGCGTTGATCGTCGCGATAACCGCGCGCCTGACCCGGAATGTAGAACACACCGGTCGAAAGCACCGAGTCCTGCGGCGTGCGAACACCGTATTCCAAACCGGCCAGCGCCATAAATGGCTTGACCGTCGAACCGGGTGGATACGCGCCGCGCAACGCGCGATTGAGCAACGGCTTGTCCGTCGCCGTCATCAACGATGAGTAATCGGCGGAGCTAATACCGTTGACGAACAAGTTCGGATCGAACGACGGCACGCTCACCATCGCAAGCACCTGGCCATTGCGCGGGTCGATCGCCACTGCCGCGCCGGGGCGACCTTCGAACGCATCTTGCGCGGCCTTCTGAATGCGCGCATCGATGCTCAGATACAAATTTTTGCCCGGCGTGGGCGGATCGGTTTTCAGCACGCGCTGAATGCGACCGTCCGCATTCACTTCGTCCAGCTCGTAACCGGGCGAGCCATGCAGCATGTCTTCGTACGAGCGCTCCACGCCGATGCGGCCGATATGCGTGGTGCCCTTGTAGCGATCCGGATCGAGGTTTTCCAGATCGTCCGCGTCGATGCGGCTGACGTAACCCACGACATGCGCAAACATCGAGCCCAGCGGATATTGACGCGTGAGATACGGCACCACATCCACGCCCGGAAACCGCCAGCGATTCACGTCGAAGCGCGCGATGTCGTCTTCCGTCAGATGCATCTTCAACGGCACGTTGTCGAAGCGCCGCGATTGCCGCAGCTGTTTGCGAAACGCGTCGAGATCGTCCGGATCCAGCGGCACGACTTTGCCCAGATCGGCGAGCAAACGATTCATGTCGTGCACTTGCTCGGGCACCACTTCCAGGCGGAACGCGGGCACGTTGTCGGCGAGCAAGATGCCGTTGCGGTCGTAGATCAAACCGCGTGCAGGAGGGATCGCGCGCGGCTTCACGCTGTTGTTGACCGAGCGCAGCGCGAACTCGTCGTGATGCAGCACCTGCAGAAACACGTAGCGCCCCACCAACGCGCACAGACCGAGCAGGATCAGCGCGAACCCCGCGAAGGCGCGACGCCGAAACAGTTCGGCTTCGCCACGCGTGTCTTTGAAGCGACGGCGGATCAGCTTCGGCATATCGCCTCCGCATCGAATCCGCGCAGCTTTGTCTGTACACCGATCATTGCAAGCGCAACCGCATCCGCAGATCGTCGAGCAACAGGAACAAGAACGGCCACAACGCCGCACTGATAAACGGCGAGGCCCACCACAACGCAGGCGGCGTCGCTTCGCCGGCAAACGCGCGCACGATCAGCAACAAGAACCGATCGTTGAGCAACAGCGCCAACACCGCCGCCGTTTGTTGCCACATCGGGAAAAAGCGCAACCGCGAACGGA
The DNA here is from genome assembly GCF_021390675.1 of Dyella sp. 2HG41-7. Taxonomy (NCBI): domain Bacteria; kingdom Pseudomonadati; phylum Pseudomonadota; class Gammaproteobacteria; order Lysobacterales; family Rhodanobacteraceae; genus Dyella; species Dyella sp. 2HG41-7. The sequence goes on from NZ_JAJEJV010000004.1 coordinate 3,764,967, forward strand.
ATCGCAGCGCGATAAACGCCAGCACGCACAAACGCAACGCCTGTTCGCCCAGCAATACACCCGACAGCAGATCCGCGCAAACGCCGAACACGAAGGCGAGTCCCAACGTCACGCGCAACTCGCCCGATTCAAGCGCCCAGTACAACAACACCAAGGCCGGCCAGTACGGCTTGAACGGGTCAAGTACATGCGGCAGCGGCACGAGCATCAACAACAACGCCGCCACCAGCGTGCCGACGAACCACCAAAAGGAAAGTCGCTGGCGGCTCATGGCTGCGTCGCTCCCGTCGGTTTGGCGGACGACGTTGCGGCCGACGCGGGCACGCGCGGCGCGGTGGACGCCGGCGCAGGCGCTTCGTTCGACGGCGGGCCGGCCGGCGACGCGGGCGGCGGCGGTCCGGCCGGTTCGGCCAGATCGTGCAGCACCAGCACCTCGTCGGTGCGATCCAGGTCGGCGCTTGGCAGCGCATGCGCTTCCAGAAACATGCCGGTCGGCGCGGGGCCTACGCTTTGAATCTCGCCAACGGGGAAACCCTGCGGGAAACGGCCGCCGAGTCCGGAGGTGAGCAATTTGTCGCCCGCATGCACATCCGCGGCCATCGGAATGTTCGGCAAGGTGAGTTGATCGCCATTGCGCGAGCCATAGGCCACGGTGCGCAATCCCGTGCGTTGAACGACCACGGGCAACGCGTGATCGGGATCGGTCACCAACATCACCGTGGCGGAATTAGGCAGCACATCGACAATCTGACCGACCACGCCGCGCGCGTCGATCACCGGTTGCCCCGCCTTGATGCCGTCGCGCGCACCCAGGTTGATCATCATGCGATGCCGGTAAGCGCCCAAATCCACGCCGATCACACGCGCAAGCTGCACATGCAATTCCAGACTGCGTTGCGTGTCGAGCAGTTCCTTCAAGCGCGCATTTTGTTCGGCCACCGCCGCCATGCGGTTGAGCTTGGCGTTGGCGAGCAGCAAGTCTTCGCGCAGACGCTGATTCTGTTCGGTGAGCATGCGCCGGTCGGCGAACGCAACGCCGAGCGCATGCATACCGTCGGCCGGCAGGCTCGCCAATCGATACACGGGGTCGACCACGATCGCCGTGGCGTAGCGCAGGCGCCACAACCATCCGTTGCGATGGTCCAGCACCATCAGCACCATGGCGAGCGCAAGATAGAAGATCAGCCGCAGTGTGCCTGCGGCTGTTCCAGCGAACAGAGGCGAGGATTCCTCGCGCGAGAGCGGCATGACCTACCCCCGGGCTGCGAATTATTCGGGAGCGAAGAAATCGCTGCCGTGCTGATCGATCAGCTCCAGCGCCTTGCCGCCGCCACGCGCGACGCAGGTGAGCGGATCGTCCGCCACTTGCACGTGCAGGCCGGTTTCTTCGGAAAGCAGACGATCCAGATCGCGCAGCAGCGCGCCGCCGCCGGTGAGCACGATGCCGCGCTCGGCCACGTCGGAACACAGTTCCGGCGGGGTTTGTTCCAGCGCCGACTTCACCGCCGCCACGATGCCGGCGAGCGGCTCGTGCAGGGCTTCCAGAATCTCGTTGGAGTTGACCGTGAACATGCGCGGCACGCCTTCGGCCAGATTGCGGCCGGAGATTTCGATCTCGCGCACCTGGCTCTGCGGGAACGCGCAGCCGATTTCCAGCTTGATGCGCTCGGCGGTGGATTCGCCGATCAGCGTGCCGTGGTTGCGGCGCACGTAATTGATGATGGCTTCGTCGAAGCGATCGCCGCCTACGCGCACGGACTGCGAGTAGACGATACCGTTCAGCGAGATCACGGCCACTTCGGACGTACCGCCGCCGATATCCAACACCATCGAGCCGCGCGCTTCATGCACCGGGATGCCGGCGCCGATGGCGGCCGCCATGGGCTCTTCGATCAGGAACACGTCGCGGGCGCCGGCGCCTTCAGCCGATTCCTTGATGGCGCGGCGCTCCACCTGGGTGGAACCGCAGGGCACACACACCAGTACGCGCGGGCTGGGACGCAGCAGACGCGAGCGGTGCACCTGACGAATGAAGTGCTGCAGCATCGCCTCGGTCATGGTGAAGTCGGCGATCACGCCGTCCTTCATCGGGCGAACGGTGGCGATATTGCCCGGCGTACGGCCGAGCATGCGCTTGGCTTCGCCGCCCACGGCCGCCACGGTGCGGGGACCGCCGGGACCACGGTCCTGGCGAATCGCCACGACGGAAGGTTCGTTCAGGACGATGCCCTGGCCACGCACATATATGAGCGTATTGGCAGTGCCAAGGTCGATGGATACATCGTTGGAAAACATCCCGCGAAACTTCTTGAACATGGGTCCGCCGCGCGTCGACTCTGGCTAAAAAGTAAGCGCGCCAGTCTAGTCAGCAAATGCCTCGACCGCAAGGACACAATGTTAAAAAATGGCTTGTTTTTGCGGGAAGTTTGAGGGCGGCGACACAAATAGAGAACGTGATCTTGTCGGCGGCATGCTCAGCCCGAAGGCTGGACCACCCTTTTTGAGGCAAGAATTCGGCCTTTTCCTGCTATAGGCGCACCGGCTACCATCTAAGGTTTGCCGCCGCACGACTCCCGTCGGGCCCAGCCAACCTTTTCGGATCGCACCCCATTATGTCTGCCGTCATCTGCGGATCGTTTGCCTACGACACCATCATGGTGTTCCAGGATCAGTTCAAGAATCACATCATTCCTGACCAGGTCCATATCCTGAACGTGTCGTTCCTGGTGCCGGCCATGCGCCGCGAATTCGGCGGCTGCGCGGGCAATATCGCCTATAACTTGAAGCTGCTCGGTGGCGATCCGCTGCCGGTGGCCGCGGTGGGCCAGGATTTCGCGCCCTATCGCGAGCATCTGGAACGCTGCGGCATCCGCATGGACGGCATCCGCGTGTTCGACGATCAGTTCACGCCGCAGTGTTTCATCACCACCGACCTGGACAACAACCAGATCACCGCCTTCCATCCCGGCGCCATGTCCAGCGCGCACGCCAATCATGTGCGCAACATCCCCGACGTGAGCTTCGGCATCGTCGCGCCGGACGGCCGCGACGCGATGCTGCAGCACGTGGATGAGTTTGCCGCGCGCGGCGTGCCGTTCGTGTTCGATCCCGGTCAGGCCATGCCGCTGTTCAACGGCGACGAATTCCGTTCGATGATCGACAAAGCGACCTACGTGATCGTCAACGACTACGAATCCCAGCTGTTGCAGCAGCGCACGGGCTGGAGCGCGGCGGAAATCGCTTCGCGCGTGAAGGCTTATATCGTGACGCTGGGTCCGCGCGGTTCGCTGATCCATGCCAACGGCACCACGCATGAGATTCCGCCCGCGCGCGAACGCCAAGTGGTGGACCCCACCGGCTGCGGCGACGCTTATCGCGCCGGCCTCATCTTCGGCATCATGAAAGGCATGGATTGGCCGACCATCGGCCGCATGTCCTCGCTGATGGGCGCGCTGAAAGTGGAGCATCCGGGCACGCAGAATCAGCGTTTCACCTACGCCGAATTCGCCGCGCAGTTCCAAGAACAGTTCGGCTACGCGCTGAGCTGACCGGCTACTTCGGAGATCGCACCGTGCCCATGCTCGCCAACCTCGTGGTCGCCATCATCGCGCTGATGCACGTGTGGTTTCTGATCCTGGAGATGGTGCTGTGGGACAAGCCCACAGGCCGGCGTGCGTTCGGTACCTCCGCCGAATTCGCCGCGCAGTTCCAAGAACAGTTCGGCTACGCGCTGAGCTGACCGGCTACTTCGGAGATCGCACCGTGCCCATGCTCGCCAACCTCGTGGTCGCCATCATCGCGCTGATGCACGTGTGGTTTCTGATCCTGGAGATGGTGCTGTGGGACAAGCCCACAGGCCGGCGTGCGTTCGGTACCTCCGCCGAATACGCCGCGCAAACCAAGGTGCTGGCGGCGAATCAGGGGCTTTACAACGGTTTTCTTGCGGCCGGCCTGATCTGGGGCTTGGTGCTTGGCGGTGCGGAAGGCACGCATGTAAAGCTCTTTTTCCTTGTCTGCGTGCTGGTGGCCGGCCTCTACGGCGGCTTTACCGCAACGCGCAAGGTGCTGTGGATCCAAGGGCTGCCGGCGCTCGTCGGCATCGCCCTCGTGCTGGCGGCGTAAGCGCGTGTCCGAGCGCGACCGCGAAGCCGTCGGCCAGCGATTCGACCTCGCGTCGATGCAACGCGCGCGCGCCTTGAGCTGGACCGCGCTGGAACGCATTCGCGAGCATATGCGGCCCGGGATCAGCGAAAGCGAGGCCCGCGCGCACGCCACCCGGATATTCGGCGGACTGGGCATGGAGCGGCTGTGGCATCCGCCGATCGTCCGCATCGGCGTGAATACCACCCGGACCTACCGCGAACCGTCCGTGCCGGACGTGCGATTGGGCGAAAACGACATCTATTTCCTCGATTTGGGCCTGGTTTTCGACGGCCACGAGGGCGATGTGGGCGATACCTTCGTGGTCGGCCATGCGCCGGAACGGCTGGCCTGCGCCCAGGCGGCGCGCGAGCTGTTCCAGGATGTGGCCCGAAAATGGGGGACTGAGGGCTGGAGCGGTCGTACGTTGTATCATTACGCCCAAGAGCGCGCCGAGGCGATGGGTTGGCGTTTCAACCACGCCATCAAAGGCCATCGCGTTAGCGATTTTCCGCACTCGGTGCACAAGGGCGGCGATCTGGGCGACTTCGAACACAAGCCTTCCCAGGGCCTGTGGATACTCGAAATCCAGATTGCGCACCCGACCGAACCGTACGGCGCCTTCTTCGAAGATTTACTGGTCGAGCCGGCGCACTGAAGGTGCCCGACCTGGCAACGCTGATTACACATTCGAGACGTACGCTGCGGACTTAAGGTCCAACCGCCAACTCTCTGCGACAACGATTTCCACTACGACAACGACTTCTACTACGGAACCAACGCTGTGGCCCGCCAAAAACCCCTAAACCTCTATCGCAACATCGGCATCATCGCGCACATCGACGCCGGTAAGACCACCACGACCGAGCGCGTGCTCTACTACACCGGTAAGAAGCACCAGATCGTCGACGTGCACGACACGAAAGACGGTAAGGGCTCCACCACCACCGACTATCTCGAGCAGGAACGCAAGCGCGGCATCACCATTCAGTCCGCCGCTGTGTCCACCGAGTGGAAGGGCCACCAGATCAACGTGATCGACACCCCAGGCCACGTGGACTTCACGATCGAAGTGAACCGCAGCTTGCGCGTGCTCGACGGCGCCGTGGTGGTATTCGACGGTGTGGCCGGCGTGGAACCGCAGACCGAAACCAACTGGCGTCTGGCCGACCAGTACAACGTGCCGCGCATGTGCTACATCAACAAGATGGACCGCATCGGCGCGAACTTTAAGCACGCCGTGGAAGGCATCAAGAATCGTCTCGGCGCCAACGCCCTGCTCTGCCAGGTGCCGCTGGGCAGCCACGACGAGTTCATCGGCATGGCCGATCTGGTCGCCGGCGAAGGTTATATCTGGCAGGGTCACGACAAGGACAGCAAGTGGGAAATCGTTCCGCTTGACCAAATTGCCAATCACCCGCAGGTGAAGGACTTCAGCTCCACCGCCGATAAGGAATGGGTGGCCGACCTCGCCAAGCTGCGCGAAGAAACCATCGAAAAAGCGCTGGAAATGGACGACGAAGCGTTCGACAAGCTGCTCAATGCCGGCGACGTCGAAACCTTCCTCAAGAGCGGCGACTTCAGCATGGAACTGCTGAAGAAGTGCATCCGCACCGGTTGCGTGCAGGGCAAGCTGGTGCCGGTGTTCTGCGGCTCCTCCTACCGCAACAAGGGCGTGCAGCAGCTGCTCGACGGCGTGGTCGACTACATGCCGTTCCCGGGCGAAAACGGCGGCATCGGCCTGGTGGACGAAGACGGTAACGTCGTCGGCGAACAGGGCGTGGTCGACGACGCTCCGGCGCGCGCGCTCGCGTTCAAAGTGATCAACGACCAGTTCGGCACGCTCACCTTCTGCCGCATCTATTCGGGCGTGATCAAGAAGGGCGACACGCTGCAGAACGTCACGCGCGGCAAGAAAGAACGCATCGGCCGCATCGTGGAAGTGCAGGCGAACGCCACCAAGGACATCGAAGAAGTGCGCGCCGGCGACATCTGCGCGTTCGTCTCGATGAAGGAAACCGAGACCGGTGACTCGCTCACCGATCCGCAGCATCCGGTGTTGCTGGAGCGCATGCGCTTCCCCGACCCTGTGATCAGCGTGGCCGTGGAACCGAAGAGCCGCAACGACATCGACAAGCTCTCCACCGCGCTCTACAAGATGGTGAAGGCCGATCCGTCGCTGCGCATGGAAGTGGACAAGGAAACCGGACAGACCGTGCTCAAGGGCATGGGCGAACTGCACTTGGAAATCACCATCGACCGCATGCGCACCGAGCTCGGCGTCGAGGCGAACATGGGCAAGCCCAAGGTCAGCTTCCGCGAAGCATTCGGCCAGACCGTCGAACACACCTACACGCACAAGAAGCAGTCCGGCGGTTCGGGCCAGTTCGCCGAAGTGAAGATGATCTTCGAACCGGGCGAACCGGGCAGCGGCGTGGTGTTTGCCGATGAAATCGTCGGCGGTCGCGTGCCGCGCGAATACATCCCGGCCGTCGAGCACGCTATCACGGTGGAATCGCGTCAGGGCCAAGTCGCCGGCTACGAAGTGCTGGATTTCAAGGCACGCCTCGTCGACGGCAAGTACCACGACGTGGACTCCTCCGCGCTCGCGTTCGAAATCGCCGGTCGCGCCTGCTTCCGCGAAGCGCAGCGCATGTCCAAGCCCAAGCTGCTCGAGCCGGTGATGAAGCTCGAAGTGGTGACCGAAGCCGACTACCTCGGCGACGTGATCGGCGATATCAACCGTCGTCGCGGCTCGATCAGCGAACAGGGCCAGAAGGGCACCAACGCGTTCGTGCAGGGCTTTGTGCCGCTCGCCGAAATGTTCGGCTACATCAACTTCCTGCGCTCGGCCACCAGCGGCCGCGGCACCTTCACGATGATCTTCGATCATTACGAAGAAGTGCCGGCGAGCATGGTTGCGAAGTTGATGGAGAAGGAAGCGAAGTAAGCCTTCGTTTCATGCTTCAGAAAAAAAGTCCGGGAGCGATCCCGGGCTTTTTTTTCGACTATTGCTGCGGTCGGCGCAGCCAGACGCAATCCAAGCTAAAATAAAGGGTTCGCGCCTCCTTCGACGCCCTGCCATGTCCGCTCATCTCCAAGAAACCCACCGCCGCCGCACCTTCGCCATCGTCAGCCACCCTGACGCGGGCAAAACCACGTTGACGGAAAAACTGCTGCTGTTCGGCGGCGCGATCCAGATGGCCGGTTCGGTGAAAGGCCGCAAGGCGGCGCGTCACGCCACCTCGGACTGGATGGCGTTGGAAAAAGAGCGCGGCATTTCGGTCACCTCGTCGGTGATGCAGTTCCCGTACGAAGGCAAGATCGTCAACCTGCTCGACACGCCAGGCCACGCGGACTTCTCCGAAGACACCTACCGCGTACTTACCGCCGTGGACTCGGCGTTGATGGTGATCGACTGCGCGAAGGGCGTGGAAGAGCGCACGATCAAGCTGATGGAAGTGTGCCGCCTGCGCGACACGCCGATCATGACCTTTATTAACAAGCTCGACCGCGAAGGCCGCTCGCCTATCGAATTGCTGGACGAAGTGGAATCCGTGCTCGGCATAGCGTGTGCGCCGCTGACGTGGCCGATCGGCATGGGCAAGCGCTTGAAGGGCGTGTATCACATGTTGCTCGACGAAGTGCATGTGTTCGAACAGGGCAAGAATTTCACGCGCCAGGATTCGACCATCTTCAAAGGACTCGATGCCCCCGGCCTGGAAGCGGCCATCGGCGCCGAAGCCTTGAACGAATTGCGCGAAGAGCTCGAACTCGTGCAAGGCGCATCGCATGCCTTCGAGATCGACAAATACCTCGCCGGCAAGCTCACGCCCGTGTTCTTCGGTTCGGCCGTGAACAACTTCGGCGTGCAACTGCTGCTGGATTTCTTCGTCGAGCACGCACCGGCGCCGCGTTCGCGCAATACGCTCGGTCGCGAAGTAAAACCCGAAGAAGAAAAACTCACCGGCTTCGTGTTCAAGATCCAGGCGAACATGGACCCGGCGCATCGCGACCGCGTCGCGTTTATGCGCGTATGCTCCGGCACGTATACCGCCGGCATGAAGATGATGCAGACACGCACCAACAAAGAAATGCGCATCGCCAACGCGCTGACTTTTATGGCGAGCGATCGCGAAATCGTCGAGAGCGCGTATCCGGGCGACGTGATCGGCCTGCACAACCACGGCACCATCAGCATCGGCGATACGTTTACCGAAGGCGAAGCGATCAGCTTCACCGGCATTCCCAACTTCGCGCCGGAACTGTTCCGCCGCGCGCGCCTGCGCGATCCGTTGAAGATGAAAGCCCTGCAGAAAGGTCTGGCGCAGCTTTCCGAAGAAGGCGCCACACAGTTCTTCCGTCCGCTGATGAGCAACGATCTGATTCTTGGCGCGGTGGGCGTGCTGCAGTTCGACGTAGTCGCGTATCGGTTGAAAGACGAATACGGCGTCGACGCCACATTCGAACCCGTCGGCGTAGTGACGGCGCGCTGGGTGCACTGCGAGGACGCGAAAAAGCTCGAAGAATTCCGCGAGAAGAACATCATGAACCTCGCCATCGACGGCGCCGGCGAACTGGTTTATCTCGCCCCCTCTCGCGTGAACCTGCAACTGACCCAGGAACGCTCGCCCGCCGTGCGCTTCTCCGCCACCCGCGAGCACGCCGCTTCGGTCGAGATCTAAGCCGCAACGGCCGTTTTCACACAACCGTCATCCTTTTGCCGGGCAGTATCGCCCGGCAAAACATCTCGTTAATCTGACGCCACGACCTCCGCCCGAAGGTTTCCGACGGCGGCACGCCCATCTGTCACCTCAGCGGGATTTCGCATGGCCATTGCTAGCCCAACGCCTCCTACCAGGAAGTATTCGTGGCTGGCCAACCTACCCATCCGCTTCAAGATCATCCTCGCGATCGGCTTGCTGCTCGGCCTGTTCCTGATCAACAGCCTGATTAACGTCACTTCGCAGAACCGCCAATCCGAAACGCGGCGATGGGCCGATCACACCTATCAGGTACTGCTGCAAATCGAATCGCTGCAACGCACCGCCTTGAACGGCCAGGTGGGTTTGCGCGGATTCATGCTCTCGCATAACGCAGCGGAATTGGCGCGGGCCAAGAACAGCAATGGGGAGCTTTTAGTAAAACTGGCGGAGTTGCGCCAGCTGACCACCGACAACGCCCTGCAACAAACCCGCATTGATCGCATCCAGACGCTGGTGACGCAATGGGTACGCGAGATGCAGGATCTGGTTCTGACGCCCGAATCGGCGATCAAATCCAACGATCCCGACCTCAGTGCGCAGATAGCGGCTATCCAGAAAAACTACCTCGCTCATCGCACCGTCCATGTGGAGGACTACACAACGGTGCTGGATGAGATGAGCGAAACGGAACGACAGCTGCTTATCGTGCGCACGCAAAGCGCCGAGCGCCTGTTGAACAAAACGCTATACGTCAACGTAGCGAGCGGTCTGATCGGTCTCATACTCGGCCTGCTGGTGATCTCGCTCACCTCGCGCATGGTCACGCGTCCGATCCGGCGCTTGACGGACCTGATGACCCGTCTCGCCAATCACGATCACACCATCGAGATTCGCGGCGTCGAGCGACGCGACGAAATCGGCGAAATCTCGCGCGCGCTGCAAGTATTCAAGCAGATGGTGATCGAGTCGCGCCTGCAAGCGAATCTAAAAAACGATGCCACTAACATTTCCACCAGCCTTCAGGTCGCCACCAATCATCAGGACTTCGCGCATCGGTTCGTAAGCCAGCTCGCGCCGCTGATCCAATCCGGCGTCGCGTTGTTTTACGGCTACGACGAGACGCGCGGTCGACTGGATCTGCTCGGAAGTTACGGCTTGCGTTTGCAAGCCAGTCCCGATGCCTATATGCCCGGCGAAGGCTTGGTCGGCGAATGCGCCGCGTCGCGACAGCCGATCGTGCTCGATCAAGTGCCGAGTAATTATCTGCGCATCGATTCAGGCAGTGGCTCGGCGGTACCGAGCCATCTGACGATTCTACCGTTGCTGGTGCGCAACCAGCTTGTAGGCATTATGGAATTTGCGGGATTCACGGCACTCACACCGCATCAGCAGCAACTTCTGGACGAACTGCTGCCGATGGCTGCGCTGACATTGGAAAACCTAAATCGCGCCGTTAATACGGAACAGCTTCTCGAACAAACGCGCGAGCAAACCGACGAACTGCGCATCTCCGCCGTCACCATGCGCCAGCAGCAAGAAGCGCTTCGATCAGCCAACGACACACTGCAAACCAAAACCTACGAACTGGAAGAACAATCCCAACGTTTGCTCGCATCCGAAGAGGAATTGCGCGTGCAAGCGGACGAACTGCAGTCGTCCAACGAAGAACTTCGCTTGATGACCGACACGCTTCGGCAGCAGAAAGAGCAAGTCGAAGCACTGCAGGAAGAAACCGAGCAAAAGGCGGAAGAACTGGCGCGCGCCAGTCGTTACAAGAGCGAATTCCTCGCCAATATGTCGCACGAATTGCGCACGCCGTTGAACAGCCTACTGATTCTTTCGCGCAGCCTTGCCGACAATCGCGAGAAGAACTTGAGTAACGAACAAGTGGAGTCGGCCCGCATCATTCACGATGCGGGTTCCAGCCTTCTGCGTTTGATCAACGACATCCTCGATCTGTCCAAGATCGAAGCGGGCAAGATGGAGCTCTCGCTGGTCGATCATCCGCTGCAGAATCTGGTGCGCAGCTTCCGCCGCAATTTCGATCACGTCGCGCGCGACAAGAAACTCGATTACGAAGTCACCGTCGCCGATGGATTGCCTGAGATCATCCACACCGATCCGAATCGGCTCGAGCAGATCGTGAACAACCTTCTCGCCAACGCGTTCAAATTCACGGCAAAAGGCGGCATTCGCGTTCACATCAGCCGTCCCGGCGAAGGTGTTCCGGTTCCGCAGGCCTTGGCGAATCCGTCGCTGCTCGCCATTAGCGTCAAAGATAGCGGCATCGGCATTCCGGCCGACAAGCTGGAGCGCATCTTCAACGCATTCGAACAGGCTGATAACAGCACCAGCCGGCAATTCGGCGGAACGGGTCTGGGCCTCAGCATCTCGCGGCGCATGGCTGCGCTATTGGGCGGCGATATCGTATTGCGCAGCGAAGTGGGTCAAGGCAGCGAATTCGTCTTGCTGTTGCCCGAACGCAGCACCGGTGCGGCGACGGATGTCAGCACGCCTGCGATGTCCACCTCGATTCCTTCGACGCGCCCGGTGACGCGCCACATACTCCCGACCGAAGGCATGAAAGACGATCGTGAACGCATCGCTCCTGGCGACAGCGTGATTCTGATCGTCGAGGACGATCCGGCGTTCGCCCATATTCTTGCCGACATCGTGCGGCAAAAAGGGCATCGCATGCTGCACGCTCCCAATGGCGAAGGCGGTCTGGAGCTGGCGCGTCGTTATCACCCGGTGGGCATTCTGCTCGATGTGATGCTGCCGGGCATGGACGGCTGGACGGTGATCGAACGCCTCAAGGCCGATTCCGCCACCCGGCATATTCCCGTGCACTTTCTCACCGCCACCGACGATGCGGGTCGCGGGCGCGAACTCGGCGCCGTAGGGTTCCTCACCAAACCGGTTACGCGCGAAGCGATCAATGAAGCGTTCGAACGACTCCTGCACTTTGCAGAAGGCCGTACGCGGCACCTGCTGGTGGTGGACGACGACGCCCACGCGCGCAGCGCCGTGCGCACCTTGCTCAAACACGATGACGTGGAGATCGACGAGGCCGGGTCCGGCGAAGAAGCGCTGCAGAAAATCGCCGATATCGGATACGACTGCATCGTGCTGGATCTGGGCCTTCCCGGCATGTCGGGCACGGACATGCTGGAAAAACTTGCCGCGGGCGGCAGCATTCCGCCGGTCGTGGTGTATTCCGGACGCGAACTGAGTCGAGAAGAAAACCTGCGCATTCGCCAGTACACCGACAGCATCGTCATCAAGGGCGCACGTTCGCCAGAACGATTGATGGACGAAGTAAGCCTGTTCCTGCACAGCATTCGCGACAGCCGGCACGGCGCGTCCTCGGCCGCTTCCGATCACGACGGTTTGCGCGGTCGCCACGTGTTATTGGTGGACGACGATATGCGCAACTTGTTCGCGCTATCGAAAGTGCTTCGCGATTGGGGCATGCAAGTGAGCGTCGCGCAGGATGGGCACAAAGCCCTGCATGCGCTCGACGAAACGCCAAACATCGAACTGGTGCTGATGGACATCATGATGCCGGGCATGGACGGCTACGAAGCCACGCAGGCCGTCCGGGCTCAATCCAAATTCGAAAAGTTGCCGATCATCGCGCTGACGGCGAAAGCGATGCGCGGCGATCGCGAGCGCTGCCTGGAAGCAGGCGCCAGCGATTACTTGTCCAAGCCGATCGACCTGGACAAGCTAGCATCAATGATGCGCATGTGGTTGCGCGACTGATACATGGAGCAGACGGTCGTGGACGCATCGGAGCTGGACAGCATTGAGGTGGAGTTGTTCGTGCGCGCGTTGGACAAACGCCACGGTTACGACTTCAGCCAATACTCCCCTGCTTCGTTCAAACGTCGCGTACGCCAACTCGCCAACCAGCTCGAATGCAAAACCATCAGCGGCTTGATCGAACGCGTGATGCACGAACCGCAATTGCTGCCCAACGTATTGGAAACCCTAACGGTGCCGGCGTCGGACATGTTCCGCGACCCGACCGTGTTTCGCGCGTTGCGCGAAAAAATTCTGCCGATGCTGGCCTCTTACCCGCATATCAATATTTGGCAAGCGGGTTGTGCGCACGGCGAAGAGGTGTATTCGCTTGCGATCCTGCTGGAAGAAACCGGGCTTTACGATCGCACGCAGATTTTCGCCACCGATCTCAGCGAACGCGCCTTGCAAAAAGCCAGCGACGGCATCTATTCGGTGCAGGAAGCCCAGCAATGGTCGCGCAATTATCAGGCCGCCGGCGGCACGCGATCCCTGGCCGATTACTGCAGCGTGGGCTACAAGCTCCTGAAACTCAATCATCGGCTATGCAGGAATGTGACCTTCGCCGTGCACAACTTGGCTACCGATGGCGTATTTTGCGAAGCGCACCTCATCCTTTGCCGCAACGTGTTGATTTATTTTTCCAACCCTTTGCAGGACCGTGCGCTGTCGCTGTTTCGCGACAGCCTCGTGCGTGGCGGTTTTCTTTGCATGGGATTGCGCGAGAACATGAGCCTGGCCACCGCAGCGCAAGACTTTGCGCCCTTTATGGAGTCGCTGCGTATTTACCGCGTCGCCAGTCACGCAGACGGTGGTCACCCATGAATGCGAAGGCAGCCATCGCGATCGGCTGCTCTGCCGGCGGCGTAGACGCGCTCAAGGTCGTCATTGGCGGCCTCGATGCAAGTTTGAGGCAAGCTATCGTGGTGTGCTGCCACAGTCGTTCCGATACGGTGGACATGTTATGCGAAGTGTTGAAGCGCAGCGCCACGCTTCCCGTGATCGAAGCGGTGGAGCGTAGCGAGATTCGACCAGGCGTCGTGCATATCGCACCGTCGGGTTACCATCTGCTGGTGGAAAGCGATTTGCATTTCGCCGTGTCCGCCGATCCTCGCGTGAATCACGCGCGGCCGTCCATCGACGTCTTGTTCAACGCAGCCGCCGAAGCGTGGCGCGAATCCCTGATCGGCGTGATTCTCACCGGCGCCAATGCCGACGGCGCTGCCGGGTTGCAGCGCATTCGAGAATTTGGCGGGGTCGCTGTCGTGCAAACACCGCAGGACGCGGCGGCGGCCGCCATGCCGCAGGCTGCGCTGGATGTCGCCGGCGCGGACTACTGTGTTCCCCTTTCCGATATCGCCCCATTGCTCAATCGGCTTTGTCTGGCATGACTACATCTATTCCAAAAATTTTGGTCGTCGACGATACGCACGCCAATCTCGTGGCGATGCGTCGCTTGCTTGCCGATTGCGGCGCCGAGCTGGTGGAAGCCAGCAGCGGCAACGAAGCGTTGTCACGATGCCTGGATCAGCAATTCGCCTTGATCTTGCTCGACGTAAATATGCCGGACATGGACGGCTTCGAAGTCGCCGCGATACTTGGCGAAGCCGAACAGTTGCGCGATACGCCGGTGATTTTCGTGACGGCCGCTTATGCAGATGATATCAATCGCTTGAAAGGCTATCGTTCGGGCGCTGTGGATTACATCGCCAAGCCCATCAACGACGTCATTCTGCAATCGAAAGTGCGCGTGTTCCTCGAATTGCACAGCGCACGCATGCAGCTGCAACAAGCCTTGGAAGAACTTTCCACGCGCAATCAACAGCTGCAATCGGAAATCGCCGAGCGTCAGCGCATCGAAGCGAAAGTACGCCACCAAGCCACGCACGACATGCTCACAGGCTTGCCAAATCGCGTGCTGTTTCACGACCGCCTGCGCGCGGCGATCCAGCGCGGCGTGAATTATGGCTTGCCTTTCGCGTTGGCGCTGATCGATATCGACGGCTTCAAGGCAGTGAACGATACATACGGTCATCCAGCCGGCGATGCATTGCTACAAGCCATCTCCGGACGACTGAGCCATCACGTGCGCACGAACGACACCGTGGCGCGTCTGGGTGGCGACGAATTCGCGCTCATTTTTCAAGATGCCAGCGATATCGCCCCATTGATGCAGCGTTGTCAGGATATCTGCGATGTGCTCGCGCAGCCTTATCCCCTTCAAGGCGAACATGGCGCCATCTTGGCGCATGTCAGCGCTAGCATCGGCATTTCGCTGTGGAGCGAAAAAACCGAATCGGACGAAGCGTTGATTCAAGCCGCCGATCGCGCGCTATATCAAGTCAAAGACCACGGCAAGAACGGATGTGTCTTGGCGTCGCTGTAGTCGATACGAATGCGGCGCCTTTAAATCTAAGACGTGACGTGTGGCACTGCTCGAAAGAGCGGTCACCGCCTAACGTTTTGCTCGCTTACCAAAGGGGACAATCATGTCGGAATACCTTGCCTTTCAGACACCGGCAACCGCGCCGGCGTGGAAGCGCTGGCTGGTTTTTTCGCCGCTAGCGCGCATCGTCATCTTCGCTGCGTTGACGTTCTGCGTCGGCTTCATTGTTCATGCAGGCGTCGCGGGGCTTGGTTGGACAAGCAAGACGGCGAGCCCGTTGCAGCACGCGCTGGCCGGCTTGTCGATCGAACTTTTGGCGACAGTCATCGCTTATGCGGCGCTGGTGTTGTTGATTGAACGACGTCCGTTGCGCGAACTTTCCTTGCGCGCGATTCCGACCTACGGCGTCGCAGGCTTTATCGGCGGCTTCTTGATATTCAGCACGGTGGTGGGTCTGCTGTGGCTGTTCGGCAGTTACCACGTACTCGGCACCAACGCGTCGGTGGACTGGGCGCGCTCGATTCTGATCGCAGGCATCGCCGCCGGCATCGGCGAGGAAATCGTGACGCGTGGCGTGCTGTTCCGCGCGGTCGAGGAAGGACTTGGCACTTGGTGGGCGCTGGCGATCTCAGCGATCTTTTTCGGTGCGGCGCATATTTTCAATCCAGGCGCCACGCTGTGGAGTTCGGCAGCCATCGCCATCGAGGCCGGCATTCTCCTGGCGCTGGTTTATCACGTGACGCGAACGCTGTGGGCATGCATCGGCTTGCATGCCGCCTGGAATATCACACAAGGCGCGATATTCGGTATTCCGGTATCCGGCACGACCGACAAGGGCTGGTTGGTATCGTCGCGCACCGGACCGGACTGGTTGAGCGGCGGCTCATTCGGCGCGGAAGCTTCCGTGGTCGCGACGTGTGTATGCGTAGCGGTTTCCGCCGTGCTGCTGTGGATTGCGGTGCGACGCGGAACCATCGTGAAGCCGGCCTGGTCGCGACGTCGCGTCACGCCTGCTTTCGAGGCGACACCCACATCGTGATGCGCGCTTGAAATACGGGCACCCCGGCCGGATCCGTGACTTCAACGAGAACCGGCCACTCCTGCCCGCGATCTACCGCGCCGATGGGTGTTTCCGGCGTCGCGACGGCATGCATGGTGCCGACAGCTTTGCTGAGGTATTCCACCGTCATGCCTTTGGGAATCCAACGCGCGCCGGGCGGCATCGTTGCTTCGGCCATCACGCCGGCACTCAGTTCGGCGAGATTGCACAACGCGATGGCGTGAACGGTTCCGAGGTGGTTGTGCACGCGCCGGCGATCGGCGATGCGCACCTCGCAGCGTCCCGGTTCCAGCGCGACGAAGCGCGGTGCAATGGTGGCAAAATATGGCGCACGCAAACAAACCGCGCGCGAAAACAACCAATGGCCGGCCGGCCATGTTGTGATGCGTTGATACAGCGACAGCAGCGAAGCGCTCATGATCTCCCCCGTTGACGGCGACTTTCGTCGCCGCCAGTACGAAATAAAAGCTGCGTAACGATCAGGCTGCGTCGGCCAGCTTCTTGTGATCTTTGCGCGTGATCGCCGAACGCAATTCCGCCGGATCGAAATCATCGACCGAGATGAATTCGAAGACACCCTCGCGTACGCGCTTCAGCAACGCCGCTTCGCTGGCATCAATCACGCCAGCCTTGAGTGCTTCGTCGAGCTGATCCAGATAATCGTGCGATGTAAATTGACCTGCCTTCAGCGCCTTGCCGAATTTGCGCTCGACCGGTTCGGCCGCGATCACATCGGGCAGCAACTCGTTCATGCGGCCCACGGTGTTATTGGGCGTCGGCGTGAGATAAGCCCACTCAAGCAAGCGATCGCGCGCTTCGCCTGGTGCAGTGATGATCGCCGCGACGCGGCGGCCCAAGCGATCCGACGGCGGCACTTCGCGACGACCGAACGGAAACACCAGCACGCGCAACAGCCAGGAAACCGGACGGACCGGGAAGTTGCGAATCGCCCCATCCAGTGCCATTTGCGTGCGCCACATGCACTCGTGGAACGCCCACGCAAGCAGCGGACGATCCGCTTCCGGACGGCCGGTGTCTTCGTAACGCTTCAACATCGCGCTGGCGATATAGAGATAGCTCAGCACATCGCCCAGCCGTGCGGAGAGCTTTTCCTTGAACTTCAGCTTGCCGCCCAACACGCCCATAAAGGTGTCCGCGCAAAGCGCAAGCGCCGCGGAGTAGCGATTGAGTTTGCGATAGTAGCGACGCACATACGCGTCGCCCGCCGATTCGCCGATACGTGCGCCGGTAAGGCCAAGCACAAAACTGCGCACCGCGTTGGAGATGCCGAAACCGATATGTCCGAACAGCGCGCGATCGAACGCCTTCAAGCGCTCGCTCTTATCCTCGATCGACAACGCCTGCATTTCCTTCAGCACGTACGGATGGCAGCGAATGGCGCCTTGACCGAAGATCATCAGGCTGCGCGTCATGATGTTCGCGCCTTCCACGGTAATGGCGATCGGCACGCCCTGCCACGCGCGGCCCGCGTAATTTTTCGGACCGAGCTGCACGGCCTTGCCGCCATGCACATCCATCGCATCGCCGGCAATCGCACGGCCCCATTCGGTGGCGTGATATTTGGCGATGGCGGACGGCACCGCGGGCTTTTCGCCGCGATCCACCGCAGCGGCCGTCGCGCGCGACAACGCTGCGGTGGCATACGTCAGACCGCCGATACGCGCCAGCGCTTCTTCCACACCTTCGAAACGCGCGACGGCGAGACCGAACTGTTTACGCATGCGCGCGTACGCGCCCGTGGCGGCCACCGCCATGCGCACGCCACCGGTCGCGTTGGACGGCAGCGAAATCGCGCGACCGACCGACAAGCATTCCACCAGCATGCGCCAGCCGTGACCGGCCATGTGTTGGCCGCCAATTAGCGTCGACAACGGCGCGAAAATATCTTTGCCGCGCACCGGTCCGTTCTGGAACGGAATATTGAGCGGGAAGTGACGACGGCCGATTTCCAGACCCGGCGTGCTGCGCGGTAGTAGCGCGAGCGTAATGCCGAGATCGTCTTTGTCGCCCAGCAAATGTTCGGGATCGTACAAACGGAAAGCGAGACCGACGACCGTGGCGATCGGCGCCAGCGTGATGTAGCGCTTGTCGAAATTCAAACGCATGCCGATGGTTTCGACGCCATCGACCGTTTGCTTGCACACCACTCCGTAATCCGGAATCGACGTCGCATCCGAACCCGCGTACGGGCCGGTCAACGCGAAGCACGGAATTTCTTCGCCGACGGCCAAGCGCGGCAAATAGAAATTCTTTTGTTCGTCGCTGCCGTAATGCAGCAGTAATTCGGCAGGGCCTAGCGAGTTGGGTACGGCAACGGTGGATGCCACGGTCGCCGACATCGTGGCGAGTTTCTGCAACACCGCCGAATGCGCGAGCGCGGAAAAACCGAGGCCGCCGTATTGCTTCGGAATGATCATCCCGAAGAATTTGTGTTTCTTGATGAAGTCCCACACTTCCGGCGGAAGATCGGCCAGTTCGTGCGTGATCTGCCAATCGTCGAGCATGCCGCAGAGTTGTTCGACCGGCCCGTCGAGGAAGGCTTTTTCTTCCACGCTCAACTCGGGCTTCGGCTGCTTGAGCAGTTCGTGCCAATCAGGCTTGCCGGAAAACAGCTCGCCTTCGAAACCCACGGTGCCCGCCTCCAACGCAGTCTGCTCGGTATCCGACAACTTCGGCGTCACTTTCGCAAACATTTTCAGCAGCGGCGCGCTGATTTGCTGGCGGCGAAAATCGAGCATCAGCAAGGGCACGGCGATCGCCAGCTCGATGACAAGCAAGAGAATCATCGTGACGGGAGCACCAGCTAATACGCCTACCACCAGCGTGCTTGCGATCGTGGCGATCGCCCACGTACGCAGGCTGCTGCGGTGGTATGCGCAGACGCCGGTCGCGATGAGCGCCGCCAACACAGTGAGTAGTACGGACATCTCAACACCTCATGGCAGGTTGCTTGGCCTCGCCCTCCGGGGCGGCGACCGGTCCCAGGCTTTCGATAAAGCCTGCAATCGCAGCCGTGAATGCGTCGTTCGCATCCCCGGCCAACATATGCGTCGCGCCTTTCACCTGCGCATGTTGCGCGTGCGGTACGAGCGCGAGAAATTCTTCGACGGTGTGTTGCGAGACGACGTCGCTGCGTTCGCCCGACAGCAACAACACCGGAACATCGACTTTCGCGGCGGCGGTCAGCAATCGCGGCTGATAGCGTTCGCTCTCGCTTACCAGCCCGCCAGCCAGCAACGCCGGGTCCCAATGCCAGCGCAGACGTCCATCGGCGCCTTCGCGCAACAACGGGCGCAATTGCTCCTCGCTTTTGCGTTCGCGGCGCTGGGGCAGATACGTCGCAATTTGATCCGCCGCTTCGGCGTAATTCGCAAAACCGTCCGGATGCGCTTGCATAAAGGCCAGAATGCGTTCGACGCCCGCGGTTTCCCACCGCGGGGTGATATCCACCAACACAAGCGCGCGAAACGGCGACGGCCGCATCTCGCCGGCGACCACCAGGCCCAGCAATCCGCCCATGGACGCGCCCACCAGAATCGGCGGCTCGGGCTGCGCGTGCGCCAACGCGAGCAGATCGTCGACGAAATGCTGCATGTGGTACTCGCCGTCTTGCGCGCGACCGCTTTCGCCGTGACCGCGGCTGTCGAAAGTGACGCAGCGGCATCCATAAGTCGCCAAGGCAGTTGCGGCCGCATTCCATGCGCCACGGGTCTGGCCAAACCCATGCGCGAACAGCAGCGTCGGCTTGCCGGACGCATGTCGCACATCGAGGGCCAGCGATAGCCCGTCGGCGGTGGCGTGCGAAGTCTGATTGACGGAAACGGAATCCATACGCATGAGTATGGATGGCGTGCCCAGGTGGCGTCAACCCGCCTGAAAATCCACCATCCCCCGCCATCTTGCCCGCAAGATCGGCCACAGTTTCCGACCGGCATCGGCTACCATACGGAAATGAATGTCCGCCAGAAACCCGAACGTACGCGCCTTTCCGCCGAAGACTGGGAAGACGCCGCCCTCAACCTGATCGCCGAACAAGGCGTCGGCGCGCTGGCTGTCGAAGCGCTCGCTCGTCAGCTTGGCGTTACCAAGGGCAGCTTCTATTGGCACTTCCGCACGCGCGAAGCCTTGCTTCAAGCGGCACTGGAACGTTGGGAACAATACGGCGAGCGTGAAATCATCAGCCAGATCGAAGCGATCCCCGACCCGCGCGAACGCTTGCCCGAGCTGTTCCGCCGCGTCGCGCACGAATTGCATCCGCATCGCGTTTACGCCGCGCTGTTGAAAGCGCTGGATCACCCGCTGGTGGTCCCGGTGATGGCGCGCGTGTCCAAGCGCCGCACCGAGTTCCTTCACACCGCTTATACCGAAGCAGGACTGGAGCCGGTCGAAGCGCTCAATCGCGCCCGCCTTACCTACGCTGCTTATGTCGGCTTCCTGCAACTCAATTTCACGCTGGGTCTGCCACGTTTGAGCCACGAAGAGTTCGAGGCCTACGTCGAGCACATGATCGCCACGCTGATCCCGGCCTGATTCTCGCGGGCGGCCATCGCCGCCCGCCATCCCTTCGCAAGCCCAAGCCAGCACCCGCTTTGCTGCGCGCAACCTTGCAATGCCAGTACACGTAACATACCGTCTTGTCTTCCTTTTCTGGGTATACCAAAAGTGAGGGGAGCATGAAGAGCAAGCTGGATACGCTCGAGCGATGGGTTAATGACGTGGCGGCAACGACCCGCCCCGCGACCATCCACTGGTGCGATGGCTCGGACGCCGAGTACGACGCACTCGTGCAGCAGATGCTGCAGAGCGGGGATTTGATCGAACTGAATCAGCAGACCCATCCGGGCTGCTACCTGCACCGTTCCAACCCGTCCGACGTGGCGCGCGTGGAGCACCTCACCTTCGTGTGCACGAAGGACGAGGTCGATGCAGGTCCGAACAATCATTGGATGGCGCCGGCCGATGCGCACGCCAAGATCGATGCGTTGTTCGATGGATGTATGGAAGGCCGAACCATGTACGTGATTCCGTACTGCATGGGGCCGATCGATTCGCCGCTTTCGCGTTGCGGCGTTGAAATTACCGACAGCCCTTACGTGGTGGCCAATATGCGCACCATGACGCGCATGGGTGCGGCAGCGTTGGCGCGCATCGAGCGCGAAGGCCGCTTCGTAAAAGGTCTGCACTCCACCGGCGAGCTGGATCCGGAACGCCGCTTCATCATGCATTTTCCGGAAGAACTCACGATCAAATCGTACGGCTCCGGTTACGGCGGCAACGCGTTGCTGGGCAAGAAATGTCATGCGTTGCGCATCGCCAGTTTCCAGGCGCAACGCGAAGGTTGGCTGGCCGAGCACATGCTGATCGTCGGCATCGAAAATCCGCAGGGCCAAACGCATTACGTTGCGGCGGCGTTTCCTTCCGCATGCGGCAAAACCAACTTGGCGATGCTGATTCCGCCGGAGGGCTATCGCAAAGACGGTTGGCGCGTGTGGACCGTGGGCGACGACATTTGCTGGTTGCATCCGGGCGACGACGGACGCCTCTACGCCATCAATCCGGAAGCGGGCTTCTTCGGCGTTGCGCCGGGCACTAGCGACAGCAGCAATCCGAATGCGCTGGCGTCGATTTCGCGCAATACCATCTTCACCAATGTCGCCGTCACCGCCGACAACCAACCGTGGTGGGAAGGTTTGCCGGGTACGCCGGTGACCGATTGGCAAGGTCGTCCTTACGATCCGGCGAACGGTCCCGCTGCGCATCCGAATTCGCGTTTTACGGTGAGCGCAAAGCAATGTCCGACGTGGTCGCCCAAAGCCGAAGAGGCGCAAGGCGTGCCGATCAGCGCGATCGTTTTCGGCGGACGTCGTCCGTCGCTGCTTCCGCTGGTGATGGAAGCACGCGATTGGGCGCACGGCGTGCTGATGGGTGCGGCGATGGGTTCGGAAACCACGGCCGCCGCTACGGGCGCGGTTGGCGTTTTGCGTCGCGATTCGATGGCGATGAAGCCGTTCTGCGGCTACCACTACGGCGACTATTTCACGCATTGGTTGTCGTTCGACAAACCCGGCGCGAAGTTGCCGAAGATCTTCCACGTCAACTGGTTCCGTAAGGGCAAAGACGGCAAGTTCATGTGGCCGGGCTTTGGCGAAAACCTGCGCGTGCTGGAATGGATGATCGCGCGCGTCAACGGCAAGGCGCGTGGCGTCGATACGCCGATCGGCACCTTGCCGGCCACCAGCGAACTGAAGCTGGACGGCCTGAACCTGTCGCGCGAAACGCTCACGGAATTGCTGGCAGTCGACATCCCGGGATGGCAGACCGAGCTGCACGCCATCGGTGAGTATCTCGACAGCTTCGGCGCCCGCCTGCCCTCCCCGCTTCGCGAGGAGCAGCGGCGCATCGCCCAGGCTCTGGATACGCCGCGCAAGGCGGCGAACGCCTGATTTTTCTTGGAAACATCAGGGTGGCCACGGACGGCCCCCTCTCAGCCCGGCCAACCCAGGCTCGGCCGCGCGGACATGAAAAAGGTGCCGCGACATAAACCTTTACGGCCCCAGCCGCATCCAAGCTGGCAAGATGAATGCTGCTTGCATCGCTAACGGAAGCGCCATGCCACCTGCGCTCGCTGCGGGAAACAACGATATGGATGACGTACGCGCGGCCGCCGGAGGCGACCGTCATGCGTTCCAGCGCCTGTACCGTCAGCATGTAAACCGCATTCATGGCGCCATGTTGAGGTTGTCCGGTTACGATCATGCGCGCGCCGAAGACCTTACGCAGGATGCGTTCGTACGGGCCTGGCAGAAGCTCGACAGCTTCCGCGAACAGAGCTCGTTCGGCACGTGGCTTTACCGTCTAGCCGTCAATGTGGCACTGATGGATATCCGTTCGCGGGGCGCCGATCCCGTCGGCTTTATCGACGAGGACAACGTACCCGAGCAAGGCGAAACACCGTTCTGCGCTGCCGAACGCGATGAGCTCGAACGCGCGATCGGCAAACTACCGCCACGGGCGCGCGCAGTGCTGGTGCTGCACGATGTGGAAGGCTGGCGCCATGAAGAAATCGCCGGCGAATTGGAGATGGCAGTGGGATCGTCGAAAGCGCAACTGCATCGGGCACGCGGGTTGTTGCGCAAGGTTCTTGGAGAAGTGCGATGAACGAATTCGAATGGCTGCGCCAAATGCGCGATTTGAACCAACCGGTCGCTCCGCGGAACGATCTGTGGACGCGTATCGATGCGAAGCTCGACGACGCATCGTCGCGCGAGGTCATCACGCCGACGCAAACACCGCGCGCGCGGCATCGTCGCGCATGGGCGATGGCCGCGAGCATGGCCGCCGTGGTGGTGCTTGCCGCCGGTATCGTATGGCATATGCGCGTCGTTCCGCAGAGCGCAACGTCCGTCGCCACCAACGCTACCGCTCCGAACAACGAACCGTGGAAACCGAACGATCCGCGCCTGGCTGGCGCCGCGCTGCAACTGGATGCGACACGCATGGAATTGCAACAGGCCTTAGAGCAAGCTCCGAATTCACCTGCGTTGCAGCGTTTGCTGCAGCGAACCACCGCGCAGCAAAACCAACTGCGCGAACTTGAGAAACAAGCCGGCTGAAAACAGAGGACATAACAACAATGAAAAGCGCCCGCTATCTGCCGCTCGTAATCTGCCTGCTTCCAGGGGGGCAGGCTTTTGCCGACACCCCGATCGACACGAGCCACCCCGCCGCGCCCACCGCGCACATCAACATCAGCAACGTCAAAGGCGAAGTCACCGTGACTGCCTGGGACCGCAATGAAGTACATGTAAGCGGTCAGCTCGGCGATGGCGCTTCGCCGCTCACCATTCAAGGAAGCGAAAACAACCTCACCATCAACGTGGAAGCGCCGGGACATGACGGTTGGTTCAACTGGGGCGGCGACAAATCGATGGGCCCCACAACGTTGGACGTCAACGTACCGCGCGGCGCGTCGGTCAAAGTAAATGTCGTCAGCGCGCCAGCGAATCTCGATGGCATCAACGGGGGCGATGTGCAGGTGAACTCGGTCAGCGGTCGTGTGCGCATCAATGCGAAAACGCCGATGCTCAATATCGTATCCGTCAGTGGCAACGTCGCTTTCTCCGGACGCGCCGAACAAGCGAAATTGCAAACGGTGAGCGGCGACATTCTTGCGCCTTCGCTCGGCAACACCGTCGATGTGCAAACGGTATCAGGACACGTTCAAGTGGGCGGCGGCCCATGGCAGCAATTCAACCTGAGCACCGTTTCTGGCGACGTGCAGCTCACTGGCGGACTGGCCCCGGGCGGCAATATGAGCATCGACAGCATGAGCGGCGATCTTCAACTGCAATTTCCCGCCTCGCTCAGCAGCAGTCTGCACGCAAGCACCTTCAGCGGTGATTTGCGCACCGACTTCGGCACGCCGAAACGCCCGGAACACGGTCCTGGCAGCACGCTCGATACGGAGGCCGGCAACGGCGACGGCAAGATCCACATCGAAACGTTTAGCGGCGACGTGCGTATTCGCAAACAGGATTGATGCGAGATCGACAACAACGACGTTGCGGTTCGCGCAAAGCAAAACGCCTCCGGCAAAGCGGAGGCGTTTTTTTATGCGGCACGAAAACGCAATTTACAGATCTTGGTGATATTGCACGTACGGCGTACGCGATTGATCCGGTTCCGGCGGACCTGCGGGCGTGCTGGTGGCATTGCCCGACGACCAGAGATTCTGCGCGCCGAAACTCAACGAACCCTGCCACGGCAGACGCCACGTTACGCCCAGGTCGATGCTGTTCCAACGACGATCGGCGTTGAGCGTACCCGGCACGCCCATGCCCGGTTCGGGCTGCATGGTGCGACCGACGATATTGCCGCTTACCGAACCGTGTTCGACACCGAAACTCAGTGCTCGCTGATCCAGCGTGCTAAGACCCATCAGGTTGCCAGGCAGCAAATGGATGCGTCCCATGCTTGCGCCGAGCAACACGCCGCTGTTGCCGTTCAATGCATAACGACCACGCGCATTAACTTGCGTGCTGTTGTCGAAATCGGTGAGGCCGTTGACGCCCGGCACGGCGCCCGGCAACACGCGCGGCAGCGGTGTGGCGTTCGGCGACTGATCCTGCGCCACGCTCACACCAAGGCTGTAACGACCGCTGTTATAGGTGGCGCCGACTTCGCTGCTGATGATGCGCGGCTGCGACACCCACGAGCGCTGCGTAACGCCCGCCTGCGCCGTAACATTCGGCGTTACGCCGACTTGCACGGAGCTGGCATTGACCGTGCCACCGGACAGCGGGTTGAACGACAACGACGTATCGTTGTTCTGCGCGCCCGCCGTCGTAGCGCTTTGCGACTGCACCAGCAACGACCCTGGCGCTGGCTGCTGATTGTTTTTGGAATTCGGTTGCTGAAACCACGCGGCGTTGCCGATCTGATCATTGGGCGACGTCTGCCCTGCCGCGATAAGCGGCATGCAGAGTAGCGGCAATGTCAGCAGCAGTCGGCGCATGAAAATTCGAATGAGGCGTCAGAATCCCGATCCGCGCTCGTTAAAGAGTACGGATTCCCGGTGTTAAGTATACCTTGTTTTACTTTTTACTAACACCCCGACCCGGTCGCGTTTTCTGTGCTCTGGTGGGGCAAAACGCGCGGTCGAACAACCACTTGCTGGCACGAGGGATGCATGGAGTGGCTATTCAGCTAAATCAGGCAAAGAAAGCCATGGGCAGCGGCCACATGACGGTATCTTCACGATATATAGTCATCCGACATATCAAAGATGGACCCGCCCACTGATCATGAGTTCAGTGCCTGACAGCCGGAGTTTCGCAAAAAGACTAGGCGGGAACGTCCCGGCCGAGCTGCGCGACGTTCTGGAGCGGCTTTTCCGGGCGGGAGACGCGGTCAGCGTCTTGGAAGTCTGTGAGACGGCGCTGGCCCATTTGGGCGTCAAAGGGTCTCTTCGTTGGGTCCCACCAGAGGCAGAGAGTGCGCCTGTGGGTCAGGGTCTGCTCAATCTCGCCATCGATCCCCAGACCCTCCATACTCTGGTACTGGAAGGAGACCTCTCTTCGGTGAGCGAAGAGACGCATGCGCTGGTCGTCTGGCTAGGGCGAATCGCGGGCATCCGTGTGCGACAACTGCACGAAACCGGGCGCCTGTACGAATCCATTTCGCGCCTTGCCATGGCCGAGCGACTGCAACGCGCCCTCTACGCCATCGCCGAACTGGCCGCCACCGCGCACAACATGACGGAGATGATGCAGTCGCTGCACGCCATCGTCGGCATGCTGATGTACGCCGAGAACTTCTTCATCTTTTTGTACGACCCAGCCAGCGACAGCGTGCGGTTTCCGTATTACGTGGACACGGCCGACGAAAAGCCGCCCGCGCCCGACGAAACCTATCCGCTGCAGGACATGCGCTACAGCTTGTCGTGGAACCTGCTGCAAAACGCGCAGCCCATCATGGGTTCGGTGGAAGAACTGTCGCGGCAGCTCGAAGGACGCTTTGCGCTGGTCGGCCCCGCCTGCGAACACTGGCTAGGCGTTCCGTTGTTGCGCGGCAACCAGGCGGTCGGCGGCATCGTCGTGCAAAGCTATCGGTCCGACACGCATTACACACACAACGATCGCGACCTTCTCAACTACGTCGCCCAACACATGCAAACCGCGTTGGAACGACGCGAAGCGCATGCGGAACTGGAACGACGTGTCGCCGATCGCACGGCCGCGCTACGCGCGACCAATCGCGTGTTGCGCCAGCAGGTGTTGCAGCGTCAACGCGGCGAGCGTCTGCAATCGGCGTTGTTCCGCATCGCGGAACTGGCGAGCGCGCCGGAAAGCCAACAAAACTTCTACGCCGCCGTGCATCGCGTGGTCGGCGGCTTGCTCTACGCGCGCAACTTTTATATCGCGCTGCTCGACGAGAACGGTCAGAACATTACGTTCCCGTATTCCGTGGACGAAATCGAACCGCCGCGCGTTTCGCGCCCGGTCGACAACGGCGCCACCGAATACGTACTTAAACACGGCAAGCCCTTGCTCGCCGACCGGCAGACTTTCGATCAACTCGCCGCCGCCGGAGAATGCGCGCAAAAAGGCGCGAAATCCGTATGCTGGCTCGGCGTTCCGTTAGTGTGGGACGACCGCGTGATGGGCGTGCTTGCGGTGCAGAGTTACTCGCCCAAACATATTTACGATGCGCGCGACCAAGAACTGCTGACCTTCGTCAGCTATCACATCGCCAATGCGTTGCAGCGCAAGCAAACCAGCGAAACGCTGAAGCAGGCGTACCTCAATTTGGAGCGGCGCGTCACCGAACGCACGCGTGCGCTCGCGCTCGCCAACCGCGATTTGCGCGAACAGATTGCGGAACGCGAACGTGTCGAACGCAGGTTGATGTATGAAACCCTGCATGATTCGTTGACGGGTTTGCCCAATCGCACGTTGCTGCTGCAGCGGCTTGGACAAGCCTTGCAGGCTTATCACGCCGAACCCGGAAAACTGTTCGCGGTGCTGTTTATCGACCTCGATCGCTTCAAGGTGATCAACGATTCCGTGGGCCACTTGATCGGCGACGATCTGCTGTTCCAGGCCGGCAGCCGTATTCGCGCGTGCCTGAAAACACGCGATTTGGTGGCGCGCTTGGGTGGCGACGAATTCGCAGTGTTGCTGGAAGGCATCAGCGATGCGAGCAAAGCGAAGGTAATCGCCGACCGCATTATCGCCGAGCTGCACGTGCCGTTCCGTCTCGGCGTGAAAGAAATTTTTACTTCCGCATCGATCGGTATCGCATTGCCCGGCGCGCATTATCAGCAACCGGAAGAACTGCTGCGCGACGCGGATGCCGCGATGTATCGCGCCAAAGACGAAGGCCGCCACCGCGCGGCTATTTTCGACGATCGCCTGCGTCGCGAAGTCTTGTCGCTATTGGAAATGGAAGGCGACTTGCGCCGCGCGCTGACGCGTAACGAATTCGTACCGTTCTATCAGCCGATCGTGTCGCTCGAAGACGGCCGCACGGTCGGATATGAAGCGCTATTGCGCTGGCGTCATCCGGAACGCGGTTTCCTGTGTCCCGGCGACTTTCTTGCCGTGGCGGAAGAAAACGGCAGCGCCGAAAGCATCGACTGGCAGATCTTCGAACAAATCGCCTCGCAAGCGAGCATGCTGGCAGGCTCCAGCGGTTTCGTCAGCCTCAACGTATCGGGCCGGCATTTCCGTCAAATCGATTTGGATGAGCGCCTGCTCAATCTGATGCGCACCCATCGCGTGAATCCGCGTTCGCTGCGCATCGAAGTGACCGAACGCACCCTGCTGGAAAATCCCGCGCAGGTGAAGCGCATGCTGGACAACTTGCGCCAGCACGGCGTGAGCATTGCGCTGGACGACTTCGGCACGGGTTATTCGTCACTGAGCTATTTGCATCAGTACCCGATCGAAACGCTGAAGATCGACCGCTCGTTTATCGTCGAACTCGCCACGGCCAACAGCGCCAGCGTGCCCGTCGTGCGCGCCATCCAGGTGTTGGCCGATTCGCTGCAAATGCAGGTGATCGCCGAGGGCATCGAAGACGAAGCGCAGCGTCAGGCGCTGCGCCACATCGGATGTCGCTTCGGTCAGGGTTTCCTGTTCGCCAGGCCGCAGCCGGCGGAAGTGTGGCTGGGCACCGCGATTTCCGCCGACTGATTTCGACGCGTCGTTCGCTTACTGCACCGTCGGCGACGCGGCGACGCCGCCACTCAACACATGCTGCGCATCGACGCGATCGAACGAATACGTGCGCGCGCAAAATTCGCACGTCACTTCGATCAGGCCGTGCTGCGCTTCCAGCGTTGCTTCGATTTCTTCGCGGCCAAGCGTACGCAACATCGCTTCCACCCGCTCGCGCGAGCAGCTGCAGCCGAAGGCCAGCGGACGCGGCTCGAACAAACGCACGGTTTCTTCGTGATAGAGGCGATAGAGCAAGTCTTCCGGCGCCGTGCTGAGCAGTTCCTCGCGACCCAAAGTCGCAGTGAGATGTTCGATGCGTGTCCACGCATCTTCATCTTCCGCGGCATCGTGACCGCCTTCGCCCGGCAACTTCTGCAGCATCAGCCCAACCGCATGCTGACCGTCGGCGGCGAGCACCAAACGCGCGGGCAATTGTTCGGACTGCAGAAAATAATTCTCCAGCGCACCGGCCAAATCGGGATGCCCCAGATCGATCAGGCCCTGATATCGCTGGCCGCGATCGGCTTGGCCGATGGTGATGGCCATGATCGCTTCCGGCAGTTCGCTCAGATGCAAGGGATCGGGCAGCGCCGCATTCCAGCGCGCAAGGCCGCGCAGACGGCCGCTATCGCTGCATTCGGCGAACAGCAAACGCAGAGCGCCGGCGCTCTTGAGCTCGATCGACAAGGAACCGTCG
Source organism: Dyella sp. 2HG41-7 (assembly GCF_021390675.1). Lineage (NCBI taxonomy): Bacteria > Pseudomonadati > Pseudomonadota > Gammaproteobacteria > Lysobacterales > Rhodanobacteraceae > Dyella > Dyella sp. 2HG41-7. Next base: position 3,794,500 of record NZ_JAJEJV010000004.1, read on the forward strand.
AATTTGATGTTGCCGGTCAGCAGCGCGCTGGCGGCCAGCGCCTCGCCAAGCAGATCCCGCAGCGGTTCCGGATATTCGGCGCGCCCGGCGACCTCGCGCCAGGCCGGTCCCAACCGCACGATGACGCCCCGGACGCCGGCGCGTTCAAGCAGAAAACGGTGGAGCACATCTTCAACAAGCACGGTTTCCACGTGTACGACCTCATACCAAGCCAAGGGACGAGACATGGGGGCTCGCCCTGGGAGGAACAATAGCTGACGCCGGCCGGCACTTATACTGCGAGGAATTTTTCAACCGTGCCGCCCATGCCGCATCTTCCGCCTTTCCGCCGTCTGCTGCGTTATCTCGGCATCATGATCCTGTCATGGCTGGCCTTGAGCTGGTTCGTGGTGCTGGTCTTGCGTTTCGTGCCGCCCTGGACGTCGGCGGTGATCATGGAACGGCATGTGGATGCGCTGATTCACGGCGAAAAAGATTTCCAGCTGCGTCATCACTGGGTGCCTTGGTCGCGGATTTCGCCGTGGGCGCCGATCGCCATGGTGGCCGGCGAGGACCAGAAATTCCCGTTCCACCACGGCTTCGATTTCGGCTCCATCGAGACGGCGATCGATGCGGCCGACGACGGCAAACGTCTGCGCGGCGCCAGCACGATCAGTCAGCAAACGGCGAAGAATCTGTTTTTGTGGAACGGCCGTAGTTTCGTGCGCAAAGGGCTGGAAGCGTATTTCACGGTGTTGCTGGAAATCACATGGCCCAAGCAGCGCATCCTTGAGGTGTACCTCAACATCGCGCAATTCGGCGATGGCGTTTACGGCGTTGGCGCGGCGAGCGAAACGTTCTTCCGCGAGTCGCCGGCGCAGCTGAGCCCCGCACAGGCCGCGCGACTGGCCGCGGTGCTACCCAACCCGGACCGCTTTCATGTGGAACGCCCCAGCGGCTACGTGATGGAGCGAGCCGCGTGGATCGAGCAGCAAATGAGCCAGCTCGGCGGCCCGGGCTACCTGCAAAGCCGACAGCCCCCACGCGATGTTCGAACGTCGCGACGGCGCTGAAGCACAAGCGCTCGCGTACCGCTTACACTTCAAACACTTTCCTGATTCTTGCCGCATCGGACCTTCTGGCATGCCGCGACTTACGGTAGTCGTACCCGCTTACAACGAATCGGCCGTGCTTGCCGCCTTCCACGCGCGCTTGTCCGGCGTATTGGACCAGCTGCCGCTGTCGTGCGATGTGCTGTACGTCGACGACGGCAGCCGCGACGACACCTGGTCGATCATGCAATCGCTCGCTGCATCCGATCCGCGCGTGGGCACGTTGAAGCTGTCGCGAAATTTCGGCAAGGAAGCGGCTTTGACGGCGGGTCTCGACCATGTCGATGCCGATGCCGCCGTGGTGATCGACGCGGATCTGCAGGATCCGCCCGAACTGATTCCGCAGTTGGTGCAACAATGGCAAGCCGGCTTCGACGTGGTCTATGCCACACGCAGCGCACGCGCAGGCGAAACCGGCTTCAAACGTTTCACCGCGGCCGCGTTCTATCGCACGATGGAAATGATGTCGGATGTCGCCGTGCCGCGCGACACCGGTGACTTCCGCCTGCTCTCGCGTCGCGCGCTCGCCGCGTTGGCGCAACTGCGCGAACGCCAGCGTTTTATGAAGGGCCTGTTTGCCTGGATCGGCTATCGTCAGACCTCGATCAGCTATATGCGCGACCCGCGCTTGGCCGGCAAAACGAAATGGAATTACTGGCGCCTCACCCAATTGGCCATCGAAGGCATTACCTCGTTTTCCAGCGCGCCACTGAAACTCGCCACGTGGACCGGCCTTGCAGCCGCGATACTGGCGTTCCTGTTCGGTTTGAAGGTATTGCTCAAAGCCCTGCTGCACGGCGATCCCGTACCGGGCTATCCGAGCTTGATGGTGGTGGTGCTTTTCCTCGGCGGCGTTCAGCTGCTGGCGCTCGGCGTGATCGGCGAATACCTGGGTCGCAATTACAACGAAACCAAACAGCGGCCGCTGTATTTCATCGAAGAAGAGCACCTGCCCGCGTCGCACGAAACGTTTCACACCCGGGAAACGCCTGAGCGCTAAACTGGCCCTTACACGGCCACTGCCACGGCCGTCGGGGAGGTCTGGATGCGTCAGGTCAAGCATTTGCTGGACAGGAAAGGCAACGACATCTTCGCCGTCGCGCCGGAAGCGCCGGTGCTGGACGCGATCAAACACATGGCCGAGCGAGGGGTCGGCGCGTTGCTGGTGATGCGTGGCGAGCAACTGGTCGGTATCGTTTCCGAACGCGACTACGCGCGTAAAGTCATTCTGCAAGGTCGATCGTCGGCGCAAACGCCTGTGTCGGACATCATGAGCAGTCCGGTGCTTTCCGTTACGCCGGATACCGATGTGTTCGATTGCATGCGCCTATGCACCGACAGCCGCGTGCGACATTTGCCGGTGCTGCACGGCACGCGCGTGATGGGCGTGATCTCGATCGGCGATCTGGTGAAGGAAGTGATTAGCGCGCAGGCCGAGCAGATCGAACAATTGCAGCGTTACATCACCAGCTAATTACTTAAGAGCGCACTGCTTCGCCGGGCGTTTGCGTCGAACTGGCTCCCTTTTCGGGAGCCAGATCCGGCGACGTGGCGGCTTTGCCGGCGATCCACGTGGCCAATGACGACGCACCGACGCCGATCAGCGCGATGCTGCCCACGCCGACGCCCAGCTTGACCAGCGCGCTGATGCCGCTGGTGAACACCACATCGCCGAATCGCCACACTGCCGTCTCGACGAAATTCTTACCCTTGTAGCGCGTTTCGCGCGGCACGCGGGTGTACAGCGCATCGCTGGCCGGCTTGGTCATGCCGTACATGAAACCGCGCGTACCGACCATCATCATCGCCAGCAGGGGAATGCCGTAACCGAACACGTTCAACTGACCATGGCCGCCGAACACCACCACGATCAGAAGGCCGAGGTTCACCACTTGCGGCAACACCAACGCCCACATCGTGCCGCGACGCATCAGCAGCCAGCGCGTCCACGTAAGTTGAAGCAGCACGCCAAGCAGATTCGTCGCCCAGTCGATATTCGCGTAGAACGCCGTACGCGCACCTGCAGCGCTCAGGTGCGCTTTGGCGTAGTCGGCGACCAGCGCATAAGCGAGCGTGCCCACGCCGTCGCCTAGCAGCATCAGAATTGCCATCCAGCGCAGGAACGGCTTCGACCAAAGCTCTCGAACGCCGGCCCACAGCGAACCGCCGACGGCTTGTTCGCCTTCGCCATGTTGCGCACGCTGCACCGATATCCGCAGCAGCAGCCACAGCGATGCGGCGAGCATGACCGCCGACACCAGCAGCAGCGGCGCGACGCCAATCAAACCCACCAGCAGACGAGTCAGCATGGGGCCGACCAGCGCACCGGCCATGCCTCCTAGGGCGATCAGCGAGAACACTTCGCGCGCACGCCGGCTGTCGAAAACATCCGCCATGAAGCTCCAGAACAGCGACACCACAAACAGGTTGAATACGCTGACCCAGACGAAGAACACCACGCCCAGCGTGCGTGCGCCGATGCGATCCTGCGCGAGAAATGCAGGAATCAAGGCGAGCAGGCACAGAATGAAAAAACTGTAGCTCCAGCCAAGCAGCGATCGTCTTGTAAAACGCGCCACCAGCGCGCCGAAGATCGGCGTCAGCACCAGCATGGCCAGAAACGTCACGGCATAGAACAACGGCAGTTGCGAGGATCCCACGGCGCCGCCCAACTGATCGCGCACCGGACGGATGATGTAGTACGCGGTCATCACAAAGAAAAATGCGAGCGCCGACACCATCGGCGTGTCGTCGTGACGGGCAGTATCGGGGGACAACGATGGCACTGGGTGGGTTCCAGCGGAAGGCCGCGCAAGACTAGCATGCTCCGCTGACGCAAGATCGCGAGAAAGGGGGATGGCATGGAGTACGACTACGTGATCGTCGGCGCCGGTTCGGCCGGATGCGTATTGGCCAATCGCTTGAGCGCTCGCGCAAGCCAACGCGTGTTGCTGCTGGAAGCCGGCGGCGCCGATTGGCACCCGTTTATCCACATGCCGGCGGGCCTTGCGCACCTGGCCAAGAATCGACGGCTGAACTGGAATTACGAAACCGAGCCGGAACCGCATTTGCTCAACCGTCGCCTTTGGTGGCCACGCGGCAAAACGCTGGGCGGCTCCAGTTCGATCAATGCGATGTGCTATGTGCGCGGCGTACCTGCCGACTACGACGCCTGGGCACAGGCTACCGACGACGAACGCTGGTCCTGGTCGCACGTATTGCCGTGGTTTCTGCACAGCGAAAACAACACACGCGGCGCGAGTGCGCTGCATGCGGTCGACGGCCCGCTGTACGTGTCAGATCTGCGCTACCGCAATGAACTTTCCGCCGCCTTGATCGACGCCGCGGTCGGCGCAGGTTTCGAACGCAACGCCGATTTCAACGGCCCCACACAAGCCGGATTCGGCTTCTACCAAGTGACGCAACGCGACGGCGCGCGCTGTTCCGCAGCGGCGGCCTACCTTCATCCAGTACGCGAAAGAACCAATCTGCAGGTCCGCACTCGTGCGTTGGTGGAACAGATCGTCATCGAACACGGACGCGTGACGGGCGTGCAACTGCGTCACGCACAGGGGAGCGAAATCGTTCGCGCCGGCAACGTCATACTCGCCGCCGGTGCGATCAATTCGCCGCAACTGTTGATGCTTTCGGGCATCGGCCCCGCCAATCATCTGCGCGAACACGGCATCTCGCCGGTCGCGCATCTACCGGGCGTCGGCGAGGGACTGCAAGACCATCTGGATATTTGCACGCTCGTCCATTGCACGCGAAACGTCACTTACGACAAGCTCAACGAACTTGCTGTGGGATGGCGTTTTCTGCGCCATCGCGATGGACCCGGCAGTTCCAACATCGCCGAGTCGGGCGGCTTCGTGCGCAGCCGCTTGGCGACGGATGCGCGCTGCGATATGCAATTTCATTTCGTGCCGGCCTTGTTGGACGATCACGGCCGTCATCGGCTTCGCGGTGTCGGTTACACGCTGCATGCCTGTTATCTGCATCCGCGCAGTCGTGGGCGGTTGCGGTTGCGATCGGCCGATCCTTCTTCGCCCATCGCGATTCACGCTGGTTACCTGAGCGATCCGGAAGGTCACGATCTCGCGCGCATGATCGAAGCGGCGAAACTGTCGCGCGAGATATTCGCCCAATCGACATTTGATCCGTATCGCGGCCGTGCGGTTTTTCCCGAATCCAACCCCGCGAGCGATGCCGAGTGGGAGGCCTTTATCCGTCGCAAGGCCGAAACCATTTACCACCCGGTCGGCACCTGCCGCATGGGTCGGGACGCGCAGGCGGTCGTCGATAGCGAATTGCGCGTTCAGGGCGTGGACGGTTTACGCGTGGTGGACGCCTCGGTGATGCCTGCCTTGACCAGCGGCAATACCAACGCACCCACCATCATGATCGCTGAACGCGCAGCCGCCCTCATGCTTGCGTGACGCGTGCATGGCGGAACATTCACGGTTGAGGCCGGTCTTTGATTAACCACGCGGCAACGCCCGTTGCCCGCATCACAGCGTTGTGACCTCGTCCGAAGTACAGGACAATTCGGGCACATCCATGGACGGCCTACCCCAGCCCATGAACCCAGGCGTGGCGCCACGCCCGATAGAAGCGGAGCAGTATGATCCGTACGTTTTCCCCGTTGATCGCCGGTTTGCTCGGCATCACTGCGACACTGACGTCCGCTTTCGCGACGCCGGCAACCTCGACGAGTACGCAACCGTCGGCGGACGTCCATCCGCTGCGGCAAGATGCGACCGATTTGAACGCCACTTCCACACTTCCGCCCGAACGCGTCAAGGCGGCGCTGGATGCGTACTCGCATTGGTTGGACGTGGTCGCGCAACGCAATGAAGTCGCCGGCATGGCGACCGCGGTCGTGCAAGACAACAAAGTAGTTTTCGAACGCACCCTCGGCTATGCGGATACATCGACGCAAGAACCGATCACTCCGGCAACCGTGTTTCGGCTTGCCTCGCTCTCCAAGGCGTTCGCCACCGCCGTTACGGGCTTGCTGATCGACGATGGGCGCTTCACCTGGGACACCAAACTCGCCGACGCGCTACCGTTCTTCCAATTGAAGAATGCGCAGGCGTCCAGCCAGGCGACGGTCAGGGACATTCTCGGGCAGCGCATTGGGCTTCCGCACAACACGTACGATCAGATGCTGGAAGACAATGTTCCTTATGAGGAACTCGTGCGCAAACTCGACGAGGTGACGCTCACCTGCAACGTAGGCGAATGCTACGGCTACCAGAACGTCGCCTTCAGTTTGATCGGCGATTTGATCTATGCCGAAACCGGCGACTTCTTCTATCACCAAGTCGACAAGCGGATCTTTTTTCCGCTCGGCATGACCACCGCCAGTTACGGACGCGAAGCGCTGGAAAGCAGCAAGAGCTGGGCGCGGCCGCATCGTCAGCGCGGCGCGCACGCCTGGGAACCGTTCGATCCGAAGGAAGCGTATTACCGCGTCGCGCCGGCGGCAGGCGTCAACGCGAGTCTGCGCGATATGGAGCAATGGTTGATCGCGCAGATGGGTGGACGCCCCGATGTGCTGTCGCAACCGCTGCTCGATGTGCTGCACGCGCCAGGCGTACCGACGCCGGCCGAAACGCACGGCACGCCGTGGCGGCATGCGCGCCTGACCTCCGCCAGCTACGGTCTCGGCTGGCGCGTGTTCACCTATGGCGGCGAGACGATGATCTTCCACGCCGGCGCGGTCGAGGGTTATCGCACGATGATCGCGTTCTTTCCGAAGTATCACGTCGGCATGGTGTCGATGTGGAACTCCTCCGGCTCCGTTGGCACCGACCTGATGCCGATGGTATTCGACGCCATGCTCGGTCTGCCGCACGTGGACTGGGCCGGTGTGGAAAGCGATCCTCCCGCCAACCACGCATCGCCGCGCCGGCATCGTCATCGCGGAAGCTGATCCGACCTTTCGCGTGCTTGCGCGGACCGCCTAAAAGCGAAGAGGCGAAACCCTAGGGTCCGCCTCTTCGTCTCTTCCAGTATCGGCAGAACGCTTACTGCGAACTGCTCAGCTTGAACTCGATACGCTTCTGCTGCTGCGCGGCGATCGCGGCGCCGTCGCGCATCGCGGGCGAGAACTTCGCGCGGCGGATCGCATCGATGGCGGCGCTGTCGAACACGTGCCGCGGTTCGGCGCTGACCACCGTGATGTTGGACACGCTGCCGTCCGAATTCACCATGTACTGCACATCCACCCAACCTTCCTGGTTGTTGCGAAGCGCGGCGGTCGGATAGCGCGGACGAATGGTGGAGATCGGTATTGCATCGCGCGTTTCACCACCGCCGCCGCCAGCAGCGGGGGTCGTGGCGGCCACATCGGAGGTTGCGGCAGCTTTTCTGGCTTCGTCTTGCTTGATCTTCTCCTGCTGCGCAACCTGAGCGGCTTGCTGCTGCGCCGCCTTGTCGGACGCCGCCTTGTCGGCGAGCGCCTTGTCAGACGCAGCCTTATCGGCCGCCGCCTTCTGCGCCGCAAGTTCCGCCTGATGCTGTTGGTCGAGCTGCTTCTGCTGCTGCTCGTCGAGCGTCTTGCGCTGCGCGTCGAGCTTGGAGCGCAAGATCGTCAACGTGTAGTTGGTGGGATCGACCTTCGACAGCAAGTCGATCTCGCGATCGGCTTCGCTGAATTGGCGCTGGTTGATCGCCTGCTCCACGTTGCTCGCCGCAAACGGGAACGTTTCGCGCAGCGCGTCCGCCGCGACCTGATTGCCTGGTTGCTTCTGCAACACCTTGAGATAGAACTCGAAGGCGTTGTTGCCGGCCGGCGCAATCACGCGCTGCTGGTTCATCGCGCTGCGGGCTTCGGTCAGAAGATCGTTAAGGCTCATCGCCTCCACATTGACCGGCGCCGCCTGTTGGCTAACGGCGACGGGCGTGGACGGATGTCCGCCCTGATCGACGCTCACCATGTCCTCATGCGGCTTGATGATGAGGAACCATGACAGAACGGCCAAGATTCCAACGACGACAAGAATCGCGATGGTGACGGGCTTAATCGCCCCGCGCGCACGCGAGCGCGCATAACGCATGTTATTTCGGGTATCCATGATTTCTCACTAACTGCGTGGCATCAGATACCCGCGCTTCCCCCCTGTTATCCAGGAGCGGCTTTCCCCCAAGGTTCGCCGCGGCGCGGATGGATCAAAGGTATCGCGATTGGGTCGACACGGCAAATGTGGGGTGGTTCACGGAAGTTTGAGGCCTGAGCGGGCGGGTCGCCGGTGCCGGCGGGGGCTCACTAAAAGGTCGCACTCATTCTCTTATTCCGGAGCGAGAGAGCCCGTACCTATGCTCATTTTCCGGGGCGGAAAATGAAGGACGAAAAATGCAGCCCCCAAAATGAAGCGTCCCGGCACATGGCCGGGACGAAACGCTTTTCGAAGCACCTCCCCGCGCTGGGCACCGCAGGGAGACAAATCGATAGAACGTCTAATTGTTATGCTTACTTCTTGGCCTTGGAGGTCTTGGTAGCCTTCACAACCTTGGCAGCAGCAGCCTTCTTGGCAGTGCGCTTACGCGTTGCCTTCTTGGCGGTTTTCTTTGCACCAACGCGCTTGGCGCTGGCCTTCTTCGCGCCTACGCGCTTTGCTGCCTTCTTGGCAGTCTTGCGCACGGTGCGCTTCTTAGCGGTGGCCTTCTTGGCGACCGGCCGCTTAGCGGCGGCTTTACGGGTGGATTTCTTGGCAGCTTTCTTAGCCGATTTCCTAGCAGTTTTCTTGGCAGTGGCCATAGTTCGTCTTAGCTCCTCATCAGTTGGCAGTGGTTGCCCAGTAAAAGCGTGGAGGAACGCCTCAACCAGCAAATCGCTGTTCGTGGCGTGCCTCAAATTGTTGACCTGTCGGTAAGTGCGGAGGTCCGACAAGAGTCGCAATACGTGCATTGGGATCGATACAGTGATCTTTCTCACCGCGCCGGATTTTTCGCCGTGCTCTATGTATGGCTTGATGAATTTCGATGCCACCATTGTTACCGTTCCCCGTTATATGGTGCGAAAGCTATTCCTGAACATTTCAACTGTCAATTGATTTTTGCCATGAAATCAATCTCTTCGACCTGAAGCCCCACCGATGACACGGGTCCGCGAGGAGATTTTTTCATTGCAAATTTCATTGCCGATACGACTAAATGCATTCAAGGAATCGGTTTCGTTGATTTTTAAAAAAGGCCAAAAACAAGCTAAAAACAGCGATTTTTCTCATTCGCCTTGATACACGCATATGCGTAATGCAATGCGCATCGCAACGCCGCGCAACCGCTCGCTCCGACCGCCTGATAGGGGTCATTCGGAGCATGAACGAATTTAGACCGGAACGTGCCGCGACGGACGCCAAAAGTCGTCCCGAACACCCCGAACACCCTCGATGCACACCTGAGCGACGCGCCGCCGACCAACTTCAACAGACGATCGATGCGCATCCGAGCGACGTCCGTCATCCATTTTTTTCTTGGTGCACGCGACGTCGATTTTTTGTTTTTCGCTCGGTGCGAGAACCGTCGATACGATAACGGCCGCCAAGGCGGCCGTTATCCAAAGCGAGCGGATCGAGCGTCAGTGATCTTCGTTTTCGATCAGTTCGGCATAGGCATCGGCGTCGAGCAGTTCGTTCAGTTCGGCGCGATCGCTGGCCTTTACCACGAACAACCAACCGTCGCCGTAAGCGTCTTCGTTGATGGTTTCGGGCTTGTCGCTGAGGATCTCGTTGACCTCAACCACCTCGCCGGATACCGGCGAATAGATGTCGGAAGCGGCCTTGACCGATTCCACCGTCGCGGCGCTGGTGCCGGCCTGCACGCTGGCGCCGATTTCCGGCAATTCGACGTACACCAGGTCGCCGAGCTGCTCTTGCGCATGGTTGGAGATACCCACGCGAATCAACCCATTGTCTTCGACACGGGCCCACTCGTGGGACTTGAGGAATTTCAGATCGCCGGGAATCTCGCTCGCGCTCATGGTCGGGTCCAGTCGTTAATGTCGATCAAAGGTTGGAGAAACAAATTCTAACTGCGTACGTCGTGCGATGGGACACCCTAGGCGTACGCCGTGTGTCCCAGCACCCGATGGTTAGATACCTTCGCAGGCTTTGCCGTCGCGCACAAACGGAAACTTCACGATGCGCACCGGCACTTCACGTCCACGAATATCGACGCGCACATCCCCGGTCACGCCCGACGGAATGCGCGCGAAGGCCACCGACTTATTCAGCGTCGGTGCGAAGCCGCCGGAAAGAATTTCGCCGTCGCCTTGCGGGGTCAGCACTTTCTGACCGTGACGCAGTACGCCTTTGTCATCCAGCACCAATCCGACCATCGCGTGCGGCACGCCATGCGCTTTTTGCGCTTCCAGCGCCTTGCGGCCAATGAAGTCGCGTCCTTCGTCGAGCGCGATGGTCCAGGCCAGCGCGGCCTCCCACGGCGTCACGTTTTCGTCCATGTCCTGGCCATAGAGATTCATGCCGGCTTCCAGGCGCAGCGTGTCGCGCGCACCCAATCCGCACGGCGCGACGCCGGCGGCCGACAATGCATTCCACAAGGCGACAGCCTGGTCTTCGGGCACGATGATCTCGAAACCGTCTTCGCCCGTGTAACCGGTGCGCGCCACGAACAACGGCACGCCGTGCGGACCTTGCGCGGCGGCGGCGGCAAAACGGCCGAGCTTTTCGATGCGCGCCCGATCCACTTCGTGCAACAGCGCGATGAGCTTGGCGCGCGCGTTGGGACCTTGCACGGCGATCATGGCGAAGTCGGGACGCTCCTGCACAGCGACGTTGAACGCTTTTGCCTGCTGCTCGATCCACGCCAGATCTTTGTCGCGCGTGGCGGCGTTGACCACCAGCCGGAAAAATTCGTCACCGAGGAAATAGACGATGAGGTCGTCGATCACCCCGCCCTGCTCGTTAAGCATGCACGAATACAACGCCTTGCCCTGCACCTTGAGCTTGTCGACGCTGTTGGCCAGCAGGTGACGCAGGAAGTCGCGCGTGCGTGCGCCGTGCAGGTCGACCACCGTCATATGCGACACGTCGAACATGCCCGCATCGCGGCGCACGGCATGATGCTCTTCGATCTGCGAGCCGTAGCTGATCGGCATGTCCCAGCCACCGAAATCGACCATGCGCGCACCGAGTTCGCGATGGGTAGCGTTGAGTACGGTCTTCTGGGTCATTGCAGGCCTGCGAAAGTAAGGGGGAGACGAAGGGACCCCGCATTATCTCCGCCGCAGCGCATCAATCCAAGTTGCAGGGCGTCATGGACGGATCAATCGGAAGGTCAGATTCATGCGCATCCCGATCACGACGGCGTTTTTCGGCACATCGTGCTGGTAGTGACGCTGCGTATCGCCGGCCATGCAAAGCAGGCTGCCGTGCGATAGCGGCAAGCCGACCGGGTCGACACGGTGTCCACGGGGGACACGACGACGGAAGCGGAAGCGTCGCTCCGCACCGAGGCTCAACGAGGCGATTACCGGCTGCGATCCGAGTTCGGGCTCGTCGTCGCTATGCCAGCCCATCGAGTCCTGGCCGCCGCGATAAAGATTGGCCAGCACGCTGTTAAAACGCGCGCCGCAGGCGTTCTCCAAACGTCCACGCAGCGCATGCAACGACGGCGTCCAAGGCCTGGGTTCGAAGCGCGTGCGCGAATACGAATACGTCGCGTCGGGATCGCCGATCCAACAACTCAGTCGCGGCGCGTCCACGTCGCGCCCGAAGATGCGCAGACGATGTTGTTCCCAGGGGATTTCTTCCCATAAACGCGCGAGCAACGCATCGGCTTCGTCATGATCGAGCCACGTCGCCGCGTAGCGTACATCGGCATCGAGCAGCGGCAAGCGCTGCCAGGTATCGCCGATCCAATCAGCCATCGTCGCGCCTATAGGTGTACACCTGCGCCGGCGGCAGATTGCGCCATACCATGCCCACACGGTTGCAACGCAACCGCAGTTGCCGACACACACGCTCATCCAGCGGGCTGCGCCAACCGTAGGTGTATTGCACGAAAACGCCGCCGGGTCGAAGCACGGCGAACGCGGCGGAAAGGATATCGTGCTGAAGCTCCGGCGGCATGTTCAGCAAACCGAGACTGCTGAGAATGGCGTCCGCGCCTTCCGGCGCCAGCACGCCGGTGCGTCGCGCAAGTTCGTTGACGTGTCGCGCATCCGCGCAAAGCACATGCGCCTGCGGAAACCGTCGACGCAGGATGCCGTGCAAGGTGGCATTCATCTCCAGCACCAACAATTGCGCGGCCGAAACGCCGTGCTGCAATAGCGCTTCCGTGATCACGCCGGTACCGGCGCCCAGTTCGATCACACAGTCCGCCTGCGCAGGCATCGCGGCCACCATCATGCGCGCCAAGGGACGGCCAGACGGCAGCACCGAGGCCATTTCCAGCGGATGCTTGATCCATTCGCGAAAAAACGTGAGTTGTTGCGTATACGCGGTCATAAGGGGATATGTGGACGTTTTTCCCAACTTTACCCGGCGTACCGTAACAAAACGTTGTCAAGTCACGGGTTCGTCAAGCCCGCGTCAAGGGATGATGGGGTAATCGGGTGTGACGTCCAGCGTGGCCGACCAGACGGCCGCCAACTCAAGCAAGCGCAAATCCGAACCGCGTGCGCCCACCAACTGCATGCCGATCGGCAGTCCATTGGGCAGCGTGCCCATCGGAATGCTTACCGCTGGACATCCCGCAAGGTTCGCGAAGCTGGTGAGATCGGCCTGCGTATCGGGCACCGGTCCGTCGAGCGGGAACGCGCCTTGCGGGGTGGTGGGCATCACCAGCACATCGATCTGTGCGAAGAGTCTGCGCATCTTCAACGTGGCCGCGTCGAGCACGCGATCGGCCTCGGCGTAATCGGCGGCCGTTTTGCGCGCGGCGTAGTCGAGCATGCGACGAAACGACGACGACACCGGATGTTGCGTGTTGGCAAGTTGCGCGCTGAACGTGCCGAGCATTTCCGATTCCATCAACAGCAAACCGGCACGACGCGCACGCGCGAAATGCCAATCGTCGAAATCGACGGTGCGGCATTCGCCCAGTTCGCGATCGAGCTTTTGCAGCGCAGCCTCGAAGACATCGATCACATCCTGTTGTACGCCGAGCGCAGCAAGATTGGGCAACACACCGCAGCGCAATTTGCCCGGCTCCCAATCCGGCAGCGACAACGCGACGCGACGACGGCGCGACCGCGCATCTTCCGCGTCGTAGCCGGCCAACACTTGCAGCAACACGGTGAGATCGTCGACACCGCGCGCAATCAAGCCGACGGCATCCAGACGACGCGCCGCCGGCGCCATGCCGCGCGCTGAAATTTCGCCTTGCGTGGGCTTCAATGCAAACACGCCGCAATAGCTGGCCGGGATGCGAATCGAACCCAAGCTGTCCGAACCGATCGCCGCCACCGCAAGACCCGAAGCGACAGCCGCCGCCGCGCCGCCCGACGATCCACCCGCCGTATAACCGTTACGAAACGGATTGTGCGTCGGCCCGGTATGCGGATTGTTGGTCACGGCGCCGAGCGCGCCTTCATCCATATTGGTTTTGCCGGCGAGCACCGCGCCCGACGCGCGCAAGCGCGCCACCACATGCGCGTCTTGTTCGGCGGGCTGCTCGGAACTTGGCATGCCCGAGCGCGTAGGCCAGCCAGCGATGTCGAAGTTATCTTTGATCGCAATCGGCACGCCGTCCAACCGACCGATCACGCCATCGCGCCGTCGCAGTTCGGCCATGCGCGCCTGCTCGGTGAACAACACCGGACTGACGTCGACATACGCATTGATCTGCGGATTGATGCGATCGATGGCGCCGAGATAGACCTCAGCCAGCTTCCCCGGCTGCGTTCGACCGGCGGCCAACCAGTGCAATATCTGGCAGAGCGTGGCGCGGCGCAGGTCGATATCGGCAATCGGCGGTAGAGAACTCATGCACGCTCCGGCGCGGGTTAAATGCGGTTATTTCCCCTACGGTCGCCGGTCCACGTACACACAAGTTTGCCGCGCAGTAGGCGAACCCGGAGAATACCGTCCGGACCGCCCCCAGAACCACCATGCGGCCTCTTCACACCCACCACCCCACCGGAGCCCAACCCCATGACCGAACGCGAGACGATGGAATATGACGTGATCGTCGTCGGTGCGGGCCCGGCCGGCCTCTCGTTCGCGATCCGTCTGAAACAGCTCAAGCCGGACGTGACGGTGTGCGTGATCGAAAAGGCATCCACCATCGGCGCGCAGATTCTCTCTGGCGCCGTGATCGAACCGCAGCCGCTGGACGCCCTGCTGCCCGGCTGGCGCGACAATCCGCCGCCGATCTGCGTGCCTGCGACCGAAGACGAATTCTGGCTGCTGAACAAAACCGGCGGACGCAAGCTGCCGGTGCCGCCAGGCATGCACAACCGTGGCAACGTGATCGTATCGTTGGGCGCGCTGTGCGCGTGGTTGGCGCCGCAGGCCGAAGCGTTGGGCGTGGACGTCTTCCCCGGCTTCGCCGCCGCCGACACTATTTATAACGAAGACGGCTCCGTGGCGGGCGTGCGCATCGGCGACATGGGCGTGGCCAAAGACGGTTCGCACAAGCCCGGTTACACGCAAGGCATCGATATCAAAGCCAAGGTCACCGTGCTCGCCGAAGGCGCGCGCGGCAGCCTCACCAAGCAACTCATCAAGCGTTTCTCGCTCGACAAAAGCAGCGATCCGCAAGGCTATTCGATCGGCATCAAGGAACTCTGGCAGGTGCCCGCGGGGCGCGTAACGCCCGGAAAAATATTCCACAGCTTTGGCTGGCCGGCTGACACGCACACCTATGGCGGCGCGTTCCTTTATCACTTGGACAAAGATCGCATCGCGCTGGGTTACGTCAGCGGACTGGACTACAGCGATCCGAATTATCAGCCGTGGGAAGCCTTCCAGCAGTGGAAGAATCATCCGCTGATCAAACCGCTGCTTGAAGGCGGCACCATTCTCTCCGCCGGCGCGCGCGCCATCGTCACCGGCGGTTATCAATCGCTGCCCAACGTCGAGATGCCCGGCGCGCTGTTGATCGGCGACACCGCCGGCCTGCTCAACGTGCCCAAGATCAAAGGCACGCACCAGGCGATCAAGAGCGGCATGCTCGCCGCCGAACATCTCGCTGCGAACGATCTCAAGCCCGCCGGCTTCGACGCAAAACTGCGCGACTCCGACGTGATGGCCGAATTGAAGAAAGTGCGCAACGTCAAGCCTGGTTTCAAGAAGGGTTTGTGGCGCGGCATGTTCAACGCGGCCTGGGAAACCATCACCGCCGGCAAATCGCCCTGGACGCTGAAGAACAAACCCGACTGGAATTCGCTGCACAAACTCGGCCAGTTCGAAGAACCCAAACGCGACTACGTGCAACGCGAACTGCCACCACGCGATCGCTTGGCCGGCGTGTACTTCGCCGCCACCGAACACGACGAAGATCAGCCGATTCATCTGCACGTTTCCGATACGTCGGTATGCGTGACGAAATGCGCGCAGGAATACGGCAATCCTTGCACGCGTTTCTGCCCTGCCAACGTTTACGAAATCGTCAACGATGAATCGGGCAAGCGTTTGCAGATCAATGCCGCCAACTGCGTGCACTGCAAAACCTGCGACATCAAAGACCCGTACCAAATCATCAACTGGGTGACGCCGGAAGGCGGATCGGGCCCGAATTACCAGAATCTGTAATCCAGCCGTAGCGCCACTCGGAGGTGGCTTTGAGCAGTTCGTTGACCTGGCGCATTCGGCGTCTGTATTTCTTGATGACTCGCACCACGAGCAGCGTTGCTCAACGTGGCTTGCGGGGCACGATGACGCGCATCGCGCAAGAATTCCGGCCACGCGCTTCAACGTTGCCGGCGTTGTCATTGGAGCCGATGGAAAATTCTCCGTGGCCTTTTGCGCTGCCCACGAGCGACGCGCCACGCGTCTCCGTCATCATTCCGGTGCACGGAAAGCTTGACTACACGCTTGCCTGCCTTCGATCCATCGCACGTTATGGCGCGAATGCGCCATTCGAAGTCATTGTGGTGAACGACGCTTCTCCAGATGCGACAGCATCGACGCTAAGCGAGATCGCGGGCTTACGGCTGCTGAGCAACCCTCGCAACCTTGGCTTTATCGGCAGCTGCAATGCCGGCGCCGAGGCAGCGCGCGGATCGCATCTGTTGTTTTTGAACAACGACACGCAAGTCACGCCAGGCTGGCTCGATCGGTTGTTGGAATGTTTTGCGGATGAGCCCGATTGCGGCCTCGTCGGCAGTCGGTTGGTTTATCCCGATGGTCGCCTGCAGGAAGCGGGAGGCATTGTTTTTTCAAACGCCGATGGCTGGAACTACGGTCGCTTCGAGTCGCCGGACGATCCGCGTTTTCGCTTTCGCCGCGACGCGGATTACGTGTCCGGCGCATCGCTCATGATCGAATCGGCACTGTTTCGCCAGGTGAATGGTTTCGACAGCCGATACACCCCCGCCTACTACGAAGACACCGATCTTGCTTTCGCCGTGCGCGCCGCAGGCAAGCGTGTCATGTATCAGCCAGAAAGCGTGGTCGTGCACTTCGAGGGCATCAGCTCGGGCACCGATCTCCAATCCGGCGTCAAGCAATATCAACGCATCAACAAAACAAAATTTGCGGAAAAATGGATTGACGCACTGAAGCGACAACCAACCGCGGGATCGGCTATCGAATCGGTCGTCCATCATGATGATCGTCCTCATATGCTTGTCATCGATGCGCTAGCGCCAGATGCCTCGCGCGACTCCGGCTCGCTGCGCATGATCAACATCATGCGCTTGCTGCGCGAACTGGGATGGCGTGTGACCTTCATGGCCGACAATCGCCTTGCCAGCGACGAGGAAATCGCTCAGCTGGGACGTATCGGTGTGCAGACGCTCTGTAAACCCTGGTCACCGTCGCTCGTTCGCTGGCTTTCAAAAGAAAAACAGACCTTGCAAGCCGTGATGTTGTCACGGCATTACGTGGCCGCACCCAACCTCGGTTTGATTCGGCGAATGGCGCCGCAAGCCAAGATCGTTTTCGACACCGTCGATTTGCATTTCCTGCGCGAACAACGTGCGGCGCAACTGACCGGCAATCGCGCCTTGATTCGCCAAGCGCAATCGTCGCGTCGCCGCGAGTTGGAATTGATACGCGCCAGTGACATCACACTAGTTGTCAGCCCGGTCGAGAAAGAGCTGCTCGCCAAAGAAGCTCCCGATGCGACGGTGGAACTCGTTTCCAACGTGCACGAAGTGTTCGGCCGACGTGTTGCGTTCGCTCAACGCAAGGATGTTGTGTTCGTCGGCGGCTTTGGGCATCCGCCCAATGTCGATGCAGTCAACTGGCTCGTCGGCGATATCTTTCCGCTCATTCACGCGGCACGACCGGATATAACGTTGCATCTTATCGGCGACATCCCCGAATCGGCTCGAATCCATTTGGCAAAGCCGGGCGTTCAAATCCACGGCAAAGTCGACGAACTGACGCCATGGATGGACGGGTGCCGTATCGCCTTGGCGCCGCTTCGCTACGGCGCTGGCGTCAAGGGCAAGGTCAATATGGCGATGAGCTATGGCCTGCCCGTGGTTGCAACCAGCATCGCCGCGGAAGGCATGCGATTGCAGGACGGCGAAAACATACTCGTCGCCGATGATTCGTCGACCTTCGCATCCGCGGTGCTCAAGCTGTACGACGATGAGCCGCTGTGGTTGCGCCTGTCCAACGGGGGCGTGGACAACATTCGCCAGCACTTCTCCTTCGATGTCGCCCGCGAGGCCCTGCGCCAGGCGCTATCCGCGCGCCAGCCGGCCTAGCATCCCCGGGGAATACCCCTTGACCGCGTCCATTCGTGCCCGGATGGACCATCGGTTAGAATGGGCGTTTGCTCACCCCCTCCGCGCCCCTCAAGGCGCACGGTTGAAGGATCTAAAATGAAAGTTCTGGTCGGCTACAAGCGCGTGGTGGACTACAACGTCCGCATCCAGGTCAAACCCGATGGCACCGGCGTGGTGACCGATGGCGTGAAGCTTTCCGCCAATCCTTTTGACGATATCGCCTTGGAAGAGGCCTTGCGCCTGCGTGAAAAGGGCGTGGTCGAGGAAGTGGTCGTCGTGGGCATCGGCCCTGCCGATCTGACCGCACATTTGCGCAACGGCCTGGCGATGGGCGCTAATCGCGCCATCCACGTAGTGACGCCGGATGCGGTGCAACCGCTGACCGCCGCGCGCGCGTTTCTGAAGCTGGTCGAGAAGGAACAACCCGGCTTGGTGATCCTGGGCAAACAAGCCATCGACGACGATGCCAATCAGACGGGCCAGATGCTGGCTGCGCTGTGGGACCGTCCGCAGGCGACGTTCGCCAGCAAAGTGGAGATCGCCAACGGCAAAGCGACGGTAACGCGCGAAGTCGACGCCGGCCTGGAAGTTATCGAAGCCGAATTGCCGGCGGTGATCACGACCGATCTGCGCTTGAACGAACCGCGCTTCATCAAACTGCCGGACATCATGAAAGCCAAATCCAAACCCATCGACACCATTGAATTCGCGTCGCTTGGCGTGGACACGCACGATCAGTTGAAGACCACGCACTATGCGGCGCCCGCCAAGCGCAGCAAGGGCGTGATGGTGAAGGACGCGGCCGAACTCGTCGCCGCGCTGAAGCAGAAAGGCCTGCTTTAAGCAGCCGACCGGACCAAGGAGACACCCATGAGCAAGATCCTGGTTATCGCCGAACATCTGGACGGCAAACTGAACCCCTCCACCGCGCGCGCTGTGAGCGCAGCAGCGGCTGTCAAACCCGACGCCATCGACGTACTCGTGCTTAGCGACAAGGCGGATGCCATTGCCGCCGAAGCCGCGAAGATCGATGGCGTAAGCCGCGTACTCACGGTCGCGCGCGCTGAAAATGCGCATCCGCTCGCCGCCGTGCTCGCTCCGCAAATTGCGAAGGCGGCAAGCGGCTATAGCCACGTATTCGTGCCTTCCACCACGTTCGGAAAAGATGTCGCTCCGCGCGTCGCCGCCCTGCTCGGCGTGGCTCAAGTCAGCGACGTAATGAGCGTGGAAGACAGCCACACGTTCAAGCGCCCCATCTACGCTGGCAACGCCATCATCACCGTGGAAGCCGACGCTGCGCATGCGATCGTCGCCACCATCCGCACCGCATCCTGGCCCGCCGCCGCCAGCGGCGCGAACGCTGCTCCCGTGGAACCGCTGAGCCTGGACGTCGCACTACCGACCCACACACGCTTCGTGGAACTGAAGCAAGGTAAGAGCGATCGCCCCGATCTGCAAAGCGCCAACAAGGTGGTTTCCGGCGGTCGCGGCGTCGGCTCGAAAGAAAACTTCGAGATCATCTACAAATTCGCCGACAAGATCGGCGCAGCCGTGGGCGCATCGCGTGCCGCCGTCGATGCGGGTTATGTTCCCAACGAACTGCAAGTAGGCCAGACCGGCAAGATCATCGCGCCGGAACTGTATATGGCCATCGGTATTTCTGGCGCCATCCAGCATCTGACGGGTATCAAAGATGCCGGCACCATCGTTGCTATCAACAAAGATGGCGAAGCGCCTATTTTCGAGGTGGCGGATATCGGTTTGGTGGGTGATCTGTTCAAGATCATCCCGGAGCTTGAGCAGGCCCTAGGCTAAACCAAACTCACGCACGAACTGAAACGACAAAGGGGCCAAATGGCCCCTTTGTCGTTTTCCAGCCATTCTTTCGAACAAGGTTCAGGCGTTTTTCGCCAAACACTTGACCACGTAGACACGCCGCATGGCGAGGGTCCTTCCCGTCGACGCGTCAGTCATACGAAATGTCGTGTGGTCGCCAACCCAATTGCCCGTGGTGGCCGAACCTTTCGACGATCCCGACATCCACTTTTTCGGGCGCCCATGCCCATCATCAACCCAGATGTCGACGCTCTGAACACCACGCCCCGACACATCCCAATTCATCGCGATGGCGCTTCGACCACCCGGGTTCTCGCACATATCGATGCCGACTGGGGTAGCCGTCAGGCTCGCATCCTTCAATGCGTAACCGTCGCCGCGACCATCCAGCAAACCGTTACCCGGTACATACAATTCGCTGGTGCTTTGCGACATCCGCGAGCAGCCTCCACAGACGATGGCTACAACCATCACAAACGATGTCAGCGCCGCCGCTCTCATACGTCATCACCTTCGTTGATAAAGGGATGGATCGGCTGCGTCGGTTGATTGGCGACATCGTAGTTGAGCCACGACAAGAACAATTGCACGCCGATGATCAATGGCAATGCCGCTGTCATAACAATGCCCGGCACAGTGGGAAGACCGCTAATACGCCCCTCCACCCAATGCCAGCCTCCGTAGAAAATCGAAAACAGGATCAGAGGAATGGAGAAGAGCAACTCAAGGGAAGCCAGCGAAAAATTTCTAATGAAGTAGCTATACACCAGGCGCCGGCCAAAATTTCTAAGATTTCCCTTCAAAAACGGCAGCATTACCTTGGCCGGATTCAAGCTGGAAGGCTCGTCGCCATAAACGGCCCACATGGGCATTTCCGTTACCACGGCACGCACCTGATTGAGGTTGTAGAGCATGTCGGACTCGAAGAAATATCGCTTTGCGATGTTGTCGAGTTCGAGCTCCTGCAGGACATCGCGATGGATCGCGGTAAATCCGTTGGTAGGATCGAAGAGTTGCCAATAGCCACTGGATAGCTTGGTAAGGAACGACAATCCAGCATTACCGAACAGGCGTACCCATGGCATCGAAGATACGTCGCGAATGCGATGAAAACGATTGCCTTTCACATAGTCGGATCGCCCGGCGACGATCGGGCGCGATAGCCTTCCGATCAATGCGGGATCCATTTGACCATCTCCATCGAGCTTTACCACCGCGATCGCGGCGGTCTGCGCCGCCGCCTTATACCCCGTGATGGTGGCACCGCCAACGCCCTGGTTCTGCGCATGCTTGATGACGTGAACGCGCGAATCCTTACACTCGGCAAGTACCAAGTCGCCCGTATTGACCGGGCAGGCATCGTCCACAATAAAAATCCAGCCGACTTCGGAGCCAATGCGCGGTATCAAATCGAGCACCAGCTTACCTACGCGGTAGCACGGAATGACGACCGCAATTTTCGGTTCCGCTCCATCCACTGAATTATTCATGCATTTGCCCCAATTCACCGGCAACGTCGCTCATAGCACATCCAATCGCTTGTAGATTCAATATTTGGACACTGGGAAATTCAACGGGCAGAAGGAACCTTACCCAATCGCTCCGAAACCGCATGGCCAATTACCGATAAATCAGCTGTCTCTTCATCTTCCCCCCAATGTCGCGTGCCTCAAGAAGAGGAAAGAAATCCGCATTGCACTGCCCAGCACAAAGGCGCCAAAGCACCATCTGACCGACCTCGTACTCCTTGCTGGCGTGCAATTGCAACAAAGCATGGCGAAGCGGCTCGCTGGTGGCGTCTTGGGTTATGACGTGATCGATGCCGGTCCTCGCGAACAGTTCGACCCAGCTGGCGCCGGAGGCATCCGCGTCGGCGTTCGCTGCCGCATTCGCAAACGATGAATCGTACCAAGTCAAGGTAACGGCGCGCCCTTCAAACGGACCAAGAAATGGACGCCCGGGATCCGCCAAATACACAAAGTAATTTTGACCGTAACGCGATTGCAGATAACGCTGCACCAGAAGCTCGGGAGCTATCCGTTTTTCGATCCCCTCGCGAACGTCACCTTGCGCCTCGTTTATCCCTCCCAGCACTTGCCAAGCGATATCGCCGTTAAAAAGGTAATTGCACGAAGGGGTGAATATCGTGTTGAGAAGAGCCAAGGCGACGAGAGCGAACGCTCCGATTTTTTGAAAGTTCAGCCCTTGCCAAACCATCAGCGCGACCGGAAACAACGGCGCCATGGCTGGCAAAATGTATCGAACGTATTGTGTCCCCAAAAACATTCCGACCATGCAAAAGAGCAGAGAAAGGCTTATCCAACGAAGCCGCGGCCGAAAAACAGAAATAAGTACGCACCCGCTTAACGCCAGCAATGTGAATCCAAGCGCACCTGGATACACTTCCTGAAACTTGTCGGTATGAAAGGTGATCTGCCAAAGCGAGTCCCAATGAAGCCCCTGGTTCCAACGCCGATCTTGGAAATTGACCGCAGGCCCGAATGGCGATTTGAAAATACCGTTGAATATCGGGTACACCGGATTGCCGGTGACAAACCAGGCATAAAAATAACTTGACCCGCATACCGCGAAGCCCAGGGGAAGCCTGGGAATAACAAGCCTTGTGAAACGCGCCGGTTTATATTTAACCAGCAACACCAGCGCGAACGGCAGTACAAGCAACGCTTGCGTCGCCTTCAATGCGACGACAAGACCGCTGACGATGACAAGCGGCAAAATAACGCCATCCTTGTTGTAACGAAGGCCTTTCGCGGCGATCACCACGAGCGCGACGGTAGCCGCCGCAATGGCGTTTTCGGCCTGCATCGATGCGTTCAAATAGACGACCAACGGAATCGACGCATAAGCGGCCAACGCGAGCCATCTCAGGCCCGCACGCAAGCCAATAATCCGTCCCAGCTGCCATAGGCCGAGAAGCGTCATCAAGAACCAACAGGCATCTGCCGAACCACGCTCAACCCGTCCGGCCAATACAGCCACGTAACCTTGGAAAATATCGCTGGCCCAAGGAGCAAGCGCCCACCCTTGCGAGGCTACATCCATCTTGTACCGACCCAACGAAAGCAGCTGGGTCGGAAGAAGCATGTGGTAGGCAATGTCATCGTATTGAATCGTCGGCAACACCAGCGCAGTCGCGGCGACGGCAATAATGAACATGGCGAATGCCGCCTGCGCCGGAGCCGCGCATATCGCCAAGTTCCAATGGCGCCGGCCGCGGCGAAACGCGTCGAATATGCGACGTCTTCCGACATAGCAAATGGCGCCCAACACGACGAGATATGTCAGAAATCCGTGGACGCTAAACGGGAGCAACCATCCCGTAACACCGGTCATGACAGCCACGCCGCACAACATGGAAACAACGTATCCCTGCGATCCGGTTCGCGCTTGTATTTTCTCGCCGACGACCAGCGAAGCGCAGAGCAACAGAAGGGCCGCGACAACAGCAGTGAGACCCAAGGTTCGCGCCAGTAAAAGGACAATCGCAAGGGCGATGCCTGTGGCTACGGAGGTTCGGCAGATCAACCGGAGCAGGCAGCCTATGGCGAACATGGAACCTGCAATGATCAGGTCATGCCAAACGGTCTGCGATTCAAGCTGTGCAAAGACATCAGTGGTACATAGTCCAATCACCAACAGAAAAAAGCCGGCGATCGCTACCCCTTTTTCCGTCCATGGCATCCACCGACGCGTACTTGCAATAGGAACCATTACCCCTTCCTTATCGTGACCAGCCTGTCCATGCCGCTGTCCCGCCATCGACAGGCTCACACCATCCCCTATCAGGCGACGACCACACCCATCACTGGACCCTTGATTAATGGCCGCAATGATACGCTAAAGCGCTACGCGCCCGAGTATTTCCAGGCCTGCTGGCTACTGAATCTAAGTCCGCCGTCGCTGAATTCGCCCCTCCGGACTTGCAATTTCAGACCACCCTTTCCATCATTATGAATTACAGCTTGTTTTCGCGTTTCTGGCATTCGATATGGCCAACGTGCTCCAGCGGGAGCGGTCAGCGCTGACCTCTCCGATTCCCTGAATTAGCCCAGCGCATGGGCGATGGGGCCGATTGAATAGAGAGTATGCAGATGAATACCCAGTTGCCCTCCAAGCGCCTGACATTGATCGGGCTTAACGAGTTTTCGGTGGACTTGCTCACCAGAGGTGCGAAGGAGCTGCAGCTAAAGAACATCGACCGCCTACTGTCGATGCGATCGGCAACAACAACGACCGATGACATGGTGGAGCACAGAGGGCTCGATCCGTGGGTGCAATGGGTTTCCGTTCACACCGGCGTACCCTCATCGGTGCATGGGATTATTCACCTTGGCGATACGCCCTCGGCGCTGTCGGTAAGCCAGGTCTGGGAGACTCTGAGCGATGCGGGTATCAGCTCCGGTATCTGGGGCGCCATGAACGCCACACGCGAGGGTGCGAGGCACTGCGATTTTTTCCTGCCGGATCCGTGGACGTTTTCGGAAGTGGCCTATCCCGACGAGCTGAACGACTTGCTCTCGCTGCCCCGCTACTACTCGAAAAATTACCTCGACGTATCCAAGCAGCAATTCCTCGCCTGCACAGGTCGTCTGGTCAAATTCATTCTCGGCTCCGGCGCCGTGCTGAAACTCTTCAAGCAGATTCCATTCGTGCTTGGCGGAGTACTTCGCAATGGCATAAACAATGCGCTCTTGTTTTCGCTGTTCGACCTGTTTTCCGCTGAGTTCTTCGTAAAATATAAAAAGCGCTACACGCCGCAATTCTCTTTGGTCTTTCTCAATAGCATCGCCCATTTGCAACACCATCGATGGGACAAGGACAAATTGTCGAAGGACTCGATTTTCGGCCTTCGAGCCATCGATCGCGTGCTCGGGATGATCTTTGCAGCCCGAGAGAAAGACGAAGCTATCATCGTCATGAACGCACTGACGCAACGGAATATCGTTGGCGAAAAACCCTGCGTTTGCTATCGACAGATCAATCCGCAGCACTTCCTTTCCGCAGTCGGTATCCAGTTTCGCAGCGTAGAGCAGTTGATGACGAACGACGCTCACGTGTTTTTCCACTCCGAAGCGGAGCGTGATGCAGCCGCTCGTGCACTCGAAGCAGCGACGTTATGCGGCAAGCCGCTTTTCCACGTAGAAAAAAGCAGTCAGGATCCAAACAAGCTTTTTTACTTGGTCGATTTCTGGGATGAACTTGACGGCGAGAAGCTCATCTCCGTCAACGATATCGAGATCAAGTATTTCGAACATTTCGAGGCCATCGTGGCCCGCACTGGCGCACATATTCGCACGGGCAACGTCTACTACGAAGGCATGGAACTACCAGATCAACTCTACAATCACGAGATGGCCGAGAGAATTCTGAACTATTTTTCGGTTGCTCAGGCATCGGTCCGCGATCATGTCGAGGCATTGACCGACGCGGTCTAATTTCAAACGTTCGGCTTGTTCTGACGAGCCTGTCTCGGATCATCTGGAAGCAGTCATGGATTTCACCCGCTTGGTGCAGGTATTGCTGTCGGTGTGCGGCATTTCCCTTGGGCAAATGCTGTTGAAAATGGCGGCCTTGAACTTGAAAAATCCCGATGCCATCGGCATCTGGTTGGCCGGCTATTGCATCAATATCTATCTGATCGCGGGCGTTCTACTGCTCGGCGTATCGACCCTGTTGTGGATTTGGGTCTTGCGTACGATTTCGCTCAGCGTTGCGTACCCATTTATGGCGTTGGCCTTCATTGTCGTTCCACTGCTCGGGCATTTTCTGCTGCATGAACCCATCGGCTGGCGCAATCTCGCGGGCGGCTTGCTTATCGTCATCGGCGTGGTCGTCGTTTCCGCCTGACGACTACGACACGAAACCGACAAGCGCAGCGCAACAGTTATTGAGCATCTTCGGCTGAAGTCAAAAAGGACACGTTAGAAAGCTTCATCGAAAGCTCGCGTGGATCCTGCACTCGGAGAACGCGACTCCGTACAAACGAGCCGTCTGCGGAAATCCTGACGTACATCGGCTCCGAGGGAAATGTGAGTGCGGGCAGTTCCTGCTCCGGCACATTGATGGCAAAGCCTTCTTCGGCGCCGATCGTTTTTTTCGCTACTGGCACATCATTGACTGTGACCAAGAGCGTCACGGGCGAAGTTCGTCCATCCTTGGCATAGAGATCCCAAGGGAGCAATCCTTCGATAACCAGGCCGGACGTTTCCGCGGGCTTGCGCAAAACCAGTGAGACCTCCGGTCCGCACCAGCTCTCTGATTGATGCCCCCGCCCATTGGGTGCCCAGCACCCGGTGAGCATCAAAGGCACGTGGCTGCGACGAACATCATTGACACCTATCCCACTCCTTGGCCACATGTCGCGACCGACGCCAAAAAACGACCACATGGAGCCGCGTGCTTTTCCGGCAGATTTGCCGGCATCGGTGGCCTGGAGCGCCGAAAGCAATTGCGCCCGATCGGCTGGACCCATTGAAGATGTCGCATTCAGCAAATAAGGATGTGCGAGCACAACCTTCGGCGAAAAAATATTCAGGTGATTTTCTTGAAGCAAGCGCAGTAAATCTTGCCTTTTTTCGAGCCCCCATCCACAAATGGGTAGCTGCGGATTGCAATGGCTGAGCACCTGTGAATCGCTGGGATTCGCCGCAAGCCGATAAATCTGCCGTGCCAAATCCTGATCGTAGTGCTGCCTACCGGGAACAATCATCCACGCACTGACGGACATGGGTATTTGCAGCACTAAAAAGCCCAGGCAGGCGGTTTTTCCCCATCGAACAAGCCTCTCTTTGGCTGGACCGGGCGAGCTGCTCGAAACCGAGCCGATCCACATCAAGACAAACGCCACCAGCTCAAACTGATACAGACGTATATATCTATCCTGTCTGAAATAATCCGCTCCCAGTGCAGGAACGCGATACAGAAGTATTCCCGCGATCCAACCGTATGTGACTAGCATTAGAGCAATGGAAACAAACACCAAAAGATTCCATTCGTAGCGAACGGCTCTAAACCAGAACCAGCCATGGATGAAAATCACTGCGACGAGAATGCCAAATTCGACAATCTCTACCAGATGACCTTGGCCGCCCGGCGTAAACAGTCGCGACGCCACGGCCCAGGTCAGAGGCGTGACAAACCATCCAGGCCACTCGCCTTTTCTTACTTGATTGAACAAGGCATGCAGCTTGTCGGCCAGCGGCGCATCCGGCGCGCCATAAACTTGCGGAGCATAGGAATAGCCGATTCTGACTACGGATGCACAAACCAAAACCACCACAACGATGCGCAGGAGAACGCCCTTTTCGGCGACGCCGCGAGACAGCGCATAAAAAGCCAAAGTCATCAGCGTGGCCAAAATGCCGATGACGGCGTTGTCGTCGCTTATGAATGCCATCAGCAAGGTCACGACGGCGAGCAGCAAATATTCCCTTCTGCAATAGGATCGCCAAACCGTCCACATAAACACGGGAAGCGGCAGAAAACTGGAATACTGCGCCGAATTAAGCGGCCAGGCCCAGATCTCAATGCCGTTCAACGAGAAAATGATGGCGGCGATAGAAATCCATGCCATATGACGGGTCCATCCCGCTTCATTTTTCACGCCGTTCATAATCATGGCGCGGAAAAGCAAGACGCAGCCTAGCGCAACAAACACCCCTACCAACGCCTCAACCGAAATATCCAGGTCGAATTCGCGAAGGCACCACAAAAGAACCATTTTGATGAATGGCTCCGAGTGATCAATGCCCATGCGTTTTACGAAAAAATCCGCGAAGTGCAGATTGCCTACGATGCCTTTGCGGACGAATACATCCAGAAAGTACCAGTCGTCCGACATTAGGACGGGATTGACACAATGGATGGTGAAGATCAGTACGTTGAGGAAGATGACAAAGAAAATCGTCCACGCGGCGAAGCCGGTCCAATCGACGTGCGCTTTCCTTTCGGGCATACCCATCAACTTCATAACCAACCACTCCCAAGAGATGAAACGCCGCATGCCTTCGTGCGCGCCATTGCCTAATCTTCCAAGCATTTCACGAATTCCGCCACTCGCACTACGGCCATATCAACGGAAGGGCAAGAGCAAGATCGAAACGCGATCTGGACAGACGTAATCTGTTGCACACACGCGGGATGAAGCGAGATCGACGCACAACCATCACGTCGCATCCGTAACTTGACGTGAGGCGCGGCGAGACTGACGGCACCAACCTCGCCATGTATCTATCAGCTCACTGCGTTTGCTCGCGAGTAGACGCGCTTCACATACAAAGTCAGGAAAATTGTAGCCGCGACGCCCAGCCCCAAAATGACCCACTGCAAGTAGCCAACGTTGATAGATTTGGCATTGATGCTGTGTCGCGCGAACGAACCCATGCAAACATAGCCAAACAGTGCTGGAAGCGACGCAACGGTGCCCAGCAAATAATTGCGTGCGCTGATACCCGATAACCCCAAGGCATAGCTGGTGAGTGCGAAAGGCATAATAGGCGACATGCGCAGCAGGCATACGAATCGCCACCCCCCTTTAACGATCTCGTCGCCAAACCGCCGCAGTCGCGCTCGCCGAATAAACATGCGCTCGAACGATTCTCGAAAGAGGCCTCGACTGACCAAAAACGAAACCCAAGCTCCCGCCAGAGTTGCGAGCGCGGAAACGAGAAAGCCGTCGAAAAGACCGTAGAGCGATCCGCTCACCACACCGATCAGCGAAGCTGGCAGAAATCCGGTGAATGCGATCAGCACCAAAACCACGAGCACTACAAGGAAACCGCTCATCCCTGCCCTGGAAATCGAATCCAGGAAACGCTGGAGTTGCAGCGCCCCGCTCGCGCCAAACGCGGACCGACCGGACAATACGCCTGTTAGCAGCAGCACGGCCATGATGCATGCGACGACAGCAAGGCATACGAGCTTGAAGTTCCGACCCATTAGACGCGCACCATCCGATCAGTTCGCAGGAGGCGCAACGCGGGAAACGACGCGCCTTCCATCAAGGTCCGCAAAGAGATCCGACTTGGCAAGCTTCATCTTGTTTAGCCGATACTGCAGGGCGGTCCCAAGCACGCCAAAACCATACGTAACGCTGCGGCGAAAATTGATCGATGAAGCCTCATCGAAATACTTGGTCGGACAGGAGATTTCACCAATCGGAAAACCGAAATGGACAGCCTGCGCGATCATCTGATTGTCGAATACAAAATCGTCCGAGCACGATAGCAACGGTAGCCTTTCCAGAACCGTTTTGCTCCATGCGCGATACCCGGTGTGGTATTCGCTCAATTTCTGCCCCAGCAAAACATTTTCGACAAACGTAAGCATTCGGTTGGCGATGTATTTGTACATCGGCATTCCGCCGGCCAGTGCTCCCTTGCCGAGAATTCGGGACGCCAGCACCACTTCATAATGTCCAGAAGCGATCATGGAGGCCATGGCGGCCACCAGACGCGGAGAATACTGGTAGTCGGGGTGGAGCATGATCACGATGTCGGCGCCGCGTTCCAGCGCTGCCGCGTAGCACGTCTTCTGATTACCGCCGTACCCGCGATTGGCTTCGTGCCGCAACGTGTGCAGCCCGAGAGATTTTGCGACCTCGACCGTATCGTCCCGGCTTGCATCGTCGGTCAGGATAATGTCGTCGACGATTTCACGCGGAATTTCTGCCACCGTTTGAGACAGCGTCTTTGCCGCATTGTATGCAGGCATTACCACAGCTACTCGCTTACCGGCCAGCATGATTCCATCCGCAATATTTGACTAAAGCGTCCATCTATACCATCTCTCCGATTATTCCGTCTAGAAACGGTAACACCATGCCATCCCTCGCATTACCGTTTCCAACACACCTGACCTACCATCGTAACTCATTCAAAACACGCCCTAACTTCTATATTTCCACAATAAAGGTGATTGACTTCAACGACCCGTTCAAGCCGAAAGCCTCAATCAAACCGCAAAATCCTCAATATCTCCTTTTTCGCCCATTCACGATCATCGCGCAGACCGTATTGAAAGCACGAACGGCTCGGACGACAGCCAATCGTCAATAACGGAGTCGATTGTGTTTCGGCATCGCGAGGCTGGCGTGCAGGCGGAGAAACGTCCGACATCGGCGCCAACCGCGCAATCATCATTTTGCGCCGCTCGGAAGGCTTTATGCCCGAAGCGCGCCAATCGCTGATGTGAGGCAATGTCTACTTTGTCGTCACCCATGCTTTACGCAAAAGAAAGCGTTGCTCTCACCGTATCGATGAGCCGCGCGACGTCCTGATCGGACATGCCTGGCGACAACGGGAGACTCACCGTCGCACGTCCAAGTTTCATAGCATTCGGCCATTGCTCAGGACTCCAGCCGAAGCGTTGCTGATAATAGGGATGCTCGGGAATGGACATGTAATGAACTCCCGTGCCAATGCCGGCGGCCGTCATCGTTTCCAAGAAACCATCCCGCGTGATACCGCAGCGTTCTGGCTCGATCATCACGGTGTACAGGTGTCGGCCATGACGGATTTCGGCCGACGAAGGCATAGGCAGCGTGATCGGCAACGCGGCAAAGGCTTCGTCATACTGTTTCCAGATCGTATCGCGCCGGCGCCAATTGCGTTCCACCCGCGCCAACTGATGCAGGCCAAGCGCGGCCTGAATATCCATCATGTTGTACTTGAAACCGCATTCCACCACTTGGTAGTGCTTGTAGCCGCTATCGCCAAATCGATGCCAGGCATCCTTGCTCATGCCGTGCAAGGCCAGAATGCGCGCGCGCGCCACTTGGTCTTCGCTGCGGCCGACAATCATGCCGCCTTCGCCGGTCACGACATTTTTGGTGACGTAAAAGCTGTAGCAACCGAAATCACCGAACGTGCCGACCGGCTGACCGCGGTACGTGGCCTCTACGGAGTGTGCGCAATCTTCGATAACCACCAGATTGTGCTTGCTCGCAATCGCCATGATTGCACCCATATCGCACGGACGCCCGGCAAAGTGCACGGGCAGAATGGCGCGCGTACGTGGCGTGATAGCAGCCTCGATGGCAGCCGGATCGATATTTTGTGTTTGCGGATCGACATCGGCCAATACCGGTTGCAACCCCGCGTGCAAGATGGCGTTGACGGTGGCGCAAAACGTCAATGGCGTGGTGATCACCTCCGCACCCGCCTCGATGCCGGCAGCAAGCATGCTGACGTGCAGCGCCGCCGTGCAGGAGTTGACGGCTGCGACTTGCATCGGAGACACCGCACGAAAGGCCGCGAAATCCCGCTCGAATTGCGCGACCCGCGGCCCGGTGCCCAGCCATCCGGAGCGGAGGCAAGCAACGACTTCGTCGATCTCAGCCTCTTCTATTTGAGGCGCCCCGAATACCAGAAAAGGCAACGAAGACGGCTCCATAGTCACTCCAAATGGAAAGGAAAGCGGATTATTTCCGTGTGCGCACCGATCAACACACGTTCGATTAATGGCGATGTTCGGCAGATGGCGATAAATAGGTCACCAGCTGCTCCACCATGGCGTCAAGTTTCGCGTCCTTGGTGCGCAAGTGTACTTCAGGCGTATTGGGCGCTTCATAAGGCGAGTCGATGCCGGTGAAGTTGGTGATCTCACCAGCCCGCGCTTTTCGATACAGACCCTTCGGATCGCGACGTTCGCATTCTTCCAAGGGCGTATCGACAAAGACCTCGACAAATTCGCCATCGCCGAACAAGCCACGAGCAAACTCGCGCTCACCGCGGAATGGCGAAATGACGCACACCAAAACAATAAGGCCCGCATCAACCATGAGGTGAGCGACCTCGGCGACACGCCGCACGTTTTCCACACGCGCCTCAGGCGTAAATCCCAGATCGCGATTCAAGCCGTGACGAAGATTGTCGCCGTCCAGCAGGTAAGTATGGTGACCCATGGCGCTCAAGCGTCGCTCAACCTGATTGGCGACGGTCGACTTGCCGGCGCCCGACAAACCGGTGAACCACACGCACCGCGGCTGCTGTCCCTTGCTCCATGCACGCGTCTTTTTGTCCACATCCAAGTGTTGCCAGTGCACGTTGGTCGAGCGACGCAACGCAAAGTCGAGCATGCCGCAGGCGACTGTCGCATGCGTTTGTCGGTCGACCAGAATGAAGCCGCCCAGCGCATGATTCGTCGCGTAAGACTCGAATGCGATCGGATGGTCCAGGTCGATATTGCAATAACCGACCTCGTTGAGCTCAAGTCGATGTGCAGCCAGCTTGGCTTGCGTATTGACGTCAATCTTGTGCTTGATCGATGTGACGCGCGCATTGACCGTGCGAGCCCCCACCTTCAACCAGTAACCCCGATTCGGAAGCAAGGGCTCATCGCCCAGCCACAACACATGCGCAGCAAATTGATCGGCCTCCGGCGCCGGATGCGCCGCGTCGGCAATAAGATCGCCGCGACTGATGTCTACCTCGCGGTCCAGTGTCAGCGTAATCGCCTGGCCCGCCTGCGCCTCCGCAAGGTCGCCATTGGCAGTCACGATTCGCGCCACTTGCGCATTGTGCGTCCCGGGTTGAATCATCACCGTGTCGCCAACCCTGATTCGTCCACCGCATATCGTGCCGGCGTAACCGCGAAAGTGCTGGTCGGGACGATTGACCCACTGAACCGGCATACGAAAATCGGTGGGTTGCTGCGGTTCTACCGTGGCAGCCTCCAACAGCTCAAGCAGCGACGCGCCCTCGTACCACGGCATGCGCGCAGAGCGCGTACCGATGTTGTCGCCGGTTAACGCAGCAATCGGCAACGCTTGAACTTCCTCAACTCCCAATTGCTCGGCAAGCGCCAAGTAATCCGCCTCAATGGAGGCATAGACATCGCGACGATAATCGACAAGATCCATTTTATTGACGGCCAGGATGATCTTGCGGATACCGAGCAAGGCGCAGATATAGGTATGTCGTCTCGTCTGTTGCAAAAGCCCTTTACGCGCATCGACCAGCATCACCGCCAAATCGGCGTTCGATGCACCGGTCGCCATGTTGCGCGTGTACTGCTCATGTCCGGGACAATCGGCCACCCTGAAATGGCGCCGGCTCGTATGAAAATAGCGGTACGCGACATCGATGGTAATGCCCTGCTGCCGTTCGGCGTCTAGACCATCCATCAGCAGCGAAAAGTCGAGCGCATCGCTATCCGGATAGCGACGACGACTGTCCTTCCGCAACGCTTCCATCTGGTCGTCCGGCAACATGCCTGCGTCGTATAGCAATCGGCCAAGCAGCGTGCTCTTGCCGTCGTCAACGCTTCCACATGTGATGAATCGCAGCAGGCCGCTGGCCGAAGTATTGTCGGCAACCATCAGAAATACCCTTCCTGCTTTTTGCGTTCCATCGATGCAGAAGGATCATGATCGATGACTCTTCCTTGGCGCTCGGAACTGCGGGAGTGAACCATTTCGTCGATAATTTCATCGAGCGTTGAAGCCGTCGATGCAACGGCGCCAGTGAGCGGATAGCAGCCCAACGTACGGAAGCGCACCATGCGCGTCTCGACCTTTTCGCCGTCGCGCAACACAAAGCGTTCGTCGTCGACCATGATCAATGCGCCATCGCGCGCCACGACTGGTCGCTCTTTCGCGAAATACAGGGGCACAACCGGAATATTTTCGCGCCGTATGTAATGCCACACATCCATTTCCGTCCAGTTGGACAAAGGAAATACGCGAACGCTTTCGCCCTTGTGGATGTTCGTGTTGTAGAGATTCCAAAATTCAGGACGCTGACGTTTCGGATCCCATCGATGCTGCGCATTGCGAAACGAAAACACACGCTCTTTTGCGCGCGACTTTTCTTCGTCCCGGCGCGCACCGCCAATCGCGGCGTCGAAACCAAATTTATCCAAGGCTTGTTTTAGCGCTGCGGTTTTCATGATGTCCGTATGCACAGTCGCGCCATGCACGAGCGGCGAAATACCTTGTCGAACGCCCTCTTCATTGATATGGACGAGCAATTGCACATCGCCCGCTGCAGCCACCTGGTCGCGAAACGCGATCATTTCGCGGAATTTCCAGGTGGTGTCTACATGCAATAGCGGAATCGGAGGGCGTGCCGGATAAAATGCTTTGCGCAACAAGTGCAGCAGTACCGACGAATCCTTGCCAATGGAATAAAGCATGACAGGCCGCTGAAAACAGGCCGCGACTTCACGAAATATATGGATGCTCTCGGACTCGAGCGCATCAAGGTGGGAAAGCTCCGTGCTCATCGATTGGGTCGGATAACGGTGATCCCGCATTGTGCCATGTTGCCTGACCATCCACAGCACCCGGTCTGTCGCATTCCGAAGCTGCCCAGGACACACGCCATGGTAAGCCATGAGCGCATAGTCGGTAGGCCCGGATCTTTTATTTATGGGTTCGTTAACGCCATATCGCAGCGTACGAACGAGGCGCCCGGCAGGAAGGCGTTCCGCCTGAAGAGGCAAGCTCTCTTCGCTATCGTACGCAGATATCTACATTTTTCTCGTATCGAGGCGATGCGTCAGTACGTGGCCCGCTTGCTCCTTCATGCCGCCTTGTTCGGAATGAGCGAATAATCCGAATTTGCGCAGCAATCTGATCGCGTAATCCTGTAAACCCGCGCGCCGAATCCCAATATAAATCCACACACCAATGCACGACGTGCAAAACCATAGGATGCCGTAGCCGGATATTGCCCGCTGCCCCTCTAGCCACGGCGTCGCAAGTACTGCAGCGGCCATCAAAAAATTGAACGCTATGGCGGCACCGCACCAGTTCAATCGATTCGTCAATGTGGTGACTTTGCGCTGCCCTGACGCATAGTCGGCGTCGAGCCCGGCTACGAAAGCGACACGCTCGCCGAATTGTCCCTCGACCTCGGCTTGCGCGCTCGCAGAACGCGTAAATTGCGTATCCGTTTGCTGCAATTGCTCGCTTAGCCGAAGCGCCTCGTTGATAACACCAATATCGGTTTGAGGATCATGCGCATCGAAGTCGGTCGCGACGCATGAGCTGTTGATTCGACTTGTAAGCGGCTGCAAACAAGCCTCCATGTAGGGCTCGCCCAAAAAATCCAGCACGCGCCGCATCGCTTGCTCCGGATTGCGCACCAGATCGTCGTAACGCAGCCTATGCACGACTTGCGTACCGTATGCACGCTCAGCGCGGATGCAAGCTTGCACCGTTCCAAGCCAATACTCGTAGGCTTGCTGTTCCGTATCCACCAGCTTCCCGCCACTGCCCATGTTGAAATTGAGCATGGAGTTCACGACAGCACGGACGTCTCGAACGATGTGCACGAATTTCGCGTTGGGAAATAACTTTCTCAAGCCTGCGATGTAATAGGAATACTCCGGCGTGCCATCGACCCAACGCACCTTCGGATCGTCGGCTGACTGCGACAAAGCAAATGCGGGATTGATCTGAGATGGGTCGTATTTGCTGCAATCCCTGGATATCCGCTCCTGCCGAGCACGACAGCCAAGAATCATCGCATTGATGCTGTCGCCGAATGTCCTAAAGAAAACCTCGCGGTCCATGCCAAGCGCAGAAAGTTGCGATCGATGACCATGCAGGTTTCCGGTTCGATATTGAACTCCAACATTGACCGCAAACTCGCCAAGCCAGCCCGATTCCTCTTGGGGAAGGATGTTGGCATGCTGCCCGAGGCACCAGGTCAGGATGCTCGTACCCGATCGCGGCGAACCGACCACGAAGATCGGATCGCTATTACACTTGGCATCGCCTTTTAACATTTGATAACCCCGGGCGACGTGTCGAATTCCGCCGCCTTTCTGTTCTGCGCAGTCAACGGCCCCACATTCCGTGTCGCAAAATCAAGCTGCACGCGTCAGCCTATCGTAAGGTTACAGTTTTTTTAAAGGCCCCGCAAAGCCCGCTGTTTTCAACGAAAAAGAGGTCGCTCTTGGATATCCCAGGGTCGTCTTTTCGCCGATGGGGGGCCATTTCTTATACGGCGGGAGACAGACGAACGCCCGGGAGCTTGCGCATCGCTGTCAAAGCTATGCCGATCACCATCAAAGCAAGGTGTTCGCCATGCATCTGCGTCCGTCGCATGACGGACACCGACGGCATGTATCCGTCGATGCTTCGGCTCGGATCGCTACTGGGGAAGCACGTCGGGTTGCTTCAACGTTGTGAAGGAAGCAACGCGCCCGTGTGATATTTCAAAAGGACAAAAGGCGCAAGCCGCATTCCCGGAGATTGCGCACGTCAGACGCGCTATGGTCGTGCTTAGCCGGCAAGCTTATTCACTAAGCTCAATGCCCAATTCGTCCGTTGCGATGCAATGGCATGCTCGAGATAACATCTCGCACTTTCGACGCCCAGCGTATACATCAATGGCCCAAATTGCGGGTCCTTCAATCGCTCGATATTTTGCGGTACCGCCGTCCAAATACGAGTTAGCAGTTCGTCGGCCGTGCATTCTTTGGTACGACTAAATTCGGCGAGAAACGCCCATGTCCGCCCATGAAGAGGATGAATGGTAAAGCCGAACTCGCTGAAGATCGGAGCTAGCCCCTTAAGCGAATACGAGACGATATGACCGCGAGCATACGGATCGAGATAACCGGGGTCGTATTGCTTTACATGCTCGGGCTGCGAGCTATTGAAATAGTAAATGGCGCCAGGAACCGAACGCGAAGCCAATTGCTGCAGAAGCTTTCGCAAGATGGACGGCGTGAGGTGTTCGATGACCTCAATGCACGAACCCGCCTCGAACTCGAAGGGCACGCTATCAAGCGAGCCAACAATGTAGTTGGGATGTGTCGTTCGGAATTGCTCCGCCGGCGGAAAGAGTTCGACAGCGTGAAACATGGACTTGGAGGACGGCATGACAACCGACAGAGCGTCGAGCAGATAGCCAGGCCCCGAACCGATATCGACGTAACGAGTGATCGGAATACGGCTGTACAAAAACGTTTCCGCAACGCGGTTCAGTGAAGCGCCGAATGATCGCTCGCGCGCGGCTTTCAGCTCTTCTTCCCAGTACCCATCCGTGTAGTTGCCCAGCTTTCCCGCCTCGACATCCGCCAGGAATTGCGGATCGGCCGACAAACTTCCGCACTTTCTGCATTCGAAATACTGAACATCAGAAACGACGCGGTACGCAGTCAAGGAATTACTGGAGCAAACCGGGCAGGACACTATTAGAACCCCTTCGTATGCATGACGTCGGCTGTGCATTGCATTTCGAGCCATCCTGGCCGCAGTGAACGCGCGCGCCGGAATTTCTCCATTATCGTTGTCAGTGTTACAGCGGAGTGAATTCTCACTTTTGCGCACCGTTAGGCGGCTCGCAACGACTAAACGCATGGTAGCGGATATTGCGTGCGCCAGATATATCGACTGTTACGTCAGGCGAAATCTGTGTGTTTTGACGTCTAAGCGTTGAACGTTGGCATACCTGTTCGTCGATTCCGACGTTCGATCAGGCTACTGATTCAACTACCTGGGCTGCGCTCCAGGGAAGACACGAGACTTATCTGCCATCGCCTCATCTATCATCACATAGGCTCCCACGCCGGCAGCTTGCGAAGCTTGCAGATCACTGACATTGTCCCCCACCATCACTGAGGCGGATAAGTCGATGTCATAGCGATCGGCTGCAGCCAAAATCATGCCGGGCTGCGGTTTCCTGCATTCGCAATTTAGCCGCCATTCTCCTAGACCTTCGGGGTGATGGGGACAGTAATAGGTCGCAAGCAGCCGGATACCTCGCTCCGCAAATTGGCCGTGCATCCATCGCGTGTAGGTGAGATAGGCAGCTTCTGTGTAGTAACCGCGCGCAATGCCCGCCTGGTTGGTGACCACGACAAGTTGGTAGTCGGCGTTCTGCGCGATGCGACACAACTGGAAAATGCCGTCCACCCAGTCGGTTTGCCCTGGTGTATGAACATAGCCGTGATTGACGTTGATCACGCCATCGCGATCGAGAAATAAGGCCTTTTTCCGATCGTGACGTGGTAGCGCGGGTTTGGCCTCAAGCTCGAACAACCGCGGACAGCCGCTAGCGGTCATGTCAACCCCAGAAACATTTGCTGCGCGCGCTGATAATCGTCCGGCACACCTATATCGATGAAGTGAGACGATTCACCGAAAGCAGCCACTCTTCCAGCCATTGCTTCGGGGCGAAGCACTTCCGTTTCGAAAGAATAGCTTTTCTCTTTGGGAAGGCCTGCGATCGCTTCGCGTGCAAGAAAGTAGGTGCCTGCGTTGATGTATCCGGCTCCGCTGCTTCCTTTCTCACGAAACGCAACAACGTGCCCTGCGTTGGTTTCCACGGCGCCGTAACGCGCAACGTCGGGCACGGACGCCAAGACCATACCCATGGAAAGGCCGCAGGCACGGGTGCGTTCCTCAAGCTCGCCAAGATTTGCTCGGACGAACGTGTCGCCATTGGTCAAATAGGCACAATCGCCTTGAAGTCGTTGCGCGGCTAGACGAATCGCGCCGCCTGTGCCGAGCGGCTCGGTTTCCCGAGAGTAGACAATGTCCATGCCTTGCCAATTGTCGCCAATCGCTTGCTCGATCTTTTCGGCCATATGGCCCGTAGCAAGAATTACGCGCCGCATACCTTCTCGAGCTAGCTGATCCAGCAGATAGGCCAAAAACGGACGTCCGGCAACCGGCGCCAACGGCTTGGGAAGATCGACCACAACATCGCGCAGGCGCGTACCCAAGCCACCCGCCAGAACGATGGCCTCCTCACACTTTGGCATCGCCGAATATCTCTTGCTCGATGAGGCCACACAACAAGTGACCGAGGAATTCATGGCCTTCTTGTATTTTTGGCGTTTCGGTGGAGGGAATGCGGAAACAGATGTCGCACGACTCGCCCATCGCCCCGCCACTCTTTCCAGTAAACCCGATCACGGCAATGCCCGCAGCACGCGCTGCCTGGATGGCACGGACGATATTCTTGGAATTTCCCGACGTGGAAATCGCCAACAGCACATCCCCCTGCCGCCCCAGCGCTTCGACCTGGCGCGCGAACACGTAGTCGTAGCCGTAATCGTTGCCGATCGCCGTAAGAATGCTGGTGTCCGTGCTCAGCGCAATGCCCGGCAGGCCGGGTCGATCGAAATTGAAGCGACTGACAAGCTCGCCAGCCCAATGCTGCGCGTCAGCGGCACTGCCTCCGTTTCCGGCAAACAGCAGCTTGTTGCTGCTGCGTAGCGCGTTCACGCACATCGTGAGCGCCTTGCCAATCTGTGCGTGCAATTGGCTGTCATTGGACATGGCCGTCAGCACATCGATGGACTTGCTGAACTCGGCCTCGAGGGTGATCTTCAAGCGATCCGCCATGACGTGGCTCCTTGCTGGGTAAAATGAAAATCGAGCAGCCTTCCACCCTGTGAAGCCAAAGCTCTCGTCAAACCGATGCGTTTCTCCGGGCTGCACATAAACATCATGAAGCCACCACCGCCGGCACCGGAAACTTTAGCAGCGTGCGCGCCGTTGGCGAAAGCGAGCTTCTCGACATCGTCGATAAGCGGATTGCTAATCGACGATGCCATGTTTTTCTTCGCCTCCCAACCCGCTTGAAGCGTTTGCGCCAAACGACGCAAGTCGCCCTTGAGCACGCACTCTTTCATCTGCACGGCTTCTTGCTTAAGGCTGTGCATCGCCTCGATGGACGACTGCTTGCCCTCCGTTACGTTGCGCGATTGCTGATCGATGATATCGGCCGAAGCGCGCGAAACGCCTGTGAAATACAGCACCAACGAGGCCTCGAGCTCAGACCATACCCAGTCCTTCACGCGTAAGGGGTTGACGATGACGCGGTTGCCTTCATAGAACTCCATGAAATTGAACCCGCCAAACGCCGCCGCATATTGATCTTGCTTGCCGCCGGCAAGCTTCAGATCGTTGCGCTCTATGTCATAGGCCAAGTGCGCTACTTCATACTCCCCCAACGGGAGCGCGAAAAATTCGGCAAACGCCTGAACCAACGCGACGACCATGGTCGACGACGAGCCCAAGCCCGAACCGGGCGGCGCATCGGAAAAAGTCTGCACCTTCAGCGCCCGTTGTTCGCCATGCAAAAACTCCCGGCAGATGCGCGCATAGACACCCTTGAGCAGTTGAAGCGGACCGCTAAGCGCGACGTCGCTGCCGCAGTCGATTTCTTCACTGACACCCACGTCCAGCGCCGCGAATTCGCAGCGACCGCTCTCGCTATCAGAGAGGATGGCGAATGCATGTTTGTCGATGGTGACATTCATGACATGTCCACCGAACACGTCGCAGTAAGGAGACACGTCGGTGCCGCCGCCTGCAAGACCAAGACGCAATGGCGCGCGTGAACGGACGATCATTGGCGGACCTCAATGGAAAAGATATCCGCGAGCGAACGACGCATGCTCTCTCGCGAGAAACGCGCTTTGGCATATTGAGCCGAGTTTAATGACAAGCGCTGCCACTCCTCGTCGTTACGAAGCAGCTCGACGATGCTCTGCGCAATGGAAGATTCATCGTCGACGATGCGCGCCACTTCCTGAATTCCGTGCAGCCCCTGAGCACCGACTGACGTGGTGACCAGCGGCACGCCGCGCTGCAACGCTTCAACGACCTTGGACTTGATGCCCGCACCGAAGCGAAGCGGTACCACGGCGACGCGACAATGCTTGTAAAAATCCTGCAGCACTTTGTCTTCGACATAGCCGGTAACGATCACATGATCCGACTCGAGCGAACGTACTCGTTCTGTCGGATTGGATCCCACCAAATACAGGCGAACCGAAGG
The DNA here is from genome assembly GCF_021390675.1 of Dyella sp. 2HG41-7. Classification (NCBI taxonomy): domain Bacteria; kingdom Pseudomonadati; phylum Pseudomonadota; class Gammaproteobacteria; order Lysobacterales; family Rhodanobacteraceae; genus Dyella; species Dyella sp. 2HG41-7. The sequence goes on from NZ_JAJEJV010000004.1 coordinate 3,835,065, forward strand.
ATGGCTCTGACGTACCAGAGGGAAAATCGATTCCACGAGCCACGCGGCTGCGTCTTCGTTCGGCGGATGCCCAAACCCTGCCACGAACAGCAGATCATTGCGCGAGGCGAGCGGCGTATCCGGCGCGCCAAAGTCGTCAAAGCAATAAGCCTGAACTGCCCGACTCGCGACATTGGGCGCAAGTCGGGTCACGGTATCGATTTCTTCCTGGCTTGGATACAACACGACGTCCGAGCGCGCCCATAACATCGCTTCGAGCGACTCTGCCTGATCGGCCTGAGCTTTTTGCTTGGGATCGGCACTCACTTCATATTGCTGTCGCAGCCGCATGAAATGAAGGTCATGACCATAGTAAACAACCCGCGCTTGAGGCGCGTGAAGCTTAATTGCGTCGATGAACTTGATGGCGACATGCGGACGACTGAGCAGGACACTGTCCAATTCGCTGCCGTATTCACGCAGGAAACGCTCAAATCCATCCATCCAGCCAACCCCATAGATCACCTCCACACCCATTGCCTGCAGGGCGGGCGTATACGCGGGGTCGCGCCACAGGTTTTCAGGCCAGAATTTGATCGAGCACCCTAGATCGCAAAGAGAGCGCATGAATTGCATCATCGTCCGCGAACCGGCGTCTCTATCCGGTTGCGGCACGTAGTGATCGACGACTAGCACGACATGCTTCTTGCGCGCGCGTTCCCGCGCACGCAATACATGCTGAGCATTGGGGTAGTTATCGGCGTCGAGCGTCTTCGCCCAGCGTTCTGCAAACTTCTTCTGATTGGCGACCTGATAGGCCTTGATGCCGCTGGATTCATCCGTGCCGTGCGAAATGCCTTCGTAATGGACGACGCGCGAGAACGGCGTGTAATACACCTTGTGTCCAGTAGTGCGAAGCTTGAACGCGAGATCCGAATCTTCGCAATATGCCGGCAAATAGAGCTCGTCGAAACCGCCTACTCGCTCAAATAGTGCGCGATCGATTAACAACGAGGCGCCAGAGCAATAGTCCACCTCGCGCACGTAGTTGAATTGCGGATCCTCGGGATCGCCGAAGCGTCCGAAATTCCAGGCGGAGCCGTCCTTCCACATGATGCCGCCAGCTTCCTGCAACTGACCGTTCGGGTACACCAACATGGAGCCGGCGGCGCCGCAATCGGAGCGCTCTTGGAATACGCGTAGCAACGCGTCCAACCAACCTTTAGTGACTTCGGTATCGTTGTTGAGGAAATAGACATAGCGGCCGCGCGCCAGCCCAGCCGCGCGATTGCAACTGCGAATGAACCCGAGGTTCTGCGGATTGACTTCGTATCGCAACCCAGGCACTTGCGCCAGACGGTGTATTTCCGAATCCCCAGAATCGTCTTCGACAACCAATATTTCCACCTTGGCTTTCGGCAGATATTCGGAGATCGACTTCAGACATCGCGAGGTGTAGTCAAGCCGGCCGTATGTCGGAATGATGATGGAGACCAACGGCTTGTCGATAGACGGAAATGCCAGCGCCGAGAGCATATCGTCGATCTCTTCTGACGAGATATGCAACTTCACGGCGGCATTCGAACCACCCGGGGCTTTCCGTGAATGAATCAACGCTCGGGCTGCGCGCTTTAGCGGCGACGCAAAGCGCGACTGCATTATCCTGGTATTACGTAGCGAGTCCGTTAGAGCAGCCCAATCGCCGCGCGCAACTTTGCTTACAACGCGAAGTGGTTTCGTGATGCGCCACGAATACGAGTCCACAATCTTCTGGGAAAGATTTCGCCATGCTTCCACCTCTTTCCGTAGATCGCTGGCACGATCGTATAACGCTCGCTTCTCCTGAGTTACTCGAAATAAATCGCCTTTAGCGGAATGAAGCTCGCTTTCGATCGACTGAATTCGTTCCGTACGCTCGATGAGCTCGCGACTATCGTTTGCGATGTGCGAACGCGCTTGGGCAAGTTCCGCATCGCGCCGCTCAAGAACATGAGCGGTTTCGGTACACAGCGCCATAACCAGCTGCGGCAAATGCGAAGATTCATCGCATAAGCGCACGTCGTAAATCTCACGCGAAGGTACGGGAATCGTGCGCTCGACTTCACCGCTATGCTTGTCGATAACGGCAATATGTCCGCTGGCATGTTGCGCATTCACCGGAGTATTGCGCGACAGACTGACGCCCACGTAATAGTGCGACGCTCCCACCGCCAAGCCGCGCGCATAGCCGCCCACCGACAGAGTCCGCACGCACTCCCAATTTTTGAACACGCGCAGCTCGCCGGCTTCCGAATCGCATAACAGCAACTCGTCGCCGCAGGCGACCATGGTATGCGGCTGAGACAATCCATCGATGAGGATTTCTCCGCTGCGAACATCACGCACGATACCACGGCGGGCCGTCTGTCCCTTGTATTCGCGATGAAGATCGAAATCACCGAACATGCCTACGAGAAGACGCCCCTGATAAAGGCATAGGCAGTTGAGATGGATGGAATCTTGTTGGCCAGGAAATACCCAACGTTCAAGCTCACGCCAATCGCTGTCGTAAGCGACTACTGCATTCGGGTACGTACAAGCGACGTAGATCGTCGAACTATCGATCAAGATATCGTGGAGATCCAGTTCGTGGTCGGCCAGCGGGATGTGCGCGTACGTTCCGTTCTTGCATACGGAAACCGTGCTTGCGCCGTTTGCCTGCAACGCCCGCACGCAGCGACCATCCGCGATAGCCAATCCCGTTGCATCCAACGTGGAAAGACGTTGCGCAACGCCATTGGCGACGTAAAACAGCCCGCCCTCGTTCGGAGCGGATACGAGCAAGGACTCAGTCGACATTAATCGCCCCGCAAGCCCTTTTAAATGTCCGCACTATCCGCCTCCGTGACATGAACGTCCAGCTCCATATCCGCTATGCCATTGGTGTGCTGCGCGCCGCCGATAATCGTAAGGATGATCGCGTCCACGCGACGATCCATGGCGCGAATTTCCGCACCTTGATCGTCGTATTGGGATACCCCGACGGTCACGAAATACTGTCCCGGCAACAACGTCGCGCGCAGGTCGAACTCGATCAGCGCAATAGCTCCGGCCGCATAGCTGAAAAGCCTGTTATGCACCGTAAAGGAATTTGCGCTGTACACCACCGATCCTTCGCGCGTACGCACTTGCATGCCGAAGATGATGCGATCGGCGCCTTGTTCGAATCCGTATCTGACCAGCAATCGGAACCGCTCGCGCGCATTGACGATGGGCGGTACGTCGCGCTGACCTTCGACCACAAAATCCAATGCACGGGCTGAGCCGTCGCCAAGGCGCGTTTCGTCTCGGTTGTAGCCTGCGCGATGCGCGAACAAATCCTGGTGCGCCAGCGCGGCGAAATAACTGCGGTCGCCAAGGGCGATCGCTTCCACCTCGCTTGGTTCGGACGATGACGTCTCGCTCTTGATGGCCTTTACGGGGCTATGGGAACCGAATACACGGCGCAGATATTCGGTGACTGCAGGCTTGGCAGGACCGTCGAACACCATGTTGCCGCGATCGATCACGATCCCGCGATCGCACAGCTGCATAAGCGTATCCAGCGAGTGCGTTACGAATAGCAGCGTGCATCCGCCTTCGCGCAGCTCGTTGATACGCTTGAAGCACTTGCGTTGAAAATACACATCCCCGACCGACAGCGCCTCGTCGATGATCAGCACATCCGGATCGCAGAACGCCGCCACCGCGAACGCCAAGCGCACGTACATACCGCTCGAATACGTCTTGACCGGTTGATCGATATGCTCGCCGATCTCGGCAAAATCGACGATTTCCTGATAGCGCCGCTTCAAGGTTTCTTCGGGAATGCCGTAGACCAGGCCGCTGAGGAAGACGTTTTCCTTACCCGTGAATTCCGGATTGAACCCGGCGCCCAGTTCGAGCAGCGCGGCAATGCGCCCATGGGAGCGCACCTCGCCGTTGGAGGCTTCCAAGGTGCCGCAGACAATTTGCAGCAAGGTGGATTTGCCCGATCCGTTGCGGCCGATAACGCCAACCGCCTCACCCCGGCGCACGTCGAACGAAACGTCGTTGAGCGCCCAGAATTCTCGGAAGTACGAACGCGAACTACGTCCCAGCCATTTCCTCAAACGAGGAATCACCATCTGTTTGAGGCGATCCTGCGGGCTGGCGTAGATGTCGTATCGTTTTGAAAGCCCTTTCACCGAAACAGCAATGGACGCGGCGGGCACCACTTCATCAAAGGACATCGGCGAACCCCCGGCGGCTGCGCTGGAACCATGCAAAAGACGCCCACGCGAAACACATACCCACCGCGGTATACAAAATCAGTGCAGTCCAGTTCGGCATGCGATCCCAAACAAGCACGTCGCGCGATGCGATGACGATTTCGGTCAACGGATTGAGGTACATCCAGTAGCGCAACTGCCCCGGGATGTTGGTGATCGGGTAGAACACCGGCGCCAAGAACAGCATGGCCGTCGTAATGACGCCGATTGCCTGCTTTAGATCGCGCAGAAATACGCCCAGCGACGCCAGCAGCCAAATCGTACCCACCATCACCGGCAGAAAGGCCAACACAACGACTGGAAAAAGCACGATGGTAAGCGGCACCGATCCGCGCACAAACAACGAAAACGCCAGCAACACGATGGTGGATACGAGCAAATGAAACAGCGCCGAACCCAAGATGCTCCAGCCAAGCGTTTCCAGCGGGAATACCACCTTCTTGACGAAATTCGTGTTTTCAATAATCAGCGTCGGTGCGCGATTGGCGCACTCGGAATAAAAAGCGTTGATATTGAGTCCCGCGAATAAAATCACGGCGAAGTCGAAATGTCCGCTGGTTTGACCGACCCAACGGGAATGAAAGATCACGCTGAACACGAAGGTATAGATCGCTAGCATGAAAAGCGGATTGAGAAACGACCACAGCAGGCCGATAAAGGATCCGCGATACCGGCCCATGACGTCCCGCTTGGCGATTTGCACGACCAGCGCGTGGTGCCGCTTGAGCGGCATGAAGGGCGACAATGGGTTTGAGAGTCGGTAATTGGAAATCATGAAATGCCTTAAATCTGGTGCACGTACCGACCGAATCGCAGGAGACCCGCAACACGAGCCTCCCTTACCGAGTAAGCGTCGACCATCAGCTCAATGCCGAATCAAGCTCATTGCGCAGATCTTCGACATCCTCGACGCCTACGGAGAGGCGCACCAAGCCGTCGCTGATACCCAGACGCTTGCGATTGGCAGCCGGCACCGACGCGTGCGTCATGATGGCCGGATGTTCAATCAAACTTTCCACACCACCCAAGGACTCGGCCAACGCAAACAGTTCGCAACGCTCAAGCATGCGGCGCGCCTTTTTCAGGCCACCCTTTACTTCCACGCTGATAATGCCGCCGAAACCGTTCATCTGACGGCGAGCAAGCGCATGTTGCGGATGACTCTTGAGGCCAGGGTAGATAACCCGATCGATCGCTGGATGAGTTTCCAACCATCGCGCGATATCCAGCGCGGAGGCGCAATGGGCCTTCATGCGCAGATGGAGCGTTTTCAGGCCGCGCATGGCGAGAAACGAATCGAAAGGCCCGGCGACCGCTCCTACCGAGTTCTGCACGAACGCCATCTGCTCGGCCAACGCCTTGGAGCCTGCGACGACGATACCGCCCACCATGTCCGAATGGCCATTGAGGTACTTGGTGGCCGAATGCAGGACAAGGTCGGCGCCATGTTCCAGCGGGCGCTGAAGCATGGGTGAGCAGAAGGTGTTGTCCACCACCATGATCAACCCATGCTTTTTGGCGAAGCGGGCAATGGCCGAGAGATCGACCAGCTTCAGCATCGGGTTGGTCGGTGTCTCGACCCAGATCATGCGGGTGTTGGGTTTGAGGGCCGCCTTAAGCGCGACGGTATCGTTCAGATCGACAAAACTGAAATCCAGCCCGGCCGAACGCCGGCGGACCCGCTCGAAGAGGCGATAGCTGCCTCCGTAGAGGTCGTCCATGGCAATGACATGGCTGCCTGACTCCAACAAATCCAGCACGGTGGCCGCGGCGGCCAGGCCTGACGCGAACGCAAAGCCCGCCACGCCCCCTTCCAGATCGGCAACGCAACGCTCATAGGCCATGCGCGTCGGATTTTGGGTGCGGGAATATTCGTATCCCTTGTGCTTGCCCGGACTTTCCTGCACGTAGGTGGAGGTGGCGTAGATCGGGGTCATGATGGCGCCGGTCGAGGGATCGGGCTGTTGCCCCGCATGGATGGCTCGCGTGCCCAATCCTTGCTTCGCCGCCGCCTTAGTGGATTTCTTCATGCTTTTTTGCCCTTAGCCCGTAGGGTCATCGCCATAAACGCGCCATGATACCTGTTACGGCTGAATAGCTTAAATAAACCAATGGCGTGGAAGCGCCCGTTCCCAGCGTGAATGCCGACCCGATGGGGCAAAAGGCCGCAGGACCGGCACAACGTGCTTTCGCCAACTCGCATCAAGGCTGAAACGCACAACCGGCGACGGCGTTTATGTTTGACGGAGTCTTGGACGCCTTGTCCGCCAATGCTTTTCGGGCCAACTCGTGTGCTTTAGCTGCAAATTCCCCCCAGAACCTCGCCAATCTCCTGGGACCGGCCATCAGCGGAAGGATGATGGAACGACGCTAAACTTGTCTGGAGGGAGCCGATCGCTGTGGCGTGAATTCACGCCCGATTCGTTGCTGCGCCCTCCATTGTGTGAACCGAGGACATCATTTCGAACATGCAGCTAACCGCCACCAAAGCGCCCTGGATTCCAAATCGCGTGGAAAAACTTACGAAAGCGAACGACAGTTTGTTCGCGACCATCTCGCGTCGAGGCCGCTTATGAACCATCGTCGCGTTGAAATCCCCGTTCTGAATGGGATTCGAGGCCTCGCTGTCCTCGTCGTGTTTCTGTCCCATGCATCGAACATTTATTTCGGGGGCATCATCGCGGGATGGGGCGGTGGTCAGCTTGGCGTGATGTTGTTTTTCGTACTTAGCGGTTTTCTCATGGCCCATTTGTACATGGGTGAAATCGCATCGCCGGTTACTGCGTACCGATTCGCCGTAAATCGCATGGCGCGCATCTATCCCATGTTTTTACTCGTGGTGATTTTCTGCTTTGCGATATCGCGTCAAGGCGGTTCCTTTTATGTGTACCCGATTCCCACGCTGCACGAGATGCTTTTGCATCTGGCCTTTGTGAGGGGTAACGAGGTGCTTTGGACGATCGGGCCGGAAGTGATTTTTTATGGCTTGTTCGTCATTGCGTGGACGCTGCGTCGCCGTTCCGCTCCGGCCATGTGGGGCTATGTACTGGCTCTGGCGGCAGTGTCGTGGCTTCCATTCGAAGGTATTGAGAGCAACTCGCTCCTTCAGCTGCACGACAAGTTGCCCTTTTTTCTTGCCGGAATGATTTTAGGCATGCACTCGGGCGATCTAATCGACGCATCCAAACGTCAAGCGCCCTGGATGGCGTGGGCGTTTTGGCTCAGCTTTGCGCTCTTCGTGCTGGCCCTGCCGCGATTGCTGGCGCAGGTCGGCCATCTTCCCGCGCACCTGTCTGGCGATCCTTGGCCGCATCCGTGGGGATACCCGATCTATTTGTTCGCCACTGTGTTGTTGTTTTCTGCGGCCGTGGTCGCAAGGCCATGGTTCTTAACCAATCGCGTGGCGCAGTTTTTAGGGCGAATCTCCTATTCGTTTTACCTGCTGCACTTCATGGTGTTGAAGAACATCCAGCTCGTTCTGCCTACGCATCCCGTACGAGCTATCGCATTGGCGGCCTTGGTCACCGTGACGCTGTCTTGGCTCACCTACGTGCTGATCGAAACGCCGGCGAGACGCACACTGCAGCGCCTCGGACCTTCTTCACCCAAAAACGTCATGGCTTCGGCGGCGTAATGCCGTTTTGATAACGCCAGCCACAGCACGTTGCTTACCGTAGCGATCGTTGTCAGCAACGGGCGCGGACCTTGAAGACGCTTCACGCTTCGCACAAAAAAACCCTGGCAGTTCCCCGCCAGGGTTTTTTTGCGTCCGATCCTTGGAACGCGTGTCTACAAAAGACGGAAAATCAGGGCCGCGATGCGGCGTACTTCTTCCAGGCCGCCACAAGGTTCGCTGCATCCACGGAACCCAGGCCGGAAGCCAGACTCCAACCTGGACGCGACGTGTAAGCACGATCGGTCCCCGTGTAGTCGGTCGGCATCAGATTGTTGCTCGTCAAGCCGACCTGAATTTGACCGTACTCGATGGTGCCGTAGAAATAGCAGTTGTACGTGACAAAGGCAAAGTTGGAAGGTTGATAGCACTGGGTAGAGATGTCGCCACGCACGATGTTATGGAACACGCAGCCATTGTTGGCGTAGCTGCCGGTGTCGTTGGAGGCGCAGGTGCTCAATTGAGCATTGTTCGGCGTGGTGCTGGTGCCATACTCCTGCTGGGCCAACGCGTACAAGGTCGGCGCGGCGTTGCCCTGGTTGGCCGGCGTTCCATTGCTGCCCATCGCCTGATCGATAAGCGCTTGAATGCCGGCGAACATCGGGGCCGAAAGCGACGTACCACCTTCCAATGCCACGTTGCCGGTCGTCGGTTGTCCTGACGAATTGAGGGCGCAGTGATCGGCCGCCGTGCAAATGATGGCCCAGGTATGGCCGCCGTACGAGCCGGCGAACAGGGAAACGTCGGGAAGATCGCGCATGCCATCAGGCGCCGCATCGTAGACCCCGCCTTGCCACGCGGGCTTCGCGTCAATGCCGGAGCGTCCGCCGCTGCCCGCCTCGGACGTCACGTAGTAACCGCTCTGGTCCCACTGCAGATAAGCCTGACAGAACGCCAAAGGCGTGTAGCCCAACGCCGCCGCCGCGATGCCGTTGCCGCAAGACTCGTTCCAGGGAATCTCAGGCACATAGCCAAGCGCGGAGCCGCCATAGGCCTGCGTCGTGGAGGCGAAGTACTTGCTGGTGGTGCCGTCCAACACGTCGGCGGTGTCCGTGCCGCCCACACCCGTATCGTTGGGCGAGGTGGCGAACGCATTGGCGTCGACGGCGGTGTTGCCGCCTTCACCATTGATCACGGCACCGTTGAAGCTGGGATTGGAACCGGAATCGCCCGTGGATACGAACACCGAAATACCTTCGGAATCCGCCTGGGCCCACATGGCGTCGATCCCGCTTTTGCTCGCGGAGTCGGTGAAATATTCACCATAGCCGTAGCTGGCGCTGATGATGTTGGGGCGGCCCGTCGTCAGGTTGATTTCGTTCGTGGCCGCAATGAAAACGCCGCCGAAGGCATTCGAGGTCATCGGGTTTTTATTGGCATCCACATCGGAGCAGGCAGCCACCACGATATTCGCGCTGGGCGCCAACGCCGAGGACCATTCCGCATCCAAAAGCGTTTCGGTGCCATCGTCCTGCTTACCGCTGATGGCGTCAGGATCGAGGCAGTTGGTCGTACCACTGGGCGGCGCCGGATTGACCTGCGCAAACGTACCGCCCCATTGCGTGAGGTTGAACGTCTGGGTGAAATTGGTCCAGTCCGCCGGCACCATGTCGTCGTCTTCGACCACCGCGATCGTAACGCCTCGACCCGTAATGCCTTGCTGACGCAGGGCGTTGGCGTCGTACATCTGATTCATGTCATAGGGCACCAGGCCCCGGATTCCGACGGTTCCGATCGGCGCGATGGTCTGGGCCTTGCCGCCCACTCCACCGCCGAACTTGCCGCCTTGGGCCACCAGCTGGGTGACCTGCTGACGATGGATATCCTCGGCGGAAATCGGCTCGTAGGTCTTGGCCGCCGCATTCCAGTGCATGACGTGCTGTTTTTGTGCAAATGCTTGGGCATGGAAGTCGTTGAGTCCCATGACGCCGGCCACCACGCCCTGCAGCGCAGTCGGAATGCTGATGTCGCTGTTATTGGACAAATGCGTGACGGAGGTGGTGGCGCCGCCCAGCGTCTGACGCAAGGTGTAGAGATTTTCCTGGGTATGGAACGCCGCACGCACCTGGCCGGCGGTGCCGCTGAAATCAATCTGGGTTTTATTCGGATAAATGTTGTTGACCGTGAAGCCTTGCGAGGTGAGCCAAGCGGTCACGGTGGCGATGTCGGCATCGGCAACGCCGAAATTCTGACCGTACTGATCGGGCGTGATCCACTGATGGAAGCTCGGCGACTGCGGATTATGCTGCGCGGCGATCAACTGTTTCAGTGCCGCCTGACGCTGCGCGCTAGGCTTCAGAATCAGCTGCATGTGATTCATCGTGGCTGTATCGGGAATGCCGCTACTAGGCGCCACATTGATATTCATGTGCGTACCGGAGACGGGTACGACACTGTTGTTGTTGACGACGACTGTAATGCGCGGCGCTTCCGTCGTATGCAAATTCGCAAGGATGTTGCTGGCGTTATTCGCCTGCGTGGCCGGCGCGACGATCAGTGCGAGGGCGATCGACGCGCCCAGCATGGAATGCTTCAGCTTCATGAGGAATCTTCCCAGAGTTCGAACCAAGGTGATGAGCGCTGGCTCGCGTCCTGAAAGGGAATCCCTTTCAGGCCTGGTCGTAGAGATTGTCGGATCACCCACGTTGTTGGGTGTAGCGCCGAACAAACAACGTAACCAGCCGCTCGAATTGAAATCAGATCTAATGCATCTCAGACAGCAGCTTGATCACGTAGCCATCGCCCCACCCCTCCCTTCCCTGTGATGGACGCACACGACAGTCCCCTGCAAGGTTCGCTGTGCGAACGCTCTGCACATTCCAGTTTCCAATTTGCCCCCGTATCCCCTGGTGCCATTCGAGGATGGCACGATGCAAACTGCTAACTCCGTCAAACTTTTTCCGTTGTATACCTTGGTCTTTTTGGTCGTCAAGAAAAATTCACGACAGCTGTGCCGAACGACATAAACGCAACAAATTTCGATTTTCTGATAGTTCGCATTGAATGCGATTTACAACGTATTGCCGCCCAACGTCCTTGGCACCTGACTGGAAACACGAGTAGCCGGTCCCGGTTCGAAACCATCCAATTCCGGACGAGACGCGAACGTTGCCAATGCGTGCACGAAAGTCGCTGGCCGCCGGCAACGGTCAAACCCAATGGAGACGCGCCGGTCACGGTGGTTTTCCATGGATGAGATTGGATCGGAAGTGAGCGGAAGCCCTTGAGACAACTGGTTATTCACGCTGTGCCAGTCGTGGCTTGACCGCCCATTGTCAAGAGAGGCCAGGCACGCCAAAAGAACCACATCCCATGCCCATATGACAGAATAACCGGCCAACCCGGAGGGACTGATGAAAACACTGCTCGTAACCGGAGGAGCCGGTTTTATTGGCGCCAATTTCGTTCTGCAGATGGTCGCGAACGGCCTGCGGGTGATCAACCTGGACAAACTGACGTATGCCGGAAACCTCGACACGCTCGAGTCTCTGAATGGCAACGACAAACATGTCTTCGTGCAGGGCGACATCGGCGATCGGGCTTTGGTCGCCCGCCTGCTTGGAGAGCATCGGCCCGACGCCGTGGTCAATTTCGCTGCCGAGTCCCATGTCGACCGCTCGATCGATGGCCCCGGTGCGTTCATCCATACCAACGTCGTAGGAACCCTGGGCTTGCTGGAGGCCACGCGCGACTTCTGGCGCGGTCTGGAAGGTTCCAGCAAAGATGCGTTCCGTTTCCTGCACGTCTCGACGGACGAGGTCTACGGCTCGCTCGGGGAAGAAGGCAAGTTCACCGAAACCACGCCTTATGCTCCCAACTCACCGTATTCCGCCTCAAAGGCTGCGTCCGATCATTTGGTGCGCGCGTTCCATCACACCTATGGCCTTCCGACGCTCACAACCAATTGCTCCAACAACTACGGCCCGTTCCAGTTCCCCGAGAAGTTGATTCCACTCGTTATTCAAAAGGCGCTTGCCGGCGAACCCTTACCGGTTTACGGCGATGGCTTGAACATTCGCGATTGGCTGTACGTCGGCGATCACTGCTCGGCGATTCATCGCGTGCTTGAAGGCGGTCGTGTCGGCGAAACCTACAACGTTGGCGGCAACGCCGAGCGCACCAACATCACCGTGGTGAAAACGATTTGCGCGCTGCTCGACGCGCGACGTCCGCTCGCCGATGGCCGCAAGCGCGAATCGCTTATTACGTATGTAAAAGATCGCCCGGGTCACGATCGTCGCTACGCCATCGACTCCAGCAAATTGCAGCGCGAGCTTGGATGGCAACCTTCGCACACTTTCGAAAGCGGCATCGAAGAAACGGTCGATTGGTATCTTGCGAATCAACCGTGGACGCAACGCGTACTCGACGGCAGCTACCGCATGGAGCGTTTGGGCGCATGAGCACACGCAAAGGGATCATCCTGGCCGGCGGATCCGGCACGCGGCTTTATCCGATCACGCAAGCCGTCAGCAAACAGCTCCTGCCGGTTTACGACAAACCGATGATTTTCTATCCGCTGGCGACGCTGATGCTGGCGGGCATTCGTGAAATCCTCATCATTAATACGCCGCATGAGCAGGCGTTGTTCCAGCGTTTGCTTGGCGACGGCTCGCAGTGGGGCCTGGACATTCGTTACGCCGTGCAGCCTTCGCCGGATGGACTGGCGCAAGCATTTCTGATCGGTCGCGACTTTATTGGCGACCATCCGAGTTGCCTGGTGCTTGGCGACAACATTTTCTACGGTGTCGGTTTCACGGAAAGACTGAAGCGCGCAGACGCGCGACAGGACGGCGCCACCGTGTTCGGTTACTGGGTGCGCGATCCCGAACGCTACGGCGTCGCTGAATTCGACGCCAGCGGCCGCGTGGTTGGTCTGGAAGAAAAGCCCGCCAAACCGAAGTCCCACTATGCCGTTACCGGTCTCTATTTCTACGACAAACGCGTCTGCGATTTCGCTGCGGAATTAACGCCCTCTCCGCGCGGCGAGCTGGAAATCACCGACCTCAATCGCCGCTACCTCGAAGACAACACCTTGCATCTGGAGCAGCTCGGGCGAGGTTATGCGTGGCTGGACACCGGCACGCACGAATCGTTGATGGAAGCGGGCAATTACATCGAGACCATCGAAAACCGCCAAGGCTTGAAAGTCTGCTGCCCTGAAGAAATTGCTTTTTCGCACGGCTGGATCGACGCGGAACAAGTGAAGCGGCTCGCCGCGCCACTTTCGAAAACCGGCTACGGCCAATACTTGCTGCATATGGTCGAACAAGGGCATGTGAAATGAAGGTCATCCAAACCTCCCTGCCCGGCGCGGTGGTGATCGAGCCGCAGGTGTTCGGCGATGCGCGCGGCTTTTTCTACGAGAGTTATAACCACGCGAAATACGTCGATGCCGGCATCACATCAACTTTCGTGCAAAGCAATGTGTCGCGCTCCAGCAAAGGCGTGCTGCGCGGATTGCATTACCAGTGGCCCAACCCGCAAGGCAAACTCGTTAGCGTGTTGGAGGGTGAGGTCTACGACGTGGCCGTCGACATCCGTCGCGGTTCACCCACCTTCGGCCAGTGGGCTGGCGTGATGTTGAGCGCCGACAACCATCGTCATTTCTGGATTCCGGAAGGATTCGCGCACGGCTTCTGCGTGTTGTCCGAGCACGCTACCTTTACGTACCAATGCAGTGCGTTGTACGACGCCAAGGCCGACGCTAGCGTGCGTTGGGATGACGCAGCGCTCGGCATCGACTGGCCGGTGCGTGCGCCACAGTTGTCCGAGAAAGATCTCAAAGCGCCGCTGCTGGCGGACATTCCCGCGGAACGACTGCCCCTCTTCGTCGCATGAACATTCTGCTACTTGGCGCCAACGGCCAGCTCGGCCGCAGCTTTATCGAACAAGGCGGCCTTGCCGACCTGGGAAACGTCACGGCGGCTAGCCGCGATGGCGCGCGCTTCGATGACGGCGTTGCCGAAGTTGCCGATCTTTCCGCTCCTGCCACGCTACAGGCCGTGCTGGACAAGGTTCGGCCCAACGTCATCATCAACACCGCCGCGTACACGGCGGTGGATCGCGCCGAACAGGAAGAGTCGCTCGCCACCACGGTGAATGGCGAGTCCGTTGCCGCGATCGCATGCTGGGCTGCGGCGAACGACGCCTTGGTCGTGCATTTTTCCACCGACTACGTTTTCGACGGCGATGCCACGACACCGTATGCGGTTGACGCAGCCACTTCGCCGCTCGGCGCTTACGGCCGCAGCAAGCTGGCAGGAGAACAGGCGCTGCAAGCCAGCGGCGCGGCCTATCTATTGTTCCGCACGGCATGGGTGTACGCGCCGCACGGCCATAATTTTCTGCGCACCATGCTGCGACTCGGCGCGGATCGCGATGAGTTGCGCGTGGTGGCGGATCAATACGGCGCGCCGACCAGCACCGACATCATCGTCCACGCCACGCTCGCCGCGCTGACAGCATGGAAAAACGCCGATGCGTCGCAATGCGCAACGCTGCATGGTGTGCACCACCTGGTCGCCAGCGGCCACACCAGCTGGCACGGGTTTGCGCAGGCCATCTTCGAAAAAGCCCATGCGCGCGGCTTGATCGCTCGCACGCCGAAAGTCCAGGCGATCACCACCGCCGACTACCCCACGCCGGCCAAGCGTCCCACCTGGTCCGTGCTGGACAATCAAGGCTTCCAGCAACGCTTCGGCTATGCTTTAGCCGATTGGCAGCAAGGCCTGGACCATGTCATCGATACTCTCGCCAAGCAGGTTCGTTGAATCATGCTGATCCCTCTGATTCTCAGCGGCGGTAGCGGCACGCGCCTATGGCCCGTCTCGCGCAGAAACCTGCCCAAGCAATTTCTATCGCTCAGCGGTGATGGCACGCTGTTTCAGCAAACGGTCGCACGCACGCAAAAGCTGCCCGAAGTGACCGCGCCGATCATCGTCGCGAGCGAGGATCACCGCTTTCTGGCCGCCGATCAGCTTCTGGAAGCCGACGTACAAGGCGCCACGATCCTGCTGGAGCCGGTGGCCCGCAACACCGCGCCAGCTATCGCCCTTGGTGCGTTGAAGGCGCTGGAGCGCGATCCAGACGCCCTGTTGCTGGTGTTGCCCGCCGACCATCTGATCGGCGATACGGAAAGCTTCACCACGGCCGTGCAGCAGGCGCTTCCCGCCGCGCGCGATGGCTGGCTGGTCACCTTCGGTATTCGCCCGGATCGCCCTGAAACAGGCTTTGGTTATATCCGTCGCGCCGAATCGCTGGGCGGCAGTGCTTATCGCGTCGAGCGATTCGTGGAGAAACCGAATCAGTCCACCGCCGAAAGCTACGTCAAAGACGGCGGCTACGACTGGAACTCCGGCATGTTCCTGTTCAAGGCAGCGCGCTATCTCGAGGAACTGAGCCAGCACGCGCCGGACATGCTTGAATCCGTGCGCAAAGCGTACGCCACCGGCCACGGCGATCTGGATTTCGTGCGCGTCGATGCCGAGGCTTTTGCGAAGGTGCCGGACAATTCCATCGACTATGCCGTGATGGAAAAAACCTCGCGAGCCGCAGTAATTCCGGTGAGTTGCGCATGGAGCGATATCGGTTCGTGGTCCGCGCTGTGGCTGTCGGGTCACCACGACGAACACGGCAATCAGCGCGAAGGCGACACGCTCACCGTCAACACGCGCAATTCGCTGCTGCGTTCGCACGATCGCCATATGATCGCGACCGTCGGCGTGGACGATCTCATCGTCGTCAGCACGCCGGACGCCACCTTGGTCGCGCATCGCGATGCCGCGCAAGATGTGAAAAAAATCGTCGATCAATTGAAGGCTTCCGGCCGCACCGAGCACTCGTTCCATCGCGTCGTGCATCGTCCATGGGGCAGCTACGACTCGCTCGAAGCGGGCGGGCGCTTCCAGGTCAAACGCATCGTGGTCAAACCCGGCGCCAGCCTTAGCCTGCAGAAGCATCATCACCGCGCGGAACATTGGATCGTGGTGTCGGGCACGGCGGAAGTCACCTGCGATGACAAGGTCTATCTGCTGGCGGAAAACCAGAGCACGTATATCCCGCTCGGCAGCGTTCACCGTCTGCGCAATCCCGGCAAGGTGCCGTTGGAGCTGATCGAAGTGCAGTCCGGCAGTTATCTCGGCGAAGACGACATCGTCCGCTTCGACGACGTCTACGGCCGCGCGTGATACATAGCCAACCCACGGCGTTCGCGGGCTGGCGCATTCGCAACGACATCCGCACGACTTGATCCTGTCGTACAAAGTCGCTGCAATAGCCTGTGCGCGTTGCGGTTGGCAAGGCGCGATGGCTGAAGGAATCCGCGGATGTCTTATCTATCGACTTATTTTGGTACGCGTCGTACGTCGATGCGTATTCGCCTCGCGCTCGTCGCTTTGATCGGCGCACTTTGTTTTTCGGGCGCGTGCATGGCCGCAACAGCCGCAATGCCTGCACCCGTGCGGCATGTCTTCATCATCATGCTGGAGAACGAGTCGTATCCGGTCACGTTCGGCGAGCAATCGCCCGCGCCGTATCTGGCGCACGAGCTGCCCAAGCAAGGCGCCTTGCTGCCCAACTACTACGGCATCGGGCATTACAGCCTCGACAACTACATTGCAATGATCAGCGGGCAAGCGCCGAACCCCGCCACACAGGCCGATTGCGACAACTTCGTCGAATTCGTGTCCACGTCGAAGAAGGCCGACGCGTACGGGCAACTACCGGGCACGGGTTGCGTCTATCCCAAGAGCGTGCTGACCATCGCCAACCAACTCACGCGCGCCGGCCTGAGCTGGAAGGCGTACATGGAAGATATGGGCGCGGACCTTTCACGCGAAGCGGCCACCTGCGCGCATCCGGCGATCGGCGCTGTGGATATTACCGAGCACGCCGCACCGAACGATCAATACGCGACGAAGCACAATCCGTTCGTGTACTTCCATTCGATTATCGACTCGAAGTCGTCCTGCAACAGCCATGTGGTGAATCTCGATCATCTCGCCAATGATCTCGCTCATATCAGCACCACAGCGAATTTCGTCTACATCACGCCGAATCTTTGCCACGACGGTCACGACGCGCCGTGTAAAAACGGCGAGCAAGGCGGCCTGATTTCGGCCGATGCGTTTCTGCGCGCCTGGGTGCCGCGCATAGTCGATTCGCCCGCGTTCAAGCAAGATGGTTTGTTGATTATCACCTTCGACGAAGGCAACGACGGCACCTCATGCTGCAACGAAAAACCATTGCCCGGCGGCCCGCAACCCGGCGGCAAAATCGGCCCGGGCGGCGGTCAAATCGGCGCCGTGATGCTCTCGCCTTACATCGCGCCCGGCACCGTATCGAAAGTGGAATACAACCACTACAGCTTGCTGCGCAGTCTGGAAGATATATTCGGGTTGTCGCATTTGGGTTACGCCAAAGACGACCAACTGCGCACGTTTGGCGCCGATGTGTTTACGGCGAATCCGCCCGCATCCCAGTAATTTGAACTTACGTCGCAAATAAAGACGCCCCCGATACATCGGGGGCGTCTTCGTTTACAGCAAGCGCTTCTACCGCTTACCAACCCGACGCATACACCAGATTGTAGGCGTTCAACGAACCGATACCGGTCGCGAAATCCCAGCCCGTGCTCGTGCCATAAGCCGGCGCATAGCTCGAGTTGGATGTGGACAACACACCATAGGTACCCGACGGCTTGTAGCAGCTGTGCGTACCTGTGCAGTTCACATCCATATCGCCTTGGGTCACGTCGTAGAAGATGCACGAACTGCCCACGGTGTTGCCATTGCTGGAATTGCACGTCGCACTACCCGACGAACCGTACTCGGTGTTGGCCAACGAGTAATACACCGGGTTCGGATTGCCCGCGCCGCTGGTGAGGTTGTTGTGCTCGTTCACCAGCGCCTGAATGCCCGCCATGATGGGCGACGCGAACGACGTACCACCCGCGCCGGCCCAACCGCTCGGTGCACCCGTGCAGGCGACGCCGCCGCCGGCGGTGTTGGTGTAGCAGTAAACGTAGTAGTGACCCCACACACCATTCGCGGCGAACAGCGAGACGTCGGGAATATCACGCACGCCGTCGGACGGATTGCCAAGGATCGATTGCCACGAAGGCTTCGCCGTACCTTTGCAGGTACCGCTCACCACGCCCGATGTGCTCGGAGTACCGCTTGCACAACCGCTAGGACCGCCGCTACCCGACGCCGTCGTCAGATAGTTTCGGCCGGCAGTACTGTTGCAAGACCCGGTTCTGCCATAAGGCGTGGAATAACCCAACGCAGCCGTGATCAGTTTGCTGGCGCACGAATCGTTCCACGGAATTTCCGGGATATACGACTTGGCCGAACCGTAGGTCGACGTGTTGGTGGAGTTCCAATACGTGCTGTTCGTGCCTGCGTACGTATCGCCAAAGTCGGTACCGCCCACCGCTACGTTGTAAGGCGTGGAGGCAAAGCCGCTTACGCCGATGCCATGCGTGGCATTCGCCTGGTCAGCATCACAGCTCGCCGCGCCTTCATCGCCGGAAGAAACAAACACCGACACACCTTCCGACGCCGCCTGCTGATAGGTGGAAATGTACGCAGCATTCGCCGTAGCGCCATTCGCCGCTTCGCACTCGCCGTAGCTGATGCTCATGATCGTCGGCACCGACGCACCGTTGATCAGGTTCTGCACCGCGATCAAGCCGCCGAACGTGGTCGACGTATCCGCACACGACGCCAGTTCAAGCGCGGCACTCGGTGCGGCTGCGCCGGCGTACTCCACGTCCAACTCCGCTTCGCCGTCGTTGCCCGTCACGACGCCAGGATTCGTGCAGCTACCCGGATGCACCTGACTGAAGGTCGCCGTGGGCAACCCGAAGGTCGAACGGAACGTGGTGATGTCGCTGGTCGAATACACGTTGGTGTCTTCGATCAACACGATCGTTTGCCCAGTTCCGTTTACGCCCGCGCTGAACAACGGATTGAGGTTATAGATCGTCGCTAGATCGGACGGCGTTACCGCCTGATAGGTGCTGGTGCCGCTGGTAAAGGTGTAGTCGCCATGCGGCTTGTAGTTCACGTGCGGGCGGAAGTCGTTCAACGACACCACGCCTTGTACGACGCCCGCGAACGCGGCCGGAATCTGCGGATTGCTCATATTGGCGATATGGTTCTCGCCATTGACGCTCAGATGATGCATCTCCGTACCGAAGGCCTGACGGACCTGTCCCGCCGTACCGGAAAAGTCGACCGTCATGCCGCTTTCGTACACGCGATTCACTGTGAAGCCCTGCTGCTTCAACCAGCTTGTGATCGCGTCGACGTCCATCTGCGAAGGGCCGTACTGTTCGCCGAATTGCGCGGCCGTCAACCATTGGTGGTAGTTGGGCGAACCCTTGGTGGTTTGTTGTTGCATCAGCGTTTCCAACGCCGCTTCGCGGTCGGCAGGACGCTTCAGCTGCAACAGCATGTGATCGAGCTGAATGGAATCGTCGACGCGACCGCGATCGTTGGCGGCGGTGGCGTGCGGCGAAACGTTACCCTCCAGCGTCACACGATTATTGTTGCTCGGCGCCTGCGTAATCTGCGGCTTGGACAACAAACCGATCGTGCCGGCGTGACTGCTCGCGGCATAGCTCGATGCAAGACTCACTGCCAAAACGGACAGCACAAACTTGGCAGCGCGGCGGCCGCCTGGACGTACGGATCCAAATCTCACGTTCAATTCTCCCCACGGAGTTTGTGTAAGAAAGGGTGCTCGCGCAGCTGACATGCGTCCCGTGTTGGCGGCGGCGTCACGAAGCCACGATGCACCAAACGAAAATCCACAATCACGCATTACTTCGATGTACGACTGCTTAGGTCTTCCCTCGATACCTCTCAACGCAGTAACAAGACGATTGCTACGCGTGCACGCGTTGCGCGTCTTCTTTTTTCCCCTGCGATGTAGTTCTAACACGCGACTTCCGTAGTCGATAGATGACAACGGCATGACACAGATCACAAAAATTTGTAGGCGCAAAATGTTGTGGCAACGCCTGCATCAAGCGCATGCGCATCGATTCGCTATCAAGCATCGAGATTCACGACGAGTTTCTCGATAGAAATTTTCCTATCGTCGTTATCTCCCGCATTTTCGCCACATCGATGCAGCGATCCATCGTTTTCGACGTGCGTTTATTGAAATCATTCGTTATAAATCCGCGCGCACAACGAACGATGTGCACGATTGCCATCGCAATTTGATGCGGCGACTTTTTCGTGACGACTTCGTGAAGAAATGAAACGCCGGCGACTCACGCACGCATGGAGCGCATGCACTCGACCCTCATCACAACGAATCTCTCAAAGACTCACGGTACCGCTCAGCAGGTACGTTCGATGATTGCGAAGCGGCACAAACGTCTCGTCGAACACCGGGCTATAGAGCTGACGACCGAGCAAATTTTTCACACCGAATGTGAGGCTCCAACTTGCAGTGCGATAGAACACATTGGCCGCCACATCGGCTTGCCCCGGTATATGGATATACGCGCTGCCATCGGAAAACTGACCCAAACTTCGACTGCGCGCGAGCACCCCGCCCGCCACGCCAAATCCACGTAGCGCACCCAAAGGAAAACAGTAACTGGCCCATAAATTGAAGCGCTGTTTCGGCTCGCCTGTCGCCGGCGTTCCGTCGTTATTGCGAACCGAAGCGCGCGTATAGGCCGTGCTTACGCTGACGTTCGACGTCACCTTTCCGTTGAATTCCACCTCGATGCCTTTGTTCGATTGCCCTGGACCGCTAACGATGTAATACGGCGGCTGCAACGACAAAAGATCTTCGCTGTGATCCAGCATGATGCGATAGGCAGCCACGGTCAGACGCGCGCGATCCTGAAAAAGATCGAATTTCGCGCCGGCTTCAATCTGCCGCGACAACGACGGCGGTAAGGGACGTCCGTCCTTGCCCAGGTACGTATCGGGCTGAAATCCATTGGACGAATTTCCATACAACGACATGTTCGGCGTGAGCTTGTAGACCAGGCCGAAGTTGGGTACCCAATGTGTTTTATGCAAATTCCACGGCGAGCCGTCCGGATACGTCGTTTGAATTTCATAACTCGTGCGCCGTACGGCCAACAGCACATTCCAATGCATGCCGAGACTTATTTGATCCTGAAGAAACACCCCGCTTTCTTTCGTCCACGGACTGCCGGAAAAATAACCTGCCGCATAGTCGCTGGATGACAATACCGACGTAGGCGGCGGCAATACGCCGCCCGTGAAGACGTTGTACGTTACGTTCGGGCCAAACGCATCGAAACCGTTGCCGTCCTGGATACGCGAGTAATCGAAACCAAGCACCCATGCATGCTGCATCCAACCGTGACCCAACGTTGCGGTCACATCGTTCTGCAACGTGTAGTACGTGTCGGAAGAGTGATATCGCTCAGCTGCAGCCGTCGTGTCGCCCGAAGGCTGCATGCCCGACAACGACCAATCCTGCAGATCGATCGACTCGCGCACATATTGCGCGCGACTGCGGAAGGTAAAGATGTCGTTGAATCGATGCTCCAATAAATAGAACAGCCGACGCGTTTCCACTGCCGTACGATCGTTGGGATTGTCCAGCAGCAACCCCGGCGGCGAAGCCGTACCGACGGTGTCGCCCAGCAACACCGTATGATCGGGGATGGGCATGTGATTCGTCATCCACGAAAGCCCGGCGATCACCGTGGTGTTGGGCGTCGACCAGCCGATGGATGGCGCGATATAGCGATTGCGCTGACCTCGCATACCTTGCGGCGTGCGATCCGCCGCATCGCCATTCATCACCAACCGATACGTCAGCGTGCGACTGTCGCTCAGCGCACCCGCGAAATCGACGCCTAGTTGCTTCTCGCCATGGTCGCCTAGGGAAAACATCAGCTGATGGATAGGCTCGCTTTGCGGCTTCTTCAACACCACATCGATCAAGCCGCCAAAATTGTTGTAAGCCGACGTATCGCCAAGAATCGCCTGCGGTCCTTTCAAAACCTCCACACGCTCCACGCCGATCATCGGCGGATAATCGCCGACGGCAAGCACGTTATTCGGCATGCCGTCCGTCATACCATTGCCGGCGATAAACCCCCGCACATCGAAGATCGGCAACCCGCTCGAACCGTCGATGTACTCCGCGCCGGCGACATTGCGGATCGCATCGGCGATCGTCTGCACCTGCTCGGATTGCAAAAGACTCTGCGTAACGATGCCAACCGATTGGGGCACATCGATCGGATCGGAAAGTGTGCGCGTCGGACCGCTGCTTACATCCGCCATAAAGCCTGCATCGCTACCCACCAGACCAATCGCCTGAATCGGCGGCAGCAACTTCGCCGACGTTGACGTTGGAGCGCTCTTGCTTGGCGGCACGGACGCCGACGCAAGCGGCTTCACCACCACCGTGCGCGCGTCGACGAACACGAAACTCATCTTCGTGCCTTCGAGCAACTGCGCGAGCGCGACGTTCGGTGCGAACGTACCGTTCACCGCACGCGAACGTAGCGCATCGACCGTTTGGCTCGCTGTCAGCACCTGCACATTGGCCTGCTTGCCAAAAGCGATCAACGCCGTAGCAAGCGACTGAGCAGGTATCGCGAAACGCATGCCGACCGATTGCTCCGCTGCGCGAACCGGGCTACTGCAAACCGCCCCTGCAGCTAACACCAACGTCAGGCAGCCGTAAGCGGGCAGCCAGGCAAACCGGCTCATGACATGCGTGAACTCCGCGAGAAATCACGAGTGTGACACGCGGCGTTTCGATTGGCACGTGCTTGCGATACGAAACCTGCCGATTGATAGCGATACCAATATCCGGGCTTGCTGCAAACTTTCAAATCACCGTTTCAGCGGCGCTGCATCAATGGTGCGTGGAACGCTGCGCATCCGAAAGAACGACGCCATTGGATTGCTTGGTCACACGTACCGGAAAGACCTCCGGCAATGCATGTAGCCAACCGTCCATCGCATCGACGCGAACCGTCCCGGTGTAATGCAGTTGGCCCAGATCGGCATCGGCGACATGCAACGGCGTGCGGGTGTAGCGATTCAAATTGTCGACCACCACGCTCAACGGCTCGTCGATAAATTCCAGGCGGTCGTCGCGCCATGCCGTCGCTTGCTCCGCCGCCATGCTGCCGACGGTCATGCTCGACGCATTCGGATCGTAGGAAACGCGCTGACCCGCGACCGCCTCCAGCGTCGCCTGTGCGCCGGCTCCGGAGCGACGATCAGCAATGGCTACGCGCCCCTGTGTAATCGCGATCGCCACACGATCGCCCGTACGGCGAACGTCGAATGCCGTGCCGATATCGCGCACCGCGACATCGCCTGCCGTCACGACGAACGGATGGGCCTCGTCGTGCACCACCTGAAAGTACGCCTCGCCACGACTGAGTTCGACACGTCGCTGGTCGCCATCGAATCGCACGGTGATCGCGGATGCCGCGCCCAACGCCACCTTCGACCCGTCGGGCAACGTGATGTCGCGGTTTTGCGCGATGTCGCTTTGATAGGTTTGTGTGGCGACGCCCGCGCCCATGCGCGTCCACGCGACGTATCCGGCGCCGGCCAACACCGCCGCCAAGATCGACGCGGCCGCGGCCATAGGAACCCATCGGCGCTGCGGCGAAACCGGGCGCGCAAAGGCATTGATCAGGCCCTGGCGCGAAACGCGGTCGAGTTTGCTCAACTGCTCGCCCAAATCGTTCATGCGCTCGAACACTTCCAGATGGCGCGGATCCTGATCGGTCCACGCCAGCCACTGCTCGAATGTCTCGCTATCGTTCGCCTGCGGCTCGCGCAGCCGCACCCACCAATCGGCGGCAGCGCGTACGACGTCGTCATGCTGTTTGATCGCCATTACGGCATCTCCTTCTCGTCGACGCGCGCGCGGCAATGCGCCAGCGCGTTAGCGACGTGGTAGCGCACCATGCGCTCGCTGAGTTTCATCGTTCGCGCAACCGTTCCGAAGTCGCGCCCCTCGATCACATGCATCACAAATGCCTGGCTGGCCTTGGCGGGTAGCTCGCGCAGCGCGTGACGAATGCCGGCCGCCTGCTCCACCGCCATGGCGTGGTGTACAGGGCTGTGCTCGTCCATCGGCTCGTCCTGCGATTGCGCGATGGAAAAGTCGCTGCGTACCTTGCGCTTGCGCATAAGATCGGTGGCGAGGTTTGCGGCCACCGTGAACAAATAGCCGCGCAGCGACTCTACGTCCTCGCGGTTTTCCATCGTCAGCATGCGCAAATATGCTTCCTGCGCGACCTCCTGCGCATCCGACAACGAATGGAGGCGGCATTGAAGAAACGCGATCAGGGCACGACTGTGCTCCCTGAAGAGCTTTTCGATGTCGCTCACGTGCACGGTTAGCGTCACAGTGCTCATGCCCTATAGCCCGTGATAAGAGCCTGCCACAATTGCCGATAGCGTGCGCAGCGATGCCGGCACACGCGCCGGGACAGGCTGAATCTCAGGCTCTGGCTGTGCCAAGGCCTGAATCAACATATGCTCTGCTTGCCGGCGTAACGCTTCGCGTCGACGAAATGCGGCGCGGTGGTTGCTCGGCACCTCCGCTTCGGTTTTATGTGCTTGAGAAGACGGCAATGCAAACCAGCCGCCGCCGATGCGCCGGCCATGCTGCTCTTTCCAGAATGCGTCGTAGTCCGAATAAACCGGACGACCGCTGCGGCGCAGCGGATGCGCGTCGTTGCTGATCGCCACCAGTTTGTCGATACCGTAGTGACGCGCAAACGCATAGACCAGCGACAACATTAGGTGCTTGGGGCGCATGCCGTGCAAATTGCGCGTCAATGCACGCACCACGTCACGGGCGTCAGCGCCGCGCGGCCCTTGCAGACATCCGATCATCAAGCTCGGCTTCTCGTCGGCGACGGTAAAGATAATGCTGTAGAGCGGCACGTCATCCGCATCGCAAAGCTGCAGGCCCAGTTCGCCCTCGCAGCCTTTTAAAATCGGCGGGCGCAGGCAAAGTTTCAACAGGGAGCCGTCCTTGGCCGTCAGGCTTCCCAAATCGGCGTGGCCGTTGACATAGACGCGCTCGAACAAATCGCGCGGCAAATGCGCCAACGCAAAACGATAATGTTGCTGCAGGTAATTCAGGCGATCGCTACGGCGCCACGTGGCGTTGATAAAGCGATGCATGTGTCGCTCCAACAAACGCGGATCGCGCTGACGGTAGACACCCATCGCGGGATGTGCGTCGACAAAGGCGAGAAAGCAGGTATGCCGCACAGGCATGCACGCACTACGCACGAGGTATTTCATGCCCGTAACGCTGCGCTTGTACCAAGGTCCGGTCCAGTCCTGGCGGTTGCGCAGCGATTGCAACGTATTCGCCAGCGGCCTGGAACGCCAGGCTTCCAAAACATCCGCGCCACTGCGGAGCAACGCCGCGCGGACGCGTTCCGCCAGTGATGTGCCATGCGGCAATCGGCGGATGTCGGGCACGTAAACGCCCGGCGGCAAAAAGGCTTCCATGCCCAATCCCAGGACGCCTGCGGGCGGTTGGTTTGACTTGTTCAAGACGTACGCCTCGGAGAAACGACTGCAATTCCTCTAAAGACGTTTCGGTGGCGCGTTTTTGAAATGGATTTGCGACGGCGCGATCTGTCAGCTCACCGCAAGACATAGTCATTCGTCGCCCCGGCGAACGCCGGGGCCCACTGACTTCGATTCTTTCGTAACGACAAAGACGCTAGGCCCCGGCCTTCGCTGGGGCGACGGAAGTTAGCGACTCGCGTTATCGGCAAGCTCCGCAGACGACGGCACGCCCATCGCCTGGAATAATGCAGCCGTGTCGGTCAGGCGCGACGCCCTGGCCTGGATTTCCGTCAGCGCCGCGCTTTGCCAGTGCTGCTCGCTCAGCACCTTGGACGGATAAGAGATCGCCCCGAGGCGATACCGAGCATCGGTATTGGCGAACGATTGCTGCGCAGCCGCCGCCTGATCCTGCGCCGCTTGCAGCGTCAACGCATCCTGATTCAATGCCGTCAGCGTGTCGGCGACATTCTGAAATGCATTGAGCACCGTTTGCTGATAGTTCGAGATCGCCGCGTTGTAATCGGCAATCGCCGCCTTGCGCTGTGCGATCAATTCACCGCCGTGGAAAATCGGCTGCGTCAGCGATAGACCCGCGCTCCATATCGATCCGGCGCTGGTGAACAGATTCGACGGCTTGAACGCGGCTGAGCCCAACGACGCGGACAACGATATATGCGGGAACATGTTCGCCGTCGCCACGCCCACTTTTGCGGACGCCGCATGCACCGCCGCTTCTGCCGCAAGCACATCGGGGCGTTGGCGAAGCAAGTCGGACGGCACGCTTAAGGGAACATTGGGTGGCAGGCTCAATTGCGCCAAGGTGAGATTCGCCGGCGCTTGATCTGGCGTGCGCCCCATCAATACGGCCAACGCGTGACGCGCCCGTTCGGCCTGTGCGCGCAGCGGCGGCAGCGATGTGTCGATACTTGCCGCCTGTTGTCGCAACGCCAGTACATCGTCTTGCGAGGCTGCGCCCAGTTGGCGCGCATGTTCGCTGATATCGGTCTGCTGATGCGCCAATGTCGCGAGACGCTCGCTGGTGGTGAGTTGCTCTTGCAGCGAGGCTGCGTTGATGGCCGCAATCACGATATTGGCCGCCAATGCGCGTTTCGCGGCGTCGAATTCGTAGGATTGTTGATCGACCTGCGCCGCCGTCTGCTCAACCCCGTGCCGCGCCGCGCCGAACACGTCGAAGTCGTAGCTCAGCGCCAGCTGACCGGCGTAGACATCGTAAAGGTTGGTCGGCGGACCGAAACTCGGAAAGCCCAACGCGCGTTGTCGCGTAGCCTGCGCTTGGGCGTCTAACGATGGCAGCATGGTGGCGCCGATCTGCGCGCGCAGCAGCTGATGCGCGGCTTCAAGCGTGTGCTTGGTCGCAGCCAACGAGGGATTGTTGCGCAATCCCTCTTCCACCCATGCATCGAGCGTCTCGTTGCCGTATTCGCGCCACCATTCGGGCACAGCGCGTTCGCCGAGACTGAAGTGTTGCGCGACGCCGTCCACCTTGGTGCTGTCGGCAGGCACGGGTGTCGCCGTGTACTGTTTCGGCAAAGGCGAAGCCGGCGGCTTGGCGGGCGGCGCGAAAGCGCAACCCGTCAAAGCCAGCACCGCGGCCAACGCCGTGATTCGAGTCGAAAAAACGATGCTGCGTGAGGGCTTCATGTGAGAGCCTCCGGTTCCTTGGCAGGTTCGTCGGCGCGCACGCGGAACCACGCGGCATACAGCGCCGGCAAATAAAACAACGTCAGTACGGTCGCTACCGTGATACCGCCCATCAACGCCGTGGCCATCGGGCCGAAGAAGTTGCTGCGTAGGAGCGGAATCAACGCCAGCACGGCGGCGGCGGCGGTCAAGGTGATCGGCCGGAATCGTCGCACGGTCGCGCCGACAATCGCCTCCCAACGCGGATGACCAGCACGAATATCCTGCTCGATCTGATCCACCAAGATCACCGAGTTACGCATGATGATGCCGAACATCGCAATCGTGCCGAGCATCGCCACAAACCCGAACGGTTGATGGAACAACAACAACGCGAGAATCACGCCGATCAATCCCAACGGCGCGGTCAACACCACCATAAAGGTGCGGCCGATGCTTTGCAGCTGAATCATCAATAGCGTAAGCACCGCCACCACCATCAGCGGCATCTGCGCATTGATCGAACCCTGCGCCTTCTCGTTCTGCTCTACTGACCCGCCGACTTCGACGCGATAGCCCACCGGCAAATGCGCGCGAATATCGCCAAGTTTCTGGTCGATGGCGTTGGTAACATCCAGACCCTGGGCCCCGCCGCGCGTGTCGCTTTGCACATTGATCGTCGGCTGGCGATCGCGTTCCCAGACCACGCCGTATTCGAGGCCGTACGCCACATGCCCGAGTTGCGCGAGCGGAATGGCGGTGCCGCTGGGCGTCGGTATCGCCAAACGCTCGATCTGATCGGGATGGATGCGGTCGCCTTCCTGGCTGCGAAGATCCACGGCGATCAGCTTGTCGCGTTCGCGGAACTGCGTCACCGTCGTGCCCGACAAAGTCATGGCAAGAAAGTTGGCGATGTCCTGCGAGCTGATGCCCAGCTGACGCGCTTTGAACTGATCCACTTCAAAGCGCACAGAGCGTTCGGCCGGTTCGTCCCAATCGAATTGCACGTTCGTGGTATTCGGATTGGCGCGCATCACGCCGGCCACTTGCTCGGCGATACCGCGCACCGTGGTGATATCGTCGCCTTCGACGCGGAACTGCACGGGAAAGCCGACGGGCGGCCCGTTTTCCAAACGACTCACGCGGCTATGCACCTCGCTGAAGTCGCGCTTCAGTTCGCCTTCCAGGTACGTCGCCAGCTTTTCGCGTTCCTTGACGTCTTTCGCAGTAATCACGAACTGCGCAAAGTTGGGTTGCGCTAATTGTTGGTCCAACGGCAGATAAAAGCGCGGCGCGCCGCTGCCGACGAAACTCACAAAGTTGGTGATCTCTTTGCGGCCTTGCAGCGCGGCTTCGAAACGTTTGACTTCGCGTTGCGTGGCTATGATGGAAGCGCCCTCCGGCAAGCGAAGGTCGACCAACAATTCCGGGCGATCGGAACTGGGGAAGAATTGCTTCGGCACTAGCCCGAAACCGGCGAGCGCCACGACAAACAACGCGACCGTCGACGCGAGCACCAACCAGCGATAACGCAGACACGCATCCAGCCAACCGCGGAAGCGCCGATAGAACCGGGTGTCGTAAATTTCGATTTCATCGCCGTTGTGTACCGGCGCAACGGCTTTGGCCGCGCGCGCTTCATTCCAACGCGCGGGTAGCATGCGAGCCCACCATTCCTGGCCAGGTTTGGCGCGCTCGTGATGCTCGGGCAGCATGTGATAGCCCAGCAGCGGAATCACGATCACCGCCGCGAGCCACGATACGAGCAACGCAATGGCCGACACTTCGAAAATCGAACGCGTGTATTCACCTGTGCTCGATTTCGCCAACGCGATCGGCAGAAATCCCGACACCGTCACCAAAGTACCGGTGAGCATCGGAAACGCCGTACTGGTATACGCAAACGCCGCCGCACGCACGCGGCCCCAGCCTTGCTCCAATTTCACCGACATCATCTCGACGGCGATGATCGCGTCGTCCACCAGCAAACCTAACGCCAGCACCAAGGTACCCAGCGAGACTTTGTGCAGACCGATGCCGAACATATCCATGCAGAGCGCGGTGGCCGCGAGCACGAACGGAATCGAAATCACCACCACCATGCCCGTGCGGAAACCGAGGCTCAGCAAGCTCACGATCAACACGATGGTGACGGCTTCCGCGACCGACTCCAGAAAATCGTCGACCGAGTGCGACACCGCGTGCGGCATGCTGGTTACTTCCGACAGCTTCAATCCCGCCGGCAAGCGTTTTTGCAAGACATCCATCTTTTCATCGAGCGCTTTGCCGAGATGGATCACATCGCCGCCAGGCTGCATGGTGACGCCGATGCCCAGCACTTGCCTGCCCATAAAGCGCATGGTCTGACTGGACGGATCGTCGTAGCCGCGACGGATCGTGGCGATATCGCCCAAGCGGAAGCTCTTGCCATTGACATGCAACAGCGAATCGGCCAAGGCATCCAGATCGTCGAATTGTCCGCTCGGCCGCACATAAACGCGGTCGTCCGCCGTGGTGAGCACGCCGGTCGAGGCGACCGCATTCTGTTCGTTGATGGCCTGCCCGATCTGTTGCGGACTGATGCCCAGCTTCGCCAATTTCGCGTTCGACACATCGATATAGATGTGCTGATTTTGATCGCCGAAATAGTCGACCTTGCCGACGCCTGGCACGCGCAGCAGTTCTCCGCGCAATTGATCGGCGTAGTCGTGCAACTGCGCGGGCGTGTAACCGTCGCCTTCCAACGCATAGATATTGGTGTAAACGTCGCCGAATTCGTCGTTGAAGAAAGGACCTTGGACGCCTTGCGGCAATTGCGCGGCGATATCGCCCACCTTTTTGCGCACCTGGTACCACGTTTCCGGCACCACGGCGGAGGGCGCCGAATCCTTGATATTGAAAAAGATCAGCGACTCACCCGGACGCGAATAGCTGCGCAGAAAATCGATATTCGGCGTTTCCTGCAGCTTGCGCGCGATGCGGTCCGTGACCTCTTCCTGCACCTGCTTGGACGTGGCGCCCGGCCAATAGGTTTGAATCACCATCACCTTGAAGGTGAACGGCGGGTCTTCCGATTGCGACAGATTCTTGTACGACAGCAGGCCGAACAGCGCGATCAACGCCATCAAAAAGAAGACCAACGACTGATGCCGCAAGGTCCATGCAGAGAGATTGAAGCGTTCTTCGTGATTCATCGCGGCGCATCCTCAGGATGCGGCGGCGCGATCAGCGCGACCTTCTCACCGACCGAGACCGTATGCACGCCTTGCATCACCACGCGTTCGCCAGCCTTCAACCCGTTGCTGATCCACACGTCGCGTTCGCCGTAACGCACCACGGTGACGGGACGAAGCTCAAGCGTGGAATCGGTGCGCACCACCCATACGGCGGGATGTTCGTCCTGATGAAACAACGCGGTGGCGGGAATTTCGACAGCAGCAGCCGAAGACGCATCGCTGCGCAACGCGACATCCGCCGTCATGCCCAATTGCAAGGCTGCGCCGGGATTGTCGACGCTCAACTTCACCAGATACGTGCGCGACTGCGCATCCGCGGCCGGCGCGATTTCGCGCACGTGCGCGGTGAACGTGCGGCCAGGCAACGCGGGCAACGTTACGGTCGCGGACTGCCCGATCGCGATGCCGTCGACGCGGCTTTCCGACACGTCCAGATAAATCTCGCGCTCGCCCGACCACGCGAAACCGAACACGGACTGCCCCGCAGCAAGCACCTGCCCCACGTCGGCCTGACGACTGGTGATAACGCCATCGTGGTCGGCCACCAGCGTCGCGTAATGCGATTGATTTTGCGCAAGCTCGTACTGCTGCTTCGCTTGATCGCGACCGGCGAGTGCGGAGGCATACGCATCCTGCGTAGTTTGCAGCTGAAGTTGGCTGATCAAGTTTTGTTTGAACTGCGCTTCGTCGCGGTCGCGCTGTTGCGTGGCGAACAACAGACGGTGCTCCGCCGCATCCAGCGCGGCCTTGGCCGCGGCCAATTGCTTATTGGTATCGGCCGGATCGAGCTGGGCCAGCGCTTGGCCCTGCTTCACCGCCTGGCCCGGGTCCACGTACCGGGCCGACAGCTGGCCGCCGATACGAAACGAGAGCGGCATTTCGTAGCGAGCATGCACATCGCCAGGGAAACGACCCGTCTGGGCGCCATCGACGGCCTTAACAGGTAGCGCGATGACCGGCACGGCCGCGTCAGCGTCGGCCGGCTTTTTGCCGCATGCCGCCAGTAAAATCAAAGAGATAGCCAGGAACAGCGTTCGTCCGGCGTAGCGCTTCGTCAGCCCATTGGGCTTGGGAAAAGGTAGGTCACTCACAGACCGCTCCTGGGGATGAGAAGGGGATGCGTTAAAAATACGGCTATGAACTCTAATTCAGTGTTGTATCTGAATGCAACTAAGCATCCAAATACATGTGCCATGCGTCGTGGTACCATGGCGCATGTCACGCAAACGATTGACCCGAGAAGAAAGCCGCGAACAGACCCGCCTGCGCCTACTGGACGCGGCGGCGGTGGTTATCGCGAAAAAAGGGTTGGCCGCAACCAGCGTGGAAGACGTCGCCGGGCACGCCGGGTACACGCGCGGCGCGTTCTATTCGAACTTCAAAAGCAAAACCGATCTTTTTATCGAGCTACTCAAGCGCGATCACTCCGATATTCAGCAGGACATGCAACAGCTGCTGGACGCGGATCTGTCCACCGAAGATCTGCAGAAGCAGCTCGCGCAGTTCTACAGCCAGTGCTATCGCGATCACACCAGCTACGTGTTGTGGGCCGAAGCGCGCTTGCATTCGGTACGCGATGCGAAATTCCGCCAGCGATTGAACACGCTGTGCCTGGAAAAGCGCGACATGATCGCCTACTACATCACGCAGTTCTGCCGTCGTATGGAAAAACCGCTGCCCGCGCCGGCCGCCGATCTTGCGCTGGCGATGATGTCGCTGATCGACGGCATGCTGTACTTCAATATGAGCATGCCCAACGAGATGTCCGATGCGTCCACGGGAACGGTGCTGAGCACGATTTTCACCGCGACGTTCTTCGGCTCCAACCCCTGATTTCGCCGTTACGCCTTACGAGATCGCCGCAGGCGATATTCGTCGTAGCCCACGTAAAGGCTGGCGCCCAACACCATCAACGCAAGCAGATACCAGGTGATCAGGTAGCTGAGATGATTGTTGGGAAATTCGATCACCGTTTTTCCGCCTTCCGGCCACTGCGGCGAATTGCTTCCGCTCGATGACGCGTCGGCATCGACGAAATACGGCGCTACATTCGTAAGGCCGCGCGCGGCGGCGATCGCCGGCACATCGCGCGTGTACCACGTGTTGTGCGCCGGATCGTTGCGACGCAGGAAGGCCGAAGGTTCGGACATCCGTAGCAAGCCGGTCACTGTGGTGTCGCCAGATGGCCCCGGCGCGCAATGCGCATCGCGACCACACCAATCGGCCGGCGCAAAACCGCGATTGATCAGCACGATGGAGCCGTCCGCCATGCGCAATGGTGTGATGACCCAAAAGCCGCTGCCTTCGTCCGAAGCCGTCCATACCAAGGTTTGTTTGTCGTGGAGAAATTCGCCGGTGAGTTGCACATGGACGTATTCGTCTTTTTCGGCATTCACGCCGGACCACTGAGCGCGCGACGGTGGCGCGATGGGCGGCGCATGCACGCGCTGATCGACGCGGGCAATCAGGTCGCGTTTCCACGCGAGTCGGTGCACTTGCCAGTTGCCGAGTGAAACGAAGCCGGCGAAGAGAGCTAGCGCGAAGACGATAAGGAAGAACAAGGCGGCGGGGCCGCGTGGGGCGCGCGGGGTGTCGTAGGAGGTGGTGTCGTGGGGAGGCATGCGTTAATGATCGCACGACTCGACGCGGCACACGGCGAAGCAAAATGTCTCAGTCGCATCCTTACGTCATTCCGGCGAAGGCCGGAATCCAGTCAGGTACGTGGTGCGAAGCACACATTCAAGGTTTTGAGTGCTTCGCACGACGAATTTAAACTGGATTCCGGCCTTCGCCGGAATGACGTGCGGTATCAACGAAGTATGTCGATTACGGCAGGTTTTGCACGTTCTTCATCATCGACGGCATCATGTTCTGGTTGAGGTGGTACATCACCCAGATCGATCCGCTCAAGGTAATCACCACCAGCACGATGGTGAAAATCAACGCGAGCATGTTCCAGCCGTTTTCGGATTTCGCGTTTAAGTGCAGGAAATACACCATATGCACCACGATCTGCACTGCGGCCAGCAAAAGAATGAAAGCATCGGCGGGACCGGTCTTCGAAAACGCGCCCGACATCACCAGCCAGAACGGAAGAATGGTGAGAAACGCCGCCGCAGTGAACCCGGTGAGATAACCCTTGAGGGTGACATGGATGGCGTCGACGCCATCGTGCGCGCCTTCGTGGTGACCGTCGTCATGACCGTGTGACGTTGCATGTTCGCTCATGACAACACTCCCATCAGATACACGAAACTGAAAACGCCCACCCATACCACGTCGAGGAAATGCCAGAACATCGACAAGCACATCAGCCTTCGCTTGTTGGCGCCGGTCAGGCCTTTCTTACCCACTTGCACCAGCAACACGATCATCCAAATCAAACCGCAGGTGACGTGCAAGCCGTGCGTGCCAACCAGGGTAAAGAACGAAGACAGAAATGCGCTGCGCTGCGGACCCGCGCCGATCGACACCAGATGCGTGAACTCTGTCAGTTCCAACGTGATAAACCCGGCGCCGAGCAACCACGTCACGATCAGCCACGCCATCATCGGCCCGCGGCGATTGACCTGCATTTCCAGCACGGCGAAGCCGTAGGTAATCGATGAGAGCAACAGCAGCGTGGTGTTGACCGCCACGATTGGCAATTCCAGCACTTCTTTTGCCGAAGGTCCGCCCGCGTATTCGCGACCGAGCACGCCGTACGTCGCGAACAAGCACGCAAAAATCAGGCAGTCGCTCATCAGGTACAACCAGAAACCCAGCAAGGTGCCGTTTTCCGGATGACGGTCGTCGATCACATGAAACGTGAGCGCCTCGTCTGCACCGCCGCTGCTTGCAGTCATGGTCATGTCGGACATGGCGGTCAGGCTCCCACGCGGGCCGCTTCGACGCGATTTATTTCATCAGCGGGTATGTAGTAATCGCGGTCGTAGTTGAAGGTGTGGTGGATGCCCACCGCAAGCAGCGCCACGAACGACACCGCCGCCAGCAGCCACATGTACCAGACCATCGCGAAGCCGAAGATAAAACTCAGCACGGCGAGGTAAACGCCCGTGCCGGTGTTTTTCGGCATATGGATCGGCAGAAAACCTTGCGTCGGTCTACGCCAATGACTCTGCTTCATCTGCCACCACGTATCCACGTCGTGCACGATCGGCGTAAACGCGAAGTTGTACGGCGGCGGCGGCGAAGACGTGGACCATTCCAGCGTACGCCCATGCCAGATATCGCCCGTGTCATCGCGCAATTGATCGCGACGCATGATGCTCACGGCAATCTGCACGATCATCGCGGCAATGCCGATCAAAATCAGCACCGCACCGAACGCGGCCAATTCGAACCAGATCTGCAGCGATGGATCGTCGAAATGGCGAAGGCGACGCGTTACGCCCATCAATCCCAACAGATATAGCGGCATAAAGGCAAAGTAGAAGCCCGCCACCCAGAACCAGAACGACACCTTGCCCCAGAACGCATCGAGTCGAAAACCGAACGCTTTCGGGAACCAGTAATTGACGCCGGCGAACATGCCGAACAACACGCCGCCGATAATCACGTTATGGAAGTGCGCGATGAGGAAAAGGCTGTTATGCAGCGCGAAATCCGCCGGCGGCACCGCCAGCAATACGCCGGTCATGCCACCGATCGCGAAGGTCACGATAAACGCCACCACCCAGAGCATCGGCACGTCGAACACAATGCGCCCGCGGTACATGGTGAACATCCAGTTGAAAATCTTCGCTCCGGTTGGAATGGAGATGATCATCGTGGTGATGCCGAAGAACGAGTTGACGCTCGCGCCCGACCCCATGGTAAAGAAGTGGTGCAACCACACCAGATAGGAAAGCACCGTAATCACCACCGTGGCATACACCATCGACGCATAGCCGAACAGACGCTTGCGCGAGAACGTGGAGGTGACTTCGGAAAACACGCCGAATGCCGGCAACACCAGGATGTACACCTCCGGGTGTCCCCACACCCAGATGAGGTTGACGTACATCATGTAGTTGCCGCCAAGCTCGTTGGTAAAGAAATGCGTGCCGGCGTAACGATCCAGCGTCAGCAGCGCGAGCGTGGCGGTGAGCACCGGAAACGCCGCGACGATCAGCACGTTCGCGCACAACGCGGTCCAGGTGAAAATCGGCATCCGCATCATGGTCATACCGGGCGCACGCATCTTGACGATGGTGGCGAGCATGTTGATGCCTGAGAGGGTGGTGCCGACGCCTGCGATCTGCAGCCCCCATATCCAGTAATCCACCCCGCTATCGGGACTGGTCGCGATTTCCGACAACGGCGGATACGCCAGCCAGCCGGTGCGCGCAAATGAACCGATAAACAGCGACGCCATGATCAAGATGGCGCCAGCCACGGTCATCCAGTAGCTGAAGTTGTTGAGGAATGGAAACGCCACGTCGCGCGAACCGATCTGCAACGGCATCACGAAATTGATCAGGCCGGTGATAAACGGCATGGCGACGAAAAAGATCATGATCGTGCCGTGCGCGGTGAAGATCTGATCGTAGTGCGCCGCCGGCAAATAGCCTTCGTGCGGACCGAATGCCACGGCTTGTTGCGCTCGCATCATCAAGGCGTCGGCGAAACCGCGCAGCAGCATCACCAGCGCCAGCACGATATACATGATGCCGATCTTTTTGTGGTCCACGCTGGTGAACCACTCGCGCCAGAGATAACCCCACTTGCCGTAATACGTGGTCAGACCGAGCACCGCGATGCCGCCGATCGCTACGCCGATAAACGTGAAGATCAGAATCGGCTCGTGATACGGAATGGCGTCAAGCGTCAGACGTCCAAAAATCAGCTTGGTGAGATCGGGATGTTGATAAGTCATCGCGGCACCGGGCTTGAATTCACTGTGGATGAGCCATCGGCATCGCCGCATGGCTTTCGGATGTCGCAGACGTTTCGCCGCCCTCGCCAGACTCCGGCACGCGAAGCATGTTCATGCAATCGGGACCGGGATGCACGCAGCGGTTGAGAATCGATTGGAAAAGCTCGGGCGCCACGCTGCCGTAATAACGCACAGGCTCTTGCTGACTAGGCGCTTCCAACTTGGCGTACGTCTCGTGATCGAGCGTGCCAACGCCCTGGGCTTTGGCCTTGGCGATCCACTTGGCGAAATCGTCGTCGCTCATGCCGTGGAACGTGAAGTTCATGTACGAGAAACCCGCGCCGCTGTAATTGGCGGAAAAGCCCCAGTAGTCGCCGGGCTTGTTGATCACCGCATGCAGCGTAGTCTGCATGCCCGGCATCGCGTAGATCTGTCCGGCCAATGCGGGCACAAAGAAGGAATTCATCACCGTTGACGCGGTGAGATTGAAATGTATCGGCCGATTCACCGGCGCCGCCAATTCGTTCACCACTGCGACGTTTTGCTCGGGATAGATAAACAGCCACTTCCAGTCGAGCGCGACCACATCGACTTCCAGCGGCTTCACATCGGCCGGCACCACCTGTCCGTGCGACAAGCGATCGAGCGGACGATACGGATCGAGTTTGTGCGTGCTCACCCAGGTGACGGCGCCCAACGCGATGATGATCAGCAGCGGTGCGGACCAGATCATCAACTCCACGATGGTGGAGTGATCCCAATCCGGATCGTAAGGCGCTTTCTCGTTCGACGCTCGATACCGCCACGCGAATACGAACGTGGCCACGATCACCGGCACCACGATGATCAGCATCAAAATCAACGCGATGATGATGAGATCGCGCTGCTGTAGCGCGACGTCGCCGGACGGCGACATCAGCACCGTGTGGCAGCCCGTCAACGCCAGGGCAACGGCTAGCAGTAGCAGTCCGCGGAGAGCCTTCATGGACATAACCGACGACGCAACCAAGAGGGAAGAGGTACTACTGTGTTCACAAGGTACGCCGATCAGCAGGCGATGCGCAAATGGTTCGGGCGCATTTGGACGCATCTTGCGACATTTCGCCCTGCGGAAATCTGGTTGTCATGTCTATGTGTAGAGACCACATGCGCTCCCACTCCTTCGGGGGAGGTTGGCGAGGACAAGACTTGTCATGATGCGGATCGGTGCGCAACCACGGCATGAAATGCTTGTGTTCGTAACGTCTCTTTAAAGTTTGACGCGCACCCAAGCCCCTCTTTCCGCTCGGGACCGTGGGCCGATATGCCGCACGCCCTAGCCTTCGCGGCGCGACGGTGCCATGCTGTACGCGCCGCACCCTTATCCGAGTAACGACGATGTCCAGTACGTTTCAGGATCAGCGCGAACCCGCCGGCTTTTCCCCGGAAGATCTTGGGCGTATTCATGCCCATGCCAAACTCGCCCCTGGCGAAATCGCCGTCGGGGTGATCGTCGGGCGAACGTCCGAGTACTTCGACTTCTTCGTGTTCGGCATCGCCTGCGTCATGGTGTTTCCGTCGGTGTTCTTTCCGTTCGAAAGCCGACTGGACGGCATGCTGCTGTCGTTCGCGATTTTCTCGCTGGCGTTTATCGCGCGCCCGCTCGGCACCACGCTGTTTATGGCGTTTCAGCGTCGCTGGAGCCGCGGCACCAAGCTGACCATCGCGTTGTTTCTGTTGGGCAGCGCCACGGCGGGCATGGCGTTTCTGCCCGAATACAACACCATCGGCGGCTGGGCGATCGGCCTGTTGACGTTCTTCCGATTCCTGCAAGGTCTTGCATTGGGCGGCTCGTGGGATGGCCTTCCTTCGCTGCTCGCGCTGAACACGCCGCCGCAGCGTCGCGGCTGGTACGCGATGCTCGGTCAGCTCAGTGCACCGATCGGCTTCATCATCGCCGCGGGCCTGTTCCTGTTTTTGCATACGCAATTGGCGACTGACGATTTTCTGCAATGGGGTTGGCGTTATCCGTTCTATGTCGCCTTCACCATCAATGTCGTGGCGTTGTTCGCACGCTTGCGCCTGGTCGTGACGGAGGAATACACGCTGGCGATGGAAGAGCGCGAACTGGCGCCGATCGGCATTTTCCAAATGCTGAAGCTGCAGGGTTACAACATTTTCGTCGGCGCGTTCGCGGCGTTGGCGAGCTATGCGCTGTTCCACCTGGTGTCGATCTTTCCGCTCTCGTGGATTTCGCTCGGCACCACGCAATCGATCAATTCGGTGTTGGGGGTACAGATCGTCGGCGCGCTGGTCGGCATTCTCGGCATCGTGGCGTCCGGCATGATCGCCGACCGCATCGGCCGACGCACGATGTTGGGCACGGCGGCCGCGCTGATCGGCGTGTTCGCGCTGTTCACGCCATGGCTGCTGGACGGTAGCGCAGCCGCCCAGGACGCCTTTATCATCATCGGCTTTGGTTTGCTGGGACTGTCGTACGGACAGGCGGCCGGCAGCGTGACGTCGAACTTCGATATCCGTCTGCGCTACACGGGCGCCGCATTGACGTCCGATTTCGCGTGGTTGATCGGCGCCGCCTTCGCGCCCTTGGTCGCGCTGGGCTTGTCGACGCGATTCGGCCTGGCGGCGGTGAGTTTGTATCTTCTGTCCGGCGTGGCCTGCACGCTGCTGGCGTTGCGCGTCAACAAGGCGTTGGCCGAACGCGAATAGTTTTCTAGCGGACGCGAGCCGCCGCGCATGGCGGCTTTTAATGGGGTCGACGCATCCCCACCTCGTGTATTCCATCGATCGCCTGGCGCGGGGAAACGCGCGCGGGCTGATCGATAGCTTTGATAAATCACTCCCATCCCAACAATCAATTGGCTCTTTCGATGCGTCCCCCGTATCGTTGAACGCCTGCCCCTTACTCAACCAACGGAAGATACAGATGTCGTTGATCAACACCGCAGTCAAACCATTCAAGGCCGCCGCATACAAAGATGGCCAGTTCATCGACGTAACCGACGCAACGCTGAAAGGCAAGTGGTCCGTGATCGTGTTCTATCCGGCCGACTTCACCTTCGTTTGCCCCACCGAGCTGGAAGACCTGGCCGACCATTACGCTGAATTCCAGAAGCTGGGCGTTGAAATCTACGGCGTGTCCACCGACACCCATTTCGCGCACAAGGCATGGCACGACACCTCCGACGCCATCAAGAAGGTGAAGTACCCGCTGGTGGGCGATCCGACCGGCACGCTGACCCGCAACTTCGACGTGATGATCGAAGAAGAAGGCCTGGCGCTGCGCGGCACCTTCGTGATCAATCCGGAAGGCCAGATCAAGCTGTGCGAAATCCACGACAACGGCATCGGCCGCGACGCGTCAGAACTGCTGCGCAAGGTGAAAGCCGCGCAATACGTCGCCGCGCATCCGGGCGAAGTGTGCCCGGCCAAGTGGAAGGAAGGCGCCGCTACGCTGAAGCCGTCGCTGGATCTGGTCGGCAAGATCTAAACACACTGCACTACTCCCTCTCCCCTCCGGGACGCGGGGAGCGGCC
Organism: Dyella sp. 2HG41-7; assembly: GCF_021390675.1. Taxonomy (NCBI): domain Bacteria; kingdom Pseudomonadati; phylum Pseudomonadota; class Gammaproteobacteria; order Lysobacterales; family Rhodanobacteraceae; genus Dyella; species Dyella sp. 2HG41-7. The sequence goes on from NZ_JAJEJV010000004.1 coordinate 3,874,855, forward strand.
ATGGATGGCCGCGTTTTGAGGAGCGAGGAAGAGGGCTGGGGTGAGGGGCCAAGGCTGGCGCAAAAGTTCATCGCAACGTCGCTCTAATTACCCGTAACGCAAGATTGCCCCCCTCACCCTAACCCTCTCCCCAAAGGGGAGAGGGAATTATCGGAAACAAGCAGACGCCTCCCCACCCATGTTGTATCGGGTGACGGCGGCGTCTACTCCAAAACACGCCTCGACGGAGACGCAACCATGTTGGACAACGATCTCAAATCGCAATTGCAGGCCTATCTCGAACGGGTTGTTCATCCCATCGAGTTGGTTGCCTCGGTCGATGACGGCGCCGCTTCGCAGGAGTTGCTCGGATTGCTGCGCGATATCGAATCGCTGTCGCCGAAAGTATCGCTGCGCACGAACGGTCATGAGTCGCGCAAGCCGTCCTTCGCGATCAACCGCATCGGCACGGACGTGAGTGTGCGCTTTGCCGGTATTCCACTCGGACACGAATTCACCTCGCTGGTGCTGGCGCTGCTGCAAGTCGGCGGCCATCCGCCGAAAGCGGACACGGACGTGATCGAACAAGTGCGCAACCTCGAAGGCGAGTACGTGTTCGAAACCTTTATGTCGCTCAGCTGCCACAGCTGCCCGGATACGGTGCAGGCGCTGAACCTGATGAGCGTGCTCAACCCGAATATCAAACACATCGCCATCGACGGCTCGCTGTTTCAGGACGAAGTGAACGAACGTCAGGTGATGGCCGTGCCCACCGTGTTTCTCAACGGCCAACCGTTCGATCAAGGCCGCATGACGATCGAGCAGATCGCTGCGCGCTTGGATAGCAGCGCTGGGCAGCGCGATGCCGAGAAGCTCAACGCCAAAGCGCCGTTCGACGTGCTGATGGTCGGCGGCGGCCCGGCCGGCGCGGCGGCGGCGATCTATGCCGCACGCAAAGGCATACGCACCGGTGTCGCGGCCGAGCGTTTCGGCGGTCAGGTGCTCGACACGATGTCCATCGAAAATTTCATTTCGGTCCCGTACACCGAAGGCCCGAAGCTGGTCGCATCGCTGGAACAGCATGTGCGCGAATACGACGTGGATGTGATGAATCTGCAGCGCGCCGAGCAACTGATTCCCGCCGACAAAGCCGGCGGCCTGATCGAGGTGCGCCTTGCCAGCGGCGCGTCGTTGAAGGCGAAAACGGTGGTGCTTTCCACCGGCGCGCGCTGGCGCAATATGAACGTGCCGGGCGAACAGGAATATCGCAACAAGGGCGTGACGTATTGCCCGCATTGCGACGGTCCGCTGTTCAAGGGCAAGCGTGTGGCGGTGATCGGCGGCGGCAATTCCGGCGTGGAAGCGGCGATCGATCTGGCCGGCATCGTTGATCACGTCACGCTGCTGGAATTCGACAGCAAGCTGCGCGCGGACGACGTGCTGCAACGCAAGCTGCGCAGCTTGCCCAACGTGAAAGTGATCGTCAGTGCGCAAACGACCGAAGTGCTTGGCGACGGCAACAAGGTGACTGGCCTTACCTACACCGACCGCACAAACAGTCAATCGCAACAGGTCGCGCTGGAAGGCGTGTTCGTGCAAATCGGTTTGTTGCCGAATACCGATTGGCTGAAGGGCACAGTGAAATTGTCGCCGCGCGGCGAGATTGAAGTGGACGCACGCGGCGAAACCTCGGTACCCGGCGTGTTCGCTGCGGGCGATGTCACCACGACGCCGTTCAAGCAAATCGTGATTGCGATGGGAGAAGGCGCCAAAGCTTCGCTGAGCGCATTCGATTATTTGATCCGCCTGCCCGTCGACGTGACGGCCGAAGAAACTGAAGAAATGGCCGTCTGAGCCATCGAAGCTTCCCCTGCATAGCGAAGTTGCTCTGACTTTTCCCTCCCCTGCGACCCGCACGGGAGGGTTTCTTTTGTTTGTCGGCGAACGATGCCAACGAGCACGGTGGTCGACCATCGACCTTTGATTTCTAAGCAAAGCGGTCCGCGACAGGCCCGCGGTAGTTGTGCTCAACTACCGCCGCTCGCATTCCACCCGGAGAGGACCACCATGCAAAAGCTCGTCCCCATCGTAGCCGTGGCGTTATGGCTTGCCGCTCCCGCCCACGCGCAAGACGTGACTCGCTACAAACTCCCCAACAACAGCACGTTCCCGATTTCCGCCGCCGTCGAAGTGCCCAGCGGCAAATCCACGGTTTACCTCAGCGGCATGGTGCCGCCCGTCGTCGACGCCAAAGCGCCGAAGGATTCGATTGCCGCCTACGGCGACACCAAAACGCAGACCATCGGCGCGCTCACCGCGATCCAGAAACAACTGCAAAGCATGCACCTGGATATGGGCGATATCGTCAAGATGCACGTCTTTCTGGTTGGCGATGAAAGCCATGGCGGGCGCATGGATTTTGCCGGCTTTATGGCCGGCTATACGCAGTTTTTCGGCACCAAGGATCAACCCAAGCTGCCTGCGCGCTCGGCCGTCCAGGTTGCGGGACTCGCCAATCCGGGATTTCGCGTCGAAATCGAAGTCACGGCCGTTCGGCCGTAACCGTGCATGCGTTGATCCAGACCGCGCGTCCATCGCGCCGTCTGGGTCACGCACCCAATTTTTCGATCAACGCCTGCGTGAGCGGCTTCAAGTAATAGTTGTCCGTGGGAATCACTTGTGACGTCACGCCATGCGCGCTCAGTGCATCGGCCACCAATGGACCGACAGCGGCAACGACGGTTCGCTTCAATGCTTCTTCAAGCAGTTCCACATGCTGGAACGCATCGGCCACACGAAACAAACGCTCGACCTGCTGCAAACTGGTAAAGGCGATCGCATCGATGCGTCCTTGATGCATGACCTCGATCAAGGCAAGCACATCCGCATCCGCGGCGGCATCGGCGTAGATGTAAGGCGCAACCGGCAACGCCTTCGCGCCCGCGACGGCGAGATAATCCATCAAAGGTGCGTTGGGATCGCTGCCGTAAAGCTGCACACCGACGCGACGTCCTTTCAGATCGAGCGTCTGAAGCAGAGCGATGATTCCTGCCGTGGTGGCAGGATCGGCAACAAGCGTTGCCTTCAGGCCAAGCTCGCGCAGCACGCGTCCCGGCTTGGGGCCGCGCGCGATGATGCGCACGTCAGCAAGACGCGCAACAAACGGTTCGCGCAGTTCCGGCACGCGATGCTCGATCAGATCGAGCAAGCGACGCAATCCCTCGCCGGTAAACAAAACCAGATCGTCGCAACCGCCTGAGCAGAAAGTGTGAAGCCACGTCAGGATGGGACCCGGCTCGGGCGCGTCGCGAATATCGATCAACGGACAACGCATCACCGTAGCGCCACGTCGTTCGAGCAGCGCGGTGAACACATTCAGTTCGCGCGACTCCGAAATGGCGATGCAGCGCCCCTGCAATGGAAGACCCGGCCCGACCGGTTCAATCATGCGCGCAAACCTCCATCGGCGTGGACGCAAGATCGTCTCTCACCTCTATAGCGGGAGACGATACGCCAAACCAATGATAGTCGTTCGCCATAGCCGCCACCTCCCCGACGACAAGCAGCGCCGGGGTGCGAATATCGTGCAGTTTCGCGCGCGTCGGAAGCTCATACAACGCGCCCGTCACCACGCGCTGCTGCGGCAGCGTACCGCTTTCGACGATGGCGAAGGGCGTATCGGGATGGCGACCGTGTTCGAGCAATCGCTGCGTGAAAATACCCAATGTCGCCACGCCCATATAGACGGCCAACGTCTGATGCGCCTGCGACAGTGCGGGCCAATCGAGGGCGTCCAGCGATTCTTTGCCGTGACCGGTGAGCAGATGCAAGGATTGCGCATGATCGCGATGCGTCAGCGGGATGCCAGCGTAGGCAGCGCACGCCACGGCGGCGGTGATGCCTGGCACAATCTCGCAGGCAATGCCGTGTCGGTGCAAAAATTCCATTTCTTCGCCGCCTCGCCCGAATACAAACGGATCGCCGCCTTTCAGTCGCACAACGCGGCGCCCCGCTTGCGCATGCTCAAGTAGAAGCTGATGAATCCGCTCCTGTTGCGTATGGCGTCCACCGCAACGCTTACCCACGTCGATGCGCTCGGCATCGCGTCGCGCCAGCGAAAGGATCGCTTCGCTGACAAGTTGATCGTGAAGAATCACGTCGGCTTGGTTGAGTGCGCGCAATCCGCGCAGCGTGAGCAGTCCGGGATCGCCGGGCCCGGCCCCGACCAGCGTCACCGAGCCTTTTTCCGGCGTGGATGGTTTCGCGCTCAAGGCGTCAAGCAAAACACGCTCGGCTTCCTCGGGCTGCGCATTGCGCAGCAGTGCCATCACAGGTCCGTCGTGCAACCAGTCGTAGAACGCGCGGCGCTCGCTCATATCCGACCATCGCCGCGTGATCCGCGCGCGATGTCGCTGGGCCAACGCCGTCAGCGGACCTAATGCATGATCAAGCTCGGACTCTAGCGTTTCGCGCACGCGCCGCGCCACGACCGGCGCCGCGCCACCGGTGGAGATGGCGACCGTCAAGGGTGAGCGATCCACCACCGCCGGCACCTGAAAACGCGAGAGCGCCGGATCGTCCACCACGTTCGCCAAGATGCGCCGCGCGTGCGCGCACGCAGCGACCTGAACATTGAGTTCACGATCGTTCGTCGCTGCAATGACGAGCCATATATCGTCGAGCCAAGTTGTATCAAAAGGCTCAAGGATCGGTTCGATGCGCCCGGCGCTCGCCCACTGCGTCAGCGTATCGGTGAATTGCAACGCCCCGACGCGCACCTTCGCACCAGCCGTAAGAAGCGCCGCGACCTTGCGTTCCGCAACGTGACCGCCACCCACCACCAGCACGGGCAGGTCAGTCAAATCCGCAAAGAGTGGATAGAGACTCATGGTGTTTCCTCGATACGCAGGCTTGTGCGCCCAGCAGTTACTTTCAAGCGTTGACTTCCGCGCGAACCTCCGCAATCAACTGACGCAACTCCGGCACGCAGGAACCGCAATTGCCGCCCGCGCGCAAGCGCGATGTAATCTGCGCGGGCGACTCCAAACCCTGCGAGCGAATGGCATCGCAAATCGTGTTGCGCCCCACGCCGAAACACGAGCACACCATCGGTCCGGTCGACGCACCCGCATCGCCAGGTTCGCCGATCAAAAGCGCAATCCGATCCACCTCATCCAAGCGCTCGTGCAAGAACAAACCCGCCAGCCAATGCCGAGACGGTAGATCGGGACGCGAGGAGAGAAACACGCTCGACTCGATGCGATCATCCACCAAATGCGCAGCGCGATAGATACCGGTGCTGCGGTCTTCGTATTCCAGCCAGTCGGCATCGGCATCCGTCACCCCAAGCCATGCGCGGGCCCAAGCGCGACAGTCGGACGGCCGTTCGCGATGCGCGATTTCGTAACGGCGAAAGCGGTCGCCCTGGATGGAGGTCCAATAGCTCAAATCATCCGGCGCCAGGGAGCGTCGGCTGAGCGCAAAGCCGTACCAACGCACGGGGAACGGCTCGATGCGCACCGGCGTGTGCTTGAATTCGGGCTCGCCGGAAATCGGATCGACAACCGGATTCACCACGCTGCCTACGCGTGCGTCGGACGCGAATTGATCGTTCCAGTGAATCGGCACGAACACGTTTCCCGCAAGCACGCCGCCACCATGCTTTACCCGCGCCACCATCGCCCCCCACGCCGATTGCACGCGCGCCAGTTCGCCTTCGCGTACGCCGCAACGCAAGGCGTCATGCGGATGCATGTCGACAAAAGGTTCGGGGATATGTCCGGTCAATCGCGGCGCTTTGCCGGTACGCGTCATGGTGTGCCATTGGTCGCGCACGCGGCCGGTGTTGAGAATCAGCGGGTAGTCGCGGTCCGCGACGTAAGCTGGCGCGCGCGCCCTGATCGCGATGAAGCGCGCGCGACCATTGGGATGCGAATAGCGATGGTTCGCAAACAAGCGTGCGGTACCGTCGCCGTTCGGCAATACGGGCCACTGCACGGGAGACATCGCGTCATAGGCTCGGCGTGATATCGCCGTCAACCCTTCAAGATTGAGCAGTCGGTGTGCGGTGAGCTCGCCGTCCGATTTCTGATCGCCGTTGTGATATGCGGTGAGACGCGCGTGTTCGACAAAGATCTCGTGCGGATGGTCGAACTGGAAACCCTTGTCGAAGCCCATGCGCTGTGCGACATCGCACACGATGCGCCAATCCGCCCGCGCTTCGCCGGGTGTCGGCAGAAACGCGCGCTGTCGCGAGATGCGTCGCTCGGAATTGGTGACCGTACCGTCTTTCTCGCCCCATCCCAATGCGGGTAGCAACACATGTGCGAACGCGTTCGTATCGGTTTGCGTAACGATGTCGGAACTCACCACCCATTCGCAGCGCGATAACGCGCGCTTGATGCGGTCGGCGGCGGGCAGGCTGACCACGGGATTGGTCGCCATGATCCACACCGCTTTGACTTTGCCATCGTCGATGGCGTCAAACAGATCGACTGCCTTCAATCCCGGCCGACTCGCGATGCGCGGCGATCGCCAAAACAATTGCACGATCTCCCGATGCACAGGGTTTTCCAACTCCATATGCGCGGCAAGCATGTTCGCCAGCCCACCCACTTCGCGACCGCCCATCGCATTGGGCTGCCCGGTAATGGAAAAAGGTCCCATGCCGGGCCTGCCGATGCGCCCCGTCAGCAGATGACAATGAATAATGCTGTTGACCTTGTCGGTGCCGCTGGACGATTGATTCACACCCTGTGAAAACAGGCTTACCGTTCGCTCATACCGCGCAAACCAACGATAGAACGTCAGCAGATCCGTAAGTTGCACACCACAGATGCGCGCCACCTCCGCAGGATCGCCCGCATCCGCCTCGGCTGCCGCGAACGCTTGCGCAAAACCTTCCGTATGCTCGTCGACAAAGTGCGCATCCATCGCGCCGTGTCGGCAAAGAAACGCCAGCAGGCCGTTGAACAACCAGACATCGGTGCCCGGCTTGATCGGCAGATGCAAATCCGCCGATTCGCACGTCGCGGTGTGCCGCGGATCGATTACCACCACGCGCACATCGCCGCCGGCTTCTTTCGCCTTGGTGATGCGTTGAAACACGATGGGGTGGCACCACGCCGTATTCGAACCGACCAGCACAACCAACTCGGCTTGCTCTAGATCCTCGTAACAGCCCGGCACGACATCTTCGCCGAAAGCTCGCTTGTGGCCCGCCACGGCGGACGACATGCACAAGCGCGAATTGGTGTCGATATTCGCCGTGCCGATATAGCCTTTGGCGAGCTTGTTGATGACGTAGTAATCCTCGGTGAGCAACTGTCCCGATACGTAGAATGCGACGGCATCTGGGCCGTGCTCATCGATGACGCGACGAAATCCGGCCGCCACGCGATCCAGCGCATCGTTCCAGCTGACTCGGCGCAACGAGCTATCCGCCTCGCGCACCATCGGATGCAACAGCCGTCCTTGCAGGTCGACCGTTTCGCCCAGCGCTGCGCCCTTTACGCACAAGCGGCCGAAGTTGGACGCATGCGTCGGATCGCCTTCCACATGCGTCGCGCCATCTCTACCGACGCGCGCCAATACGCCGCAACCTACGCCGCAATAGGGACAGGTGGTTGCGATATTCATGCAACCGCTCCCACTTGCTCCGCGTCAGGCTGGCAATAGTGTTTGCCGAACAGCAAGCGGTTGCGTACGGGCGTGATATCCGTGCCGTCCTGGATGAGTTCGAAATACCAGCCGCCATCTTTCGCATCGCCGTAAAGCACGGCGCCGATAATTCGATTGCCCTTCAACACAAGCCGCTTGTAAACGCCTCGGCGCGGATCGCGCAGCACCAGATCCTCGGTGCCGGCGCCGCCGATAAAATCGCCTGCCGAATACAGATCGATGCCGGTGACTTTCAACTTGGTGGCGGTTTGCGCTGAGCGATAGCGACGATGCCCAACACGCGCCAGATGCGAAGCGCATACGCGCGCCTGCTCCCATACCGGCGCCACCAGACCGAACGTGATGCGGCGATGCTGCACGCATTCGCCTACCGCGTAGATGTAGGGATCGTAGGTCTGCAACGTGTCATCGACCACGATGCCGTTTTCGCAATACAAGCCGCAGGACTTCGCCAACGCGATATCCGGTCGTACGCCCACCGCCATCACCACGAGATCGGCGTCGATCCGACTGCCGTCCGCCAACGCCACCCCTTCAACACGCTCGTCGCCGTACAACGACACCGTTTCAGCGTTCAATCGTAGCGTCAAGCCGCGCGCCTCCAGATTGCGGGCAAGCAAGCTCGCCGCGTCGGCGTTGAGTTGTTGATTGAGCAGCGAATCGGTGCGATGAATCAACGTCACACGCATCCCGCGCCGGGAAAGTCCATTGGCCGCTTCGATGCCAAGCAGGCCGCCACCGATCACCGCCGCGCGCTTATGCATACGCGCCGCTTCCAGCATGCGCTCGACATCGTCGATGCTGCGAAACCCGATCACGCCGGGCAAATCGCGTCCCGGCACGGGGATGATCAAAGGTTGCGAACCCGTTGCGATCAGCAGGCGATCGTAAGAAACATCCACGCCTCTGCGCGACCGCACGCGCTTGCGACGCCGATCAATCGCTACCACCGGATCGCCCGCATGCAACGCGATACCGCGCTCCGCATACCATTCCCGCGTGTTGAGCATGATCTCGTCGGCGCCCTTATCACCGCTCAGCAACATCGAAAGCAGGATGCGGTTGTAATTGCCATACGGTTCCGCGCCAAACACCGTGATGTCGTACAAACCGGACGCAAGTTGCAGCAGCTCCTCGACCGTGCGAATGCCAGCCATACCGTTGCCGATCACCACCAGCTTGGGCCGCGTCGCGCTCACCGTTTCGGCTGCCCCAGCAAGACGAGGTCGCCTTCCAACCGCACCTGCCACGTATTGACGGAATATTCGGGTGCTTCCAGACACGTGCCGGTACGCAAGTCGAAGTGCTGCTTGAAGATCGGCGAAGCGACGACGACGCGATCTCCGATGCTGCCAAGCAGGCCGCGCGAGAGCACCGACGCATCTGCGTTCGGATCGTAGTTGTCGATGGCGTAAAGCTGATGCTCGCCGACGCGAAATATCGCGACTTGCTCGCCGTCGACCAAAGCGCAGACGCCCGTATTCGGCACGATATCGTCGAGACTGCATGCCAGCACCCAACCTTGCGCGATTATCGTATCGTCCATCGCGATTACTCCGTTACGACGTGTGCAGGGATTGGGGGGCGACGAGTTCGCTTCTCTTCCATCGTGGCAGGTCGAATCTGTCCGCGCTCCGCCACGAAGACAACGTTTTCATCGCTGTTTGCGCTATTAACGAAATGGTGGAATCGGGCGCGCGTTTGCGGATCGGTCACAGCCTTTTTCCACTCGCACTCGTAGGTGTTCACAATGTGTTGCATCTGCTCTTCCAGTTCCGCGCCGATACCGAGCGTGTCCTGGACGATGACATCCTTGAGGTAATCCAGGCCTCCTTCGAGGTTGTCGCGCCATACGCTGGTGCGCTGCAGGCGATCCGCCGTGCGGATATAGAACATCAGGAAACGGTCGATGTAGCGAATCATGGTGGGCGTATCCAGATCGCCCGCCAGCAGCTCGGCGTGGCGCGGCTTCATGCCGCCGTTGCCGCACACGTAAAGATTCCAGCCTTTCTCGGTGGCGATTACGCCGACATCTTTGCCTTGCGCTTCGGCGCATTCGCGCGTGCAACCGGATACGCCGAACTTCAGTTTGTGCGGTGAGCGCAAACCTTTGTAGCGATTTTCCAAATGAATCGCCGTGCCGACGGAATCTTGCACGCCGTACCGGCACCAGGTGGAGCCGACGCACGACTTCACCGTGCGCAACGATTTGCCGTATGCGTGTCCCGATTCGAAGCCGGCTGCGATCAACTCCTCCCAAATCGACGGGAGCTGCTCCAGTCGCGCGCCGAACATATCCACGCGCTGGCCGCCGGTGATCTTGGTGTAGAGACCGTATTTCTTCGCGACGTGGCCGACGGCGATCAGGCCGTCCGGTGTGACCTCCCCACCAGCCATGCGCGGAACCACCGAATACGTGCCGTCTTTCTGAATATTGGCGAGGAAGTAATCGTTCGAATCCTGCAATGAGGCGTGCTCTTTCTGCAGCACGAATTCGTTCCAGCAGGAAGCAAGGATGCTGGCGGCGACCGGCTTGCAGATATCACAACCCAGACCGCGACCGTGTCGATGCAGCAAGTCATCGAAACACTTGATGCGTTCTACGCGCACCAGATGAAACAATTCCTGGCGCGAATACGCGAAGTGCTCGCACAGATGATTGTTCACCGCCAAACCTTGGCGCTTCATCTCCGACTTCATGATTTGCGTGACCAGCGGCACGCAACCGCCGCAGGTCGTTCCCGCCTTTGTGTTCGCCTTCAACTCGCCAATGGACGTAGCGCCAGCCGCAACGGCCTCGCAAAGCAGTCCTTTGGAGACGTTATTGCACGAGCAGATTTGCGCGGACGCCGGCAACGCATTCGCACCCAGTCCGGGCTTCGCTTTGCCTTCCGCCGACGGCAGTATCAAAAACTCGGGATCTTCGGGTAGTTCGATGCCGTTGAGCATCATCTGCAACAGCGTGCCGTATTCGGCGGCATCGCCGATCAGCACGCCACCCAGCAATTGTTTGCCGTCCCCCGACACCACCAGTTTCTTGTAGATCTGGCGGCGCTCGTCACTGAACTGATAACTGCGACTGCCCGGCGTCGCACCATGCGCATCGCCAATGCTCGCCACATCCACGCCCATCAGTTTCAGTTTGGTGGACATATCGGCGCCGATAAATTCCGGCAACACTTGCGCATGCTTGCGTTCCAGCAACGCGTTCAGATGCGCGGCCACCACACGCGCCATGTCATAACCCGGCGCCACCAAGCCGAAAGTTTTACCGCCCCAATACGCGCACTCGCCGATAGCGTAGACATCCCAATCGCGCGTGCGGCAATAGTTGTCGACGTGAATACCACCGCGCTCGCCTACGCCAAGTTCGCATTGCCTGGCCAGTTCGTCGCGCGGACGGATGCCGGCGGAGAACACGATCATGTCGGTCTCGAGATGGCCGCCGTCGACAAAGTTCATGCGATGCCGCGCGCCGTCGCCATCGACGATATTGGCCGTGCTTTTGCCGGTATGCACGGTGACGCCGAGCTCTTCGATCTTTCGGCGCAACATCTGTCCACCGACATCGTCCACCTGCACCGCCATCAGGCGCGACGCAAATTCGACCACGTGCGTTTCGAGTCCCAATTCGCGCAAAGCTTTCGCGCACTCCAGACCAAGCAGGCCGCCACCGATCACCACGCCGACTTTGGAGCTTTTGCTCCACGTCGTCATCGCTTCCAGATCGGCAATGGTGCGATAGACCAGGCACGCGGGCCGATCGTTGCCTGGAATTGGCGGTACGAAAGGTTTGGAGCCAGTGGCAAGCACAAGCTTGTCGTAAGCGATCACTTCGCCGTCTTGCGTCGTCACGCGCTTCTGTGCGCGGTCGATATGCGCGGCCTGCGACGCCAAACGCAAATGCAGACCTTGTTGCTCGAAGAAACCTGGCGCGACCAGCGACAAATCGTCCGCGCTTTTGCCGCTGAAGAATTCGGACAAGTGCACGCGATCGTATGCAGGCCTGCTTTCTTCGCATAGCACGGTGATATCCAGACCGGGAGGATTGCGCTGCATCAACGCTTCCAGCAGCTTGTGCCCGACCATGCCGTTGCCGATCACGAGCAATTTGATCGTCATCTGTCGTGTCTCCTCGCTTAGTCGATGGCCCATGCGGCGGAAGGCGACGCTACCGGCTCCGCCTGACGTAACGCCTCTCGATAGAGTTGTTCTTCACGCGCCGTGTGCTCGGCACTGAAACGCACTGCCAGTGCGCATAACGAACCGGCGATGACGAATGCGCCGAGCAGTGCAAACGTGTGCTGCACCGATCCGGTGCCTTTCAGCAAAAAACCTGCGACCACTGCGCCGACGTTGCCACCCGCGCCCACGATGCCCGCCACGCCGCCGAGCGCCTTGCGATCAACGAACGGAACCAGCGCATACGTGGCGCCACATGCCATATGCGTGAACAATCCAAAGACGATCATCGCGGCAATCGCCACCGTCGCGACTTGCGTGCTGGAAAACCACAACAGGCCCAGACCTTCGCCAAGCATCAAGGCGCCGAGCAGCCAACTGCGTACCGCGAGTCCGTTTTTACGCGCCAAGCGATCGGAGGCGATGCCTCCCAGTGCGCGCGCGAACAGCGCCAATAAACCGAAGCTCCCCGCCGCCAAGCCTGCGTGACGCAAATCCAGCCCGAATCGATCGACGTAATAGCTGGCCGCGACGCCGTGCACGAACAGCTCGACGCCAAAGCAACCGGCATACGTGACGAACAACATCCAGACGCGGTAATTGCGCATCGCTGCGCGAAACACGGCCCATCCGCCGGGCCTGCCGCTTCCGCGCTGCGCACTTTGCGCACGTAAATCTTTGTAATCGCCTTGCGGCGTATCTTGCGCGTAACGCCAATACAACGCCGAAACGATCAACATCGATACGCCAGGCACGAACATCGCTGCGCGCCAGCCCAAGTCGTGTTGCACGCCTATCGCCAGCATCGCTGCAACCAAGCAAGGCATGACCGATTGCGCCACGCCGCCGCCTGCATTCCCCCACCCTGCCGCCACGGCGTTCGCGGTGCCGACAACATTCGGCGCGAACATCACCGACGTGTGGTACTGCGTAATGACAAAGCCTGCGCCCGCGATGCCAATCGCCAGACGGAACAGCAAAAACGATGTGTAACTGTGCGCGAAAGCGATGCCGAATACCGGTATCGCGCCAAGCGCCAGCAGCCATGTGTACGTGCGTCGCGGACCGAATCGATCGCACAACGGACCGACGATCAATCGCCCAAAGACGGTAACCGCGACCGCCGCGATATTGATATTGGCGAGTTGATCTTTATCGAGATGAAACTCGCCCTTGATCAACGGCATCAACGGCGCCACCGCGAACCACGCAAAAAAGCACACAAAAAACGCCAACCAACTCAAATGGAACGCACGCATGGAAGGCGTGCGCAGCCGAAACAACTCGATCCGCGTAGCTTTGCTCGACATGTCTTCCCCGCCGCTATGACCTGTCCAACACCGTGGCCCGTCCGTCGCGCAAAACGCTGATCGGCGAGCCTTGCTGGATGATGCGTTGCATCATTTATGCCACGGGAGAAAACGCTTATTTCGGCTGCCTTATGCAGCTATCGCTAGAAATATACGCGTATCGCGCACCATTAAAGGGCGAGCGCACTTTCAATTGCACCGTTGCAGTGCACCACCCAAGTGCACGCCGCACAAACGAAAACGGGCCAGTTCGACTTGGCCCGTTTTGCATTCAAGCAACGAAAATTCGAAAACCGACTGACTATTCCACCGTCACCGACTTCGCCAAGTTACGCGGCTGATCCACATCGGTGCCGCGCAATACGGCGACGTGATAAGCGAGCAACTGTAATGGCACGGTGAACACGGCAGGCGCGATGAAATCACCGCCGGCATCGATGCGTAAGATGGAACCGCGTGTCGCGGTGCCGTCTACGTGCGCAGCGGCGTCGGCGAACACGATCAACTCGCCGCCGCGTGCACGAACTTCCTGCAGGTTGGATTTGAGCTTGTCGAGCAGCGGACCATTGGGCGCTACGGCGATCACGGGCATATCTTCGTCAACGAGCGCGAGCGGGCCGTGTTTCAGTTCGCCGGCGGGATATGCTTCGGCGTGTATATAAGAAATTTCCTTGAGCTTGAGCGAGCCTTCCAACGCGACGGGATAGTGCGCGCCACGGCCCAGGAACAACGCGTGATGGCGATGGACGAAACGCTCGGCAAGCGCAATGACTTCCGGCTCCAGCTTGAGCGCTTCATCGATGGCGCGCGGCAAGCGATGCAATTGCTCGACGAGTTCGCGATAACGCTTTTCGTCCAAGCCATGCTGCTTGGCTAAGTGCAGTGTCAGCAGCGCCAGCGCGGCAAGCTGAGTGGTGAAAGCCTTGGTGGATGCCACGCCGATTTCGGGGCCGGCGCGCGTCATCAGCTTGAGATCGGCTTCGCGCACGACCGACGATTCGGGCACGTTGCAGATGGCGAGCGTGCCCAGATAGCCGCGACGACGCGATTCGCGCATGGCGGCGAGCGTGTCGGCGGTTTCTCCGGATTGCGAAATGGCGACGAACAGCGTGCCATCCGCCACCACCGCCTCGCGGTAACGGTATTCGCTGGCGACTTCCACGCTGACGGGAAGACGCGCGTAATCTTCGATCCAGTATTTGGCGACCATGCCAGCGTGATAGCTGGTGCCGCATGCAACGATGTGCACGCCTTTCACTTTCGACAGCAACTCGTCGCCGCCGACGCCGAAGACGTTGGGCAAGACTCCGTGGGCGCCGATGCGCGCTTCGAGCGTTTGGGCGACAGCGCGCGGCTGCTCGAAGATTTCTTTCTGCATGTAGTGGCGGTACTCGCCACGTTCCACGGCATCGGCCGACAATTCGCTTTCGTGGATGCCGCGCTCGACCGGCTTGCCGTCCAGTGTGTAAATCTGCACACCTTCGCGGCTCATCTCGACGACGTCGTCTTCTTCGAGATAGATGATGCGGTTGGTCACCTGCACCAGCGCCTGCGCATCGGAGCCCAGAAAGTTTTCGCCAATGCCGACGCCGACCAGCAGCGGCGCGCCGCGACGTGCGCCGACCACGCGACCTGGATCGTCACGGCTGATCACCGCGATGGCGTAGGCGCCTTCGAGATCGCGCACGGTGGCGAGCACGGCTTCGCGCAGGCTCACGCCTTTGGAAAGATTTTGATCGATCAAAGCGGCCATCACTTCCGTGTCGGTTTCGGAGGTGAAGACGCAGCCCTTCGCTTGCAGTTCGGCACGCAACGATGCGTAGTTTTCGATGATGCCGTTATGCACGAGGGTGACGCGGCCGATCGTATGCGGATGCGCATTGGCTTCGTTGGGAACGCCGTGCGTCGCCCAGCGCGTATGCGCGATACCGGTGCCACCGGGGAACGGATCGGCCAGATACAGGGCTTCCATTTCGCGCACTTTGCCTTTGGCGCGAACGCGGCGTACCTGCCCACTTTCCAGCACGGCCAAGCCGGCCGAATCGTAACCTCGGTATTCCAACGCCTTGAGACCGGCGATCAACAGAGGCGCAACGTCACGTTGGGCGGCGGCGGCAACGATTCCACACATAAAGTGTTTTCCTAATACAGGTTATGTGAAGTCGGCGACTTTGAACGGAAGTCGTTTCGACTAGCTTTCTACTCTCACTTTCCATGGGATTGGAAGTGGAAAGTGAGAGGCCGGGATTGTCTTTGGCACGCCATGAAAAGCATGCATTGGTTCGGCCACTTTATTCAGCTACTAGGCGGGCTGGCCCCTCACCCCAACCATCTTCCTCGCTCATCAAAACGCGGCCATCCATGGCCGCTCCCCGCGTCCCATAGGGGAGAGGGAGCGCAAGCTTAGTGCACTTTGCGCCGCAGATAGTTCAACAGATCGATGCGTGTAATCAGGCCCATAAACTGTTCGCCGTCGACCACGATGGCGACATGTCCGCGTTCGAATACCGGCAACAAGGCTTCGATCGGCGAGCGCACGTCGAGCATTTGCAGATCGCTGATCATGGCGGTGGCGACCGAATCGCGGAAGCGCGCTTCGTCCGAATGCACATGCATCAACACATCCGATTCGTCGAGGATGCCGACGATGCGATGACCGTCCATCACCGGCAGCTGCGACACGTCGTAAAGCTTCATGCGCGTGTACGCGGTCATCAGCAATTCGTTCGGGCCTACCACTACCGTATCGCGACGCGCGAACGGGCGAAGCAGCAGATCGCGCAGATCGCCGCGCTGTTCGCGGTCGATGAATCCGTTATCGAGCATCCAGTAGTCGTTGTACATCTTCGACAAATACTTGTTGCCCGTATCGCAAACCAGGGTCACCACGCGCTTGGGTTCGGTCTGCTCGCGGCAATATTTCAGTGCAGCCGTCAAAAGCGTGCCGGTGGACGAGCCGCCGAGAATGCCTTCCTTCGCCAACAATTCGCGCGCGGCGAGAAAGCTTTCTTTGTCGGACACGGCGTAGGCTTTTTTCACGCGCGAGAAATCGCTGATGGTGGGAAGAAAATCTTCGCCGATGCCCTCCACCATCCAACTGCCGGATTTGGTGGATAGCACGCCTTCGTTGATGTACTGCGCGAGGATGGAACCCACCGGATCGGCGAGTACGATTTCCGTGTTCGGCGAAGTCTTGGCGAAGTATTGCGAGAGCCCCGTCATGGTGCCGGACGAACCGCAACCGACCACCACCGCATCCACCTTGCCGTCCATCTGCTTGAGAATTTCCGGACCGGTGGTTTCGATGTGCGCGCGCGGGTTGTCGGGATTGCCGAATTGATTGATGAAGTACGCGCCGGGCGTTTCGCGCGCGATGCGCTCGGCCATGTCCTGGTAATACTCCGGATGCCCTTTGGCGACATCCGATCGCGTGAGCACGACTTCCGCGCCCATCGCCTTGAGATTGAAAATTTTCTCGCGGCTCATCTTGTCGGGCACGACGAGAATGAGTCGATAACCTTTCGCTTGCGCCACCAGCGCCAGCCCCAAGCCGGTGTTGCCGGCAGTGCCTTCTACCAAAGTCGCGCCGGGTTTGATTTTTCCGGCTTTTTCCGCGCCTTCGATCATCGACAAGCCGATGCGGTCCTTGATCGATCCACCCGGGTTTGCGCTTTCCAGTTTCAGGAACAGCTCGCAGCGCCCGGTATCGAGGTGCTGGGCGCGGACCATGGGGGTGTTTCCGATCAGCTCGAGGACGCTGGCGTTGACCGACATGAAAACTCCGTAGCGGTGATGCGTGATTGATATGAAGCCCAATCATAACGGGAACGGCGAAGCGGCACGGTAGGGCCGCCGCCCAACAGGTTGCGCATGGGCGAAAAAAAGCCCCGGTAGCGCGGGCTCCGGGGCTTTTTTGGATTGCACGTCAGGCGCTAATGAATCTGGCGTTCATGGGCGCGATGTTCGTCCCACATTCGCTGCAAGCGCTCCTTGGCGTAAAGCTTTTCTTTCTTCATCGAAGTAAGCGTCATGTCGTCAACAGGGAGAACGCCGATCTCGGCATTGTCCACTTTGCTGTTCAGCTCCTTGTGTCGTTGGTATAGCCGGCGAAACTCAGCGTCGGCTTTCATCAGGGCTTCGACAGCATCTCGCTGCTGATCTTCGAACATGATCCAACCTCCTCGCGATAAAACGGCGGACGCTCGCTAACGAGCGCTCGCGAACAAAAGCGAATCACACGCATAACCAAACCCCGTAACCCTTGTGCAGGGAACAGGGACGGGGACGAAAGGAAAGAATGCGCATGGTTCAGTCGGTAGGCCGCAGGGGTTTGAGAACCGCGGCGACTTTGACCCTACTCCGCCCTCGAAAGGGGCGCAAGGACCCCACGCCAGACCGCATCAGAGCGCGGTCGGTCGTCAAATTTGCGTAAGTAGCATCGTCCTCTCCCGCGCGGGAGAGGACGTGAAAAAGCTTACTTGCCGCCGTTGGAATCGCTGGGCGACTGGTTGTCCTGCATCTGGGAACGCAGCGCTTTGGCGGCCTTGGCGGCCAGCTCGGCCTGGCGTCGGGCGGATTGGGCGACGCGGCTCTGGGCGGCAGCCAGTTTGCGGGCCTGTTCGGCTTCCTGACGCGCTTGCGCGGCTTGGTCGGCAGCGGCCTGGCCCTGGGCTTGCGCCTGCAAAGCTTGCTGCTGGGCGATCTGGTACTGCATGCGCTGAATATCCAGCTGCTGCTGCGCGGCGGTGGCGTCGATACGGCTGCGTTCCAGCTGCAGCTGGGCGTTTTCCTGATCGAGCTGATTGAGCTGGCGCTGCGAGGACTGCAACTGCGCTTCCGCCTTGGCCTGATCCACCCGGCGCTCGGCGATATACAACGCATGCGGCCGGTCGTGCGAGCTGGCCTGCGCGAGCTGGTTGACGGCATCGCGTGCGAGCGCCTGATCAGCCTGCGCATAAATGCCCAGGTTCGGATCCGACGCAAGCTGATTCAACGAACCGTTAAGCCGATCGACGTCCATATCGGTTTTGCGCGCTTGGGCGGCGACGCTGACCAACATGGCCAAAAGAAACACGGCGACGATCGACAAGCGATGATTGGAGATGGCGTTTTTCATTACTGGCCTCCCGGATTCTGCTGACCGGAAGAATCAGGCATGGTCTGGAAACCCTGCCCCGGTTGTTGCTGCTGCGGTTGCGGATTGCCAAGCACCGAGGACGACGGAGCCGGCATGTCTTGCTGCACGGGCGCCTGGGTCGGCAGCTGCGGTGCGCTGCTCGACGGCGCCGGTGCGCCGGAGGACGGCTGCTCGGGATTGCCGCCGTTGTCGCCGTTGCCCTGGTCGTCGCCCTGCCCTTGCTGCTGCGCGGCGGCCTGTTGCGTGGCCAACTGCGCTTTCTGCTGTTGGTAATGCTGGTCGTTCTCGGACTGCGCTTGGGCGTTCTGAGCACGCAGGCGACTGTTTGCGTCCATTTTGGACTGAATTTGGGCACGTGCTGCCGCAAGCTGCGCCTTGGTGCGGGCCAGCGTGGAGTCTGCGCGGGACTCGTCGGCCAGGTCGGCCGCCTGGGCATATTTGCGGTCGGCCATGGCCGCCTGCGCCTGCTGGAACTTATCCTGGGCGAAGCCGAAATCGACCGGGTCGTAATCGGACGCACCCGCATCGCGCGCAGCCTGAAGCTGGGCTTGTGCTTGATTCATTGCACTATCCGGCGGGGGAACGCTGGCGCAACCGCCAAGACTCAGCGTCAAAACCAGCAACACCGGGGCCACCGCCAAGATGCGCTTGCCACGCAGCTTCAACGGGGAAAATATGTGGACCATCACTCATTCCTCTTCGAGTGTCACAGCGTATTGTGGGCAGGCACAATACTTGAATGCAATGCGTAAAATTTTGGGGTCTTTAAGGTGGATATCGGTTACTTCCTCAAGTTGATGGTGGACAAGGGCGCGTCGGACATGTTTCTGACGACGGGCGCCCCGGTGAACATCAAGGTCGAGGGCAAGCTGTACCCGCTCGGCAACACCGGGCTGCCCAGCGGCATGGTGAAAAAAATCGCCTATTCGCTGATGGACGAGGGACAGGTTCCACAGTTCGAGCGTGACCTGGAACTCAATATGGCCCTGGCCGTGAAAGAAGCCGGCCGCTTCCGCATCAACGTATTCAAGCAACGCGGCGAAGTGGGCATGGTGATCCGCGCGATCAAGAGCGAGATCCCGAGCATCGAACAGCTGCAGCTGCCGCAGATTTTCCGCGACCTGATCATGGAGCCGCGCGGACTGATCCTGGTGGTGGGCGCCACCGGTTCGGGTAAGTCGACCACGCTGGCGGCCATGCTGGACCACCGCAACAGCAATTCGTCCGGACACATCCTCACCATCGAGGACCCGATCGAATACCTCCACCGCCACAAGAAATCGATCGTCAATCAGCGCGAAGTGGGCCTGGATACGCACACGTATCACGAAGCCCTGCGCAACGCGATGCGCGAAGCGCCGGACGTGATCATGATCGGCGAGATTCGCGACACCGACACGATGGAGGCGGCGATCGCTTTCTCCGAAACCGGTCACCTTTGCTTGGCGACGCTGCATTCCAACAACGCCGACCAGACGCTGGAACGCATCCTCAACTTCTTCCCCGAATCGGCACATAAAAACGTGCTGATGAATCTTGCCCTGAACCTGCGCGCCGTGATCAGCCAGCGCCTGGTGAGCGGCAAGGACGGCCGCCGTCTGCCGGCGGTGGAAGTGCTGCTCAACACGCCGTTCATTCGCGACATGATCCGCCGCGGCCAGATCCACGAAGTGAAAGAAGCCATGGATCGCAGCCTGCAGGAAGGCATGCAGACGTTCGATCAATCGCTCTACAAGTTGTACAAGAGCGGACGCATCGAGCTGGAAGAAGCGCTGGCCAAGGCCGACTCTCGCGATGGCTTGGCGCTGAAGATTCGTTTGTCCGAAGGCGGCAATTCGGAGACGGCGGAGCTGGCGGGCAACGATCCGTACGGCTTGGGCTTCTAAAACCTTTACCTCACACCATCGTCGTCCCGGCGAGGCGCTTTTCAACAGCGAAGCTGGTCAAGCCGGGACGACGAACTTTGGGGTTTTCTGTAAAGGGCAAACACCCTACGCCTTCGGCGCATCCGGCTGCCGCTCCGGCGTCGCCTCATGAAACGCATCCATCGCCGCACACGCCGCGTCGATGCGCAGGATGGTCGGGTAATCCCCCAGCGGCACTTTCCACCGCCGCGCGTTGTACACCTGCGGCACCAGACACGCATCGGCCATGCTCGGTATATCGCCGTGGCAAAAACGGCCGGTGTCTTTGTTGTTGGCCAGCATCGCCTCTAACGCCTGGAATCCAGTCGCGATCCAATGCCGCGACCACACCGCTTTTTGTTCGTCGTCCGCGCCGAATTGCGATTCGATCCATTGCAACACACGCAGATTGCCGATCGGATGGATATCGCAGCCGACCAGCTGCGATAAGGCGCGCACGCGAGCCCGTCCTGCCGCATCGCCGGGCAGCAACGCCGGACTCGGATGGGTTTCATCGAGGTATTCGATGATGGCCATCGACTGAGTGATCACTTTTTCGCCATCGATCAAGGCGGGCACCAGCTGCTGCGGGTTCAACGCCACATAGTCCGGCGCGTGCTGCTCACCGCCGTCGCGAACCAGATGCACTGCCCGCGTTTCGTAACGCAAACCCTTTAGATTCAGGGCAATGCGCACACGGAACGCCGCGCTGGAGCGCCAGTAGCTGTAAAGAACGAGGCTGGAGGACATGGACCGTTCCCTGGATGAGGAGGGCGCCAGTTTAATCCCGCGGCGTTTGCATCGTTGCGAAGGCGGCGGGAAAATAAGCGGTTCCGGCCTTGTGGTCGACTTTTCTGAAGCTGCCAGGAGTTTTCCCGTGACCATCACCCGCATGAGCGACCTCGACCTGCGCGGCAAACGCGTGTTGATTCGCGAAGATTTGAACGTGCCGATCGAAAACGGTCACATCACCTCCACGCAGCGTTTGGATGCCTCGTTGCCCACCATCAAAGCCGCGCGCGACGCCGGCGCCAAGGTGATGGTGATCTCACATCTGGGTCGGCCGAAGGAAGGTCAGTTCGATGCCGAATCCTCGCTGGCGCCGGTGGCGAAATGGTTGGGTGAGCATCTCGGCACGCCGGTGCGCCTGGTCGCCGATTACCTCAACGGCGTGGACGTGGCCGAAGGCGAAGTCGTCGTGCTGGAAAACTGCCGCATGAATGTCGGCGAAGGCAAAGACGACGAAGCGCTTTCCAAGAAATACGCAGCGCTGTGCGACGTATTTGTGATGGACGCCTTCGGCACCGCGCATCGCGCGCAAGCGTCCACGCACGGCGTGATCAAATTCGCGCCCATCGCGGCGGCCGGCCCGCTGCTGTGTGACGAACTCGATGCGCTGGGCAAGGCGCTGGAAAAACCCGCGCATCCGCTGCTGGCGATCGTGGCCGGTTCCAAGGTTTCCACCAAGCTCACGCTGCTCGAAAACCTGATCGGCAAAGTGGATCAACTGATCGTGGGCGGCGGCATCGCCAACACCTTTATCGCGGCGGCCGGTTACCCGGTCGGCAATTCGCTGTACGAACCGGATCTTCTTCAGGCCGCCAAGAAAGTGCTCGCCGACGCCAAGCGTCGCGGCGCCGAAGTGCCGATGCCGGTGGATGTGGTCGTTGCGCCGGAATTTTCCGCGCATGCGCCCGCCTCGGTGAAATCGGTGGAACAAGTGAAAGACGACGAGATGATTCTCGACATCGGCCCCGAAACCGCCAAGCGTTACGCCGATCTGATCGCCAAAGCCGGCACGGTGGTGTGGAACGGCCCGGTGGGCGTGTTCGAATTCGATGCTTTCGGCAAAGGCACGGAAGTGTTGGCGCACGCGGTAGCCGATTCCAAGGCGTTTTCCATCGCCGGCGGCGGCGACACGCTGGCGGCCGTGGAAAAATACGGTATCGCCGACAAGGTTTCCTACATCTCCACCGGCGGCGGCGCGTTCCTGGAATTCCTGGAAGGCAAGGAACTGCCGGCAGTCGCCGCGCTCAAGGCGCGTGCTGCGAAGTAATCGATGCTTTGTCTGTTCGACCTCGACGGCACGCTGATCGATTCCGAACTCGGCATCACTGCATGCATCCGGCACGCGCTCATTAAACTGGGCGTGCCGGAACCGGCCGAATTGCGCTCCTGGATCGGTCCGCCGTTACGGCATAGCTTTGCGCCGTTGCTCGATCACGACGCGCTACGCATCGAAGAAGCCGTCGAGTATTACCACGAGCGTTTCGCTACGCACGGCTGGCGCGAACATGCCGTGTATCCCGGCATCGAAAACATGATCGATGATCTGCATGCGGCAGGTCATCGACTTGCCGTCGTGACCAGCAAACCGCAACAGCATGCGAAACCGATCGTCGAAGCCCTGCCCTTCGGTCATCGCTTCGAAAAACTCTATGGGCCGCATCCGTCCAGTCCGCATAGCGAAAAGGCATCGATGATTGCGGCGGCGTTAGCGGACTTTCAAGCGTCGCCAAAAGAAACCATCATGGTCGGCGATCGTCATTTCGATATCGAAGGCGCGGTCGCTAATGGTGTTGCAGGCATTGGCGCGCTGTGGGGTTTTGGTAGTCGGCAAGAGCTTGAAGAAGCGGGTGCGCAAGTGGTGGTCGAGCATCCTGCGCTTCTTGCCGGGTTGTTGCGGATTGCTTGACGTTCTACAAGCAGGTCATGCTCTTCATTGAGCACCCCACGTTTCCGAAGCACGCACCGGCCTGACACGAAACGCTACGCTGATCCGTGGCCCCACCGGCTGCGACAACTTCGGAATGCCGTGGTCGTAATGCAACTGCGCATTCCACCCCATCAGCAGCAAACTTCCCGCCTCCAGCTCCAGCTCGGTTTTCAGATGCGGCGGCAACTTGCGGCGAATCACCATGGTGCGCGTCGCACCCAGCGATAGCAGCACGATCGGTTGATGCGGCGTCAGCTCATGCAATTTGTCGTTATGCGGTGCCACGCTGTCGTGTTCGTCGCGATAAAAATTCAGACCAATGCTGTTGAACGGCGCGTCGATATGTTGTTTGACGATAAGCAATGCATCGCGCAATACCTTCGGCAATGCGGGATCGGCGATGGCGTAGTGACAATGCAGGCGCGGCACGCCGACCATGCGCTCGTACATTATGCGCGAGGTTTCGTGCCAATCGCCTTGACGACGCAACGCGTCGAACCACGCCGTGGCTAAGGAGGGTGGAATGACGTCCGGCCGATACGTGATCGGCCCGGTCATATCGTCGGCAATCCTTTGCACGCTTGGCTCAAAAAGCAGTGTCTGCATGATGCGTGCTCCGGATGGCGTCAATGGAAATCTCGCGAGCGCACATCCAGATCGGCCAGCATGTCGCTCATATCCAGCAGCCGACGCGCGATCAGGTGACTCACGCCATCGACGGCCTCCCATTTGCCCTCCACGGATAGCAAGCGCGCTTCCAGATAAGGGCGACGCTGGGTTTGCGCAATGTGGTTCCACACCACCACGTTTACGGGACCGAATTCGTCTTCGATGGTGATGAAGGTGACGCCGCTGGCCGTTTGCGGTTGTTGACGCTGGGTGACCAAACCCACGGTGCGCACGCGGGAGGCATGCGGCAGTTTCTGCAAACGGCGCGAATCCACAAACCGGGCTGCTCGCAGACGCGGGCGCAACAGTCTCAACGGATGCGGCCCAAGGCTCAAACCGCTGTGCGCGTAATCGGCTTTCGTGTTTTCCGCCAACGTGGGCAGCGGAAGCACGATGTCCTGCTCGCGCGGGCTGTCGCGACCGAACAACGGCAACTGCGACTCCACGCCGGAGGTGAGCCATAGCGCGCGATGGCGATGTCCCGTCAAGCCACGCAGAGCGCCAGCGTCGGCCAGCAAATCTTGATGACGCGCATCCAGCTCCGCACGCGCACACAGATCGACGACATCTCGGAAAGGCATCACCTTGCGCGCGTCGGAAATACGCGCAGCCACTTTCTCGCTGCATCCGCGCAGTTGACGTAAGCCCAAACGCAGAGCCAGCTCTTTCTCGCTATGCGCATCGGGTTCCAACGTGCAATCCCAATCGCTGTAACGCACGTCCATCGGCCGCACGCGAATGCCATGCCGCTGCGCATCCTGCACGATCTGGCTCGGACCATAGAAACCCATCGGCTGCGCATTGAGCAGTGCGCAGGCATAGATGCCCGGCTCGTGGCATTTCAGCCAACTGCTGGCGAAAGCAAGATTGGCGAAGCTCGCTGCGTGACTTTCCGGAAAACCGTAACTGCCGAAGCCTTTTATCTGATTGAAAATCTGCTCGGCGAATTCCTGTGTGTAGCCTCTTTTCAGCATGCCGAAAACAAGCTTCTCGTGGTGTTTTTCCATGTTGCCACGGCGTTCCCATGCTCCCATGGATCGCCGCAACTCATCCGCCTCTCCTGGCTCGTAACCCGCCGCAACCATGGCGAGCTTCATCACTTGTTCCTGAAAAAGCGGCACGCCAAGCGTGCGCTGAAGTATTGGACGGACAGCCTCCGAGGGGTACGTGACGGGTTCTTCCCCGCGTCGGCGGCGCAAATAGGGATGCACCATATCGCCTTGAATCGGCCCAGGCCGCACGATGGCGACCTGGATCACCAGATCGTAGTAATGGGCGGGCTTGAGCCGCGGCAGCATCGACATCTGCGCACGGCTTTCGATCTGAAATACGCCGATGGTGTCGGCGCGCTGGATCATTTGGTAAGTCTTTTCGTCGCGCGAATCGATCGTTGCAATATCCAGTGTTTTGTTGCGATGCTGCTTGACCAGATCGAAGCATTTGCGCAGGCACGTCAACATGCCAAGCGCTAAACAATCGACCTTGAGCAAATCCATCGTATCCAGATCATTTTTGTCCCACTGGATGATGGTGCGATCCGGCATGGCCGCATTTTCGACCGGCACCAATTCATGCAAGGGCGCATCGTGAATCACGAAGCCACCCACGTGCTGACTCAGATGACGTGGCTTGCCGCGCAATTGCGCCGTCAGCGCAAGAAGCTTGCGTATCACGGGCGCACTGGGATCGAAGCCTTGTTCACGCAAGCGCCCGTCAAGCGACGCATCGCCAAGACGGAAAAAACTGTTGCTGAGTTTTTCGATTTGATCCTCGTGCAATCCCAAAGCTTTGGCTACATCGCGCACTGCGCTTTTCGAGCGGTACCGGATGACCGTTGCCGCGATAGCAGCGCGCTCTCGCCCATACTTGTTGTAAACGTACTGGATGACCTCCTCGCGCCTCTCGTGTTCGAAGTCGACATCGATATCGGGCGGTTCGTTGCGTTCCATGGAAATGAAACGCTCCGTTAGAAGCCCGACCTTCTCTGGATCGGCATCCGTGACACCCAACGCAAAACACACAATGGAATTGGCCGCCGAGCCGCGCCCCTGACAAAGGATGGCTTGGCTGCGCGCATAACGCACAATGTCGTTCACCGTGAGAAAGAACGCTTCGTATTCCTTCTTCTCGATCAGATTCAGCTCGTTCTCGATATCGACCTGAATCTTTTGTGGAATGCCGTTTGGCCAACGACGCACCGACCCTTCGGCTACAAGCTGACGCAGCCACTGCATGGGCGCATAGCCCTCGGGCACCAGCTCTTTGGGATATTGGTAATGCAAATCCCCTTTCAACGAGAACGTGCAGCGTTTTGCAATGCGAACGCTCTCTTCCAACAATGCCTTGGGATAAATCTTTTCCAGCGCCGACCGTTTGCGCAGATGCCGTTCGCCATTGCGAAACAACACATCTCCCGCCTCGGCGATAGTCAGGCGATGACGGATCGCCGTCATCGTTTGCTGCAAGGGAAGTCGCTTGCGTATGTGCATATGCACGTCGCCGCATGCGACGCGCGACAATTGCAACGCATCGCCCAAGGCTTCGAGCTCGGCGAGGCGCGCTTCGTCATAACTGTCGCGGTGCAGTTCGACCGCCAACCACGCGCGATCGCCGAAGATGTGTTTCACCCACTCGCCATGCTCACGAATAGGTCTTCGTTCGGGCGCCCACAGCGCCAGCGTGCCGGGCGCTCCATCGGCCAGATTTTCTCTGGCGAGACGATATTCGCCCTTCTCGGAAGCTCGTCGCCCTTGCGTAATCAAACGAGAAAGCGAAACGTAACCTTGTTTGTTCTCCGCCAGCAGCACCAGCTTGGGACCATCGGCAAGCTGGATTTCCGTGCCGACGATCAGCGGTACACCGGTATCGCGCGAGGCCTCCCACGCGCGCACAATGCCGGCGAGCGAACATTCGTCGGTAACCGCCAGCGCGGCGTAGCCGCATTCGCGAGCACGCTCGAACAACTCCGGCGCACTGGATGCGCCGCGTTGAAACGAGAAGTCCGACAGACAATGCAGTTCCGCGTAGTCCGTCATGCGAACCACCCGTGCAGCATCCATCCGGATTGTTCGTCCGGCGCGCAAAACGCCCAGGCCAATTGTCCGAGCGTCGTTTCGACGATGTAGTAATCGCGACGCATCTCGCCGCCGTCCCACCATCCGGTTTCCAGGCGTTCCGGACCGGCAAGGATGTGCACATTGCCGCGTAAGGGAATAGGACGTTCCAATAGCCAAGTGGGACGTGCGCGTGGCTCGATAAAGCTTTCATCCTGCACCGCGACACGTTGCGAGTGCTCCGGCCGTGGATCGATGGTCGTGCCCCAGCGATACACCGCGCGATCGCCCAAGCGCGCGCGCAAACGTTCGCGCAATTGTTCGAAAGGCAACGCATTGGCGGGACGTTCGTCGAACAAATCGCGGCCGGCTGGCACGAAACCCGGCAGATCGTCGACGATCAAACGCAGCGACAACACCGGCGACGGCAATTGCACTTGTTCCAGGCGACCACGCGCGGCTTCGAACAACACGTCGGCATCGCGTTCGGGCGAGAGCATGCCAACCGGCACGCGGGTTGCCTCGCCTTCGCGATGCTCCAACTGCAATACAAAGCGCTGCACGCCACCGTCGCGACCGGAAAGATAAGCCGCGAGATCCCCCATCATGCGCTTCAGCGGAAAGACCAGGGCGGCGATGTTTTCCACTTCGTGCGACAGCTCGATGCGCCAATCCACCGCATCGGGCGGCACGAACAGATCGAACCCGGCCGGCGCGTCGCCGAGCAAGCGGTCCATCGCTTGCAGAAGCGTCTTGCCAAAGCGACGCTGCAATCCATCGCGCGGCATGCGCAGCAACTGACCCAGCGAACGGATGCCCATGCGCGGCAACGCGTCGATGGCATCGTCCGGCAAGCGACTGTGTTGCAAAGGCACGTCATCAAGTGCGTGCAGCATCGCGTCATGCGTAAAAACGGCTTGACCATCGCTCACGCCCGCGAGCACGTACGCCGCATGCGGCGTGGGTGCGGCAGCCACGCGATGATGAAAACCCAATGCGGAAAAATCGTGGCGAAGATGGCGCTCTATCGTCGGCCATTCGCCCAGCAGGCTGCGACTGCGGCTGATTTCCAACACGATGGCGTGCGGCAATAGCACCACTTGCGAGCTGTAGCGATACGCCACGCTGGCGAGAAACTGCTGCCAGCGATCGACCTCAGAGGCGTCATACGGAATCGCTTCGAAACGCGCGAGCAAAGCTTGCGCCGTCGTCAGGCGCTGCCCGATATGCAAACCCGCTTGGTGCGCAGAAGCATTGACGGCGACGACAACGCGCGCGTTGAGCGGCCCGTCCACCAACACCAGCGGATGGTCGTCATCGGGCCGGCGACGAAGGACGCCATCCAGCGCCAAATGCGGCAGCAGCAGACAGGCCCACAACATAGCGGGGCCTCACGCGCTCTGCTTCTTTCGAGCGTGATTCCGGCGAGCGCCGGAATCCGGTGTGCGAGGCATATGCTGATGAACCACATGCACCGCCGCCGGATTCCGGCTCTCGCTGGAAAGACGTTGAGAAGGATCGAAGGAAACGGGTTGCGACGGCGCGTTGCCGCCGCGGCATTTGCGTATCCAGATGGATGTATGCGGCGGTGTCGCCAGCTCGAGCCGCAACGATGCGGGCGACGCGTTCGCCAGATGTTTGCGATCGCGAAACACGAACGCCAAGGCGCGCCCGGTATCCGCCGCGACTTGCAGGCGACGCAGACTGCGGTCGTCCGCCTGATGCGGCCACACGAGCACAGCGGCGCAACTGCCCGAGCGCAGACATTGCTCGGCAGCCCACAACACGTGCTTTTCTTCCGCATCGACGATTTCCAATCGCTGCAGATTCACGCCTTGCTGGCGCCACCCCATCGCACACGGCAGATACGGCGGCGCGATCAACGCCACCGGACGATGCCCCTGCGTAAGTCGCGCCAAGGTCGGCAACACCAATTGCAATTCACCGATGCCGTCGGCGGGCAACAGGATTTCCGTCAGCGATGCTTCCGGCCAACCACGCGCGGGCAATGCCGCATCGAGCATGGGCCAGCCGGTGGGTTGCTCGCCATCGATCGGCGACAGCGTTTGACCGCGCCAGACTTGCCGCGCGTCCAACAGTTCCGACAGAGCGACTACCGCGCCCATCAACTGCCCCTCACGAGGCCGGCGAAGAGTCCTTCGATGGCGAAGTCTTCCGTCGGATCGGGATCGATCGGCTGATAGCCGGGACTGTTCGGCAGCAAGCGAATGACGTCGCCTTTCCAGTACAGCCGCTTGATGGTGAAACGATCACCCGCCACGCGGGCCGCCACCACTTGGCCGTGTCGCGCAACCGGTGTGGCGTGCACGGCGACGAGGTCGCCGTCCAGGATGCCTTCGTCGCGCATGGAATCGCCCATCACGCGCACCAGGTAATCCGGCTTCAGGCGAAACAACCAGGGCGATACATGCAGGCTGCGTTCCACGCGCGATTCGGAAAAAATCGGCTCGCCTGCCGCGATGCGGCCGATCAGCGGCAGCTCCAACGTATCGGCGGCGAGCGGATCGACTTCCTGCACCAGACGAATGCCGCGCGAGCGGTTGGATTCGATCACCAGCCGCCCTTTCGCCTCCAGCGAGCGCACATGTTTGAGCACGGCGCTGACGCTCGGGATGCCCATCGCCTGGCCGATTTCTTCCAGCGTGGGGGCCTCGCCGTCACGCTCGATGCGCTCGCGGACAAAGGCGAGGATGTTGAACTGACGGCTGGTGAGCTGTAGGGTCATGGGCACATCTTTTCACCTTTTTTGGTGAAAATGAAGTGCCCGCCCAAAACTCTCCGTGAACTAGTCCATCAAGGGGTCAAACCGGCTCCAGCCAGCCCCACTTGTCCTGGGTCTTGCCGTTGAACAGACCGAAGTAGAGTTCCTGCAGGCGACGGGTGATGCGCCCGGCTTTGCCGCTACCGATCTGCTTGCCGTCGACTTCGCGGATCGGCGTGATTTCGGCGGCGGTGCCGCACATCAGGATTTCGTCGGCCAAGTACAGATATTCGCGCGGAATATCGCGCTCTACCACCTCGATACCGTCTTCGCGCGCCAACACCTTGATGGTGTCGCGGGTGATGCCGGCCAGGATCGACGCGCTGGCGGGCGTGGTATGCAGCACGCCGTCGTACACCAGGAACAAGTTTTCACCGGCGCCTTCGCTCAACAAGCCGCTCGCCGCCAACGCGATACCTTCGCCAAAGCCCAAACGACGCGCTTCGCGCGCGATCAGTTGACCAGACAGATAGTTACCGCCGGCCTTGGCGCCTGCGGGAATGGTGTTCGGCGCAAAACGCTGCCAACTCGACACGCACGCGGTAATGCCCACTTCCAACGCTTCCGGCCCGAGGTACGGACCCATCGGCCAGCTCGCCACGGCGACATCGATCGGCGTTTCCGCCGAGAGCCCGAAACCGCCCAGGCCGCGATACGCCACCGGGCGCAAATAGGCCGCGCTGAAACCGTTTTTGCGGATCACGTCGCGGCACGCCGCCGCCAACTCATCCTGCGAGTACGGCAGCACCATGTCGTAGATCTTGGCGGAGAGATACAGACGCTTGAGGTGATCGGTGAGGCGGAAGATCGCCGCGCCTTCCGGCGTGACGTAGCTGCGTATCCCCTCGAAGACCGACGAACCGTAATGCAGGGCATGCGACATCACGTGCGCGGTGGCATCCTTCCACGGCTTAATTTCGCCGTTTTGCCAGATCCATTCGGGGTACTGCTGGGCCATGGGGGGATCTCCGTTGGGGACCGCTCATGATAGCGTGCCGAAGCTTTCGACACCTTTCACGCCTCAGCTTTGAGGCTGCAACCAGACGCATCCGGAACGGTGCACCACATCGAAGCGGGTGCTTTGGGCCGCGCCGCTGCCGTCATCGGATTGGGTTTGCACGATAAGCGCTTCGCCCTTTGGCGGCGCCGGGCTGGGCGATGACGACAGCGCGAGCGTGGACGCATCCGCATCGCTATCGTCGTCGCCGGCAGCCGATATCGCTTTGACGCCGAGCAAGGGATGCGACATCAGGCGACTGAAAAAGCGGATGTCGGTCACCACCGTGGATTTTCCATCGCCATTCCACAACGCCAGTCCCGCAAGACGATTGGGATTGCGTTCGGCGAATGCATCGACGACAGCTTGCTTGAGTTGCTTCAGATCCGCCGCGCAAAGCACGGCGGGAGGCTGCTGAAGTTCGACCGATGCATGCGTGCTCGATGTAGATGTCGGCGCCGGCGTCGTGGGTGTCGCATCGACGTCGGCGCACACGCGATCAGTAAATACCGGAATGCCATTCGCACCCATGCAGCGATGAATATCGCCTTGCGCATGTGCGGCGCACATCGGCAACAACCCAAGCAGCAGTAGAAGAATGATGATACGCATCGGGCAAGCATAGCCCGATGCGCCATGTGCATCAGTGCAGCTGATCAAGAACCGCGCGCGTCGCTTTCACACGGTTCAGCGTGTAGAAGTGCAAGCCCGGCGCACCGCCTTGCAACAGACGACGACACATTTCCGCAACGACTTCCGCGCCCATGGCGCGAATGGCTTCCACGTCGTCGTAATACGCTTGCATGCGCTTGGCGATCCAACGCGGAATTTCCGCGCCGCACGCATCGGAGAAACGCTTGAGCTGCGCGTAATTGGAGATGGGCATGATGCCCGGCACGATGGGCACCGAAACACCCAGGCGACGCGCATCGTCGACAAAACGGAAATACGCATCCGCGTTGAAGAAGTACTGCGTGATCGCACCGTTCGCGCCGGCATCGATCTTGGTTTTGAAATGACGCAGATCGGCGTGGACGTCTTCCGCCTGCGGATGCATTTCGGGATACGCCGCCACTTCAATATGAAAGTGATCGCCGCTGTGCTTGCGGATAAAACTCACCAGCTCGGCGGCATAACGGAAATCGCCCGGCGTCGCCATGCCCGAAGGCAGGTCTCCGCGCAGCGCGACAAGGCGCCGGTAACCGGCCGCGCGATACGCGTCGAGCAAGTCGGCGATTTCCTTGCGGGTGCCGCCCATGCAGGACAGATGCGGCGCAACATCCAGCTCATGCTGCTGATGCAGTCGGGCCACGGTTTCGCTGGTGTAGCTCAGGGTCGAACCGCCGGCGCCAAAGGTCACGGAGACGTATTCCGGCTTCAGTGCCTTGAGTTCCTTGGCGGTGCGGTCGAGCTGGGCGCGCTGTTCGTCGGTCTTGGGGGGGAAAAATTCGAAGCTGATGGCCGGCATAAAGGGATCCTTGGCGTCACGCCAGAGAGTATATATCTCTTATTCGGGATGAAGCGATATATGACTAATCCGCCATACGCTCGGACGCCGACGAGCCGCCGCCCTGACACGCAACCAAGGCGGCCACGGGCTGACACTACCTGTACCGGTCTGTCATCATCGCCGGATTGTGTCGCGCAGGCGGCCGTTCTTTAGCCTCAGGGAGTGCTCGATGTCTTCTTCCAACGCGATCCGCCGCGATGTGGGCCCGTTTGCCCTCATGCTGACCGGCCTAGGTTCGATCATCGGCTCCGGCTGGCTGTTCGGCGCATGGAAGGCGGCAGGTTTGGCCGGTCCCGGCGCCGTGTGGGCGTGGGTGCTGGGCGCGGCGATCATCATGACCATCGCGCTCACCTATGCCGAACTCGGCGCGATGTTTCCCGAATCCGGCGGCATGGTGCGTTACGGCCATTACTCGCACGGTTCGCTCGTCGGTTTTATTGCCGCCTGGGCGAACTGGATCGCGATCGTGTCGGTGATTCCGGTGGAAGCCGAAGCATCGGTGCAATACATGGCCTCGTGGCCGTGGCAGTGGGCGCAGGATCTGTATCACGTCACCAACGGCGTGGGCGAGTTGAGTCACACCGGTCTGTCGATTGCGGCCGTGTTGGTAATCATCTACTTCCTGCTTAATTTCTGGAGCGTGAAGTTGTTTGCGCATTCGAACACGGCGATCACCGTGTTCAAGTTGATCGTGCCGGCGGCAACGGGCTTGGCGCTGATTGCCAGCGGCTTCCATCCGGAAAATTTCTCGGTAGGCATTCATGGCGATCGTCACGCCATCGACTTTGCTGCGGTGCTGACGGCGGTCGCGACGGCAGGCATCGTTTTCAGCTTCAACGGTTTTCAGAGTCCGGTAAATCTTGCCGGCGAAGCGCACAATCCGGGGCGCAGCATTCCGTTCGCGGTGATCGGTTCGATCTTGCTGGCGACCGTGGTGTATGTGATTTTGCAGGTCGCCTATCTCGGCGCCGTACCGCAAGACTTGTTGGCCAAAGCAGGCTGGCACGGCATTAATTTCCGCTCGCCGTTCGCGGAGCTCGCGATTATCGTCAATCTGCATTGGCTGGCGATGCTGCTTTACGTGGATGCGTTTATCAGCCCGAGCGGCACGGGCATGACGTATACCGCCACCACGGCGCGCATGATCTACGGTATGGAGCGCAACGGCACGATGCCCAAAGTCTTCGGTCGCGTGCATCCGAAATGGGGCGTGCCGCGCGCGGCGATGTGGCTCGATCTGGTGGTGTCGTTTCTGTTTCTGTTCTTTTTCCGCGGTTGGGGCACGCTGGCTGCGGTGATTTCCGTCGCCACGATCATTTCCTATCTCACCGGCCCGGTGAGCGTGATGACCCTGCGTCGAACCGCCACGGAATTGCATCGCCCGTTGCGCATCAAAGGACTGCCCGTGCTTGCTGGCGTCGCCTTCATCATGGCGACGGAATTGCTGTATTGGGCACGCTGGCCGCTCACCGGCGAAATTATTTTGCTGATGGTGGTGGCGCTGCCGGTGTATCTCTACTACCAGGCGAAATCCAACTGGCACGACTTCGGACGTCAATTGAACGGTGCGTGGTGGTTGATTGTTTATTTGCCCGTGATCGCGTTTGTGTCGTGGGCAGGAAGCACCACCTTCGGCGGTCAGGGTTATCTACCGTATGGCATCGACCTGCTCGTCGTCGCAATGATCGGGCTGGTGTTTTACCTGTGGGGCGTGAAGTCGGGTTGGCGCACGCCAGCCGTGGAAGCGGCGCGCGACGCGGCGCACATGCATCCCGATCTGCCGCTGGTGCCGCCGGATGAAGAAGCCGCCGAGCGCATTGCGCGCCATTGATCGGCGGTGCGGTTGACGCGCATTGCGCGTCAACCCAGTGCGAGAATATCGCCTAACAACGCTTGCGCCGTCACTTCAGGGCCGGCGCCCGGCCCTTGGATCACGAGTGGCTGCGTGTGATAGCGCGTCGTGGTCAGCGCGAACTGATTGTCGGTGCCGTACAAGCGCGTGGCAGGATGCGTGAGCGGCACTTCCGTAATACCGACTCGCGCGCGGCCGCGTTGATTGAGACGCGCGAGAAAGCGCAGCACTTGCCCACGCTTGAGCGCTGCTTCGTGCAATGCGGCCAGTGGTTCATCCAGTTCCTCTAGACGGTCGAGGAATTCCTCGGTGGAAATGCTACGCAGGTTTTCCGGCACCAGGCTTTCCACGATCACTTCGTCGCTGCCGAGCGCAAAACCTGCATTGCGCGCGAGGATCAGCAACTTGCGCGCGACATCTTCACCGGAGAGATCGGCGCGCGGATCCGGTTCCGTATAACCCAACGCGCGCGCCTCGCGGAGCAACACTGAGAACGGACGGCTGCCGTCGTATTGATTGAACAAATACGACAACGAGCCGGAAAAGACGCCTTCCAGCGTCAGCAAGGCATCGCCGCAATCGCATAGACGGCGCAAGGTGGAGATCACCGGCAATCCAGCGCCCACCGTGGCCGAATCACCATAGCGACCACCCGCCGCGCGCGCCGCTTGAAGCGCACGCCAACCTGCGAGATGGCCTCCCGCAAGCGACTTATTCGCGGTGACGACGTGATAGCCACGAGCCAGCCAATCGGCGTGACGCGATGACAATTCGGTCGATGCGGTGGCATCGACGATCACTTTCAAACTTGCGTGATGTGCATCCAACGCCGACAACAACGCAGCATCGTCGCGCGCCGATCCTTCGCGCTTCAATCGATCGCGCAAATCGCGTGCTGCAAGTTGCGCGGCTTCGGTTTGCTGCTTACGTGAATTCGCGGCGCCGACGAGATGCAAGCGCTTGCCGACCGGCGTGCGCAGCAATTTGAGAAACGCTCCGCCTACGACACCTGTGCCAAGCAAGACCAGCGCGATATCCCGTGGGACAACCGGCGCGATGCTCGGGACAGTCGCTTCGGCCAACACTGCATTCATGCGATCACCCGACGTTTCGATGCGCCTTCCACAACCGCCTGAGCGCGCTCAAGCGCGGCACTGAGATCGCTCAACAGATCGTCGCCGTCTTCAATACCGATCGACAGGCGCAGCAACGTGTCGGCGATACCAGCCGCCCGACGCGCTTCCGGAGCCATCGCGGCGTGCGTCATGGTGGCGGGGTGTGCGATCAGGCTTTCCACGCCACCGAGCGATTCGGCCAACGAGAAGTAATGCAAGCCGTCCACAAAGGCTTCGATCTGCGGAACGTCGCCGTGGAGTTCGAAGCTCAACATGGCGCCGAAACCTTGTTGCTGACGCGCGGCCAAGGCGTGCCCGACGTGCTGTTCCAAACCGGGGTAATACACATTGCGCACGGCATCGTGCTGACTGAGATGCGTGGCGATGCGCTCCGCGTTTT
This sequence comes from Dyella sp. 2HG41-7, assembly GCF_021390675.1. Taxonomy (NCBI): domain Bacteria; kingdom Pseudomonadati; phylum Pseudomonadota; class Gammaproteobacteria; order Lysobacterales; family Rhodanobacteraceae; genus Dyella; species Dyella sp. 2HG41-7. Next base: position 3,910,141 of record NZ_JAJEJV010000004.1, read on the forward strand.
CCTGATGCTGACGCAGACGCACGCTCAAGGTGCGCAAACCGCGCAAGGTAAGAAAGCTATCGAACGGCGCACCCGTAAGTCCGTTGCAGTTAGCCCACCACTTTAACTGCTCCGCAACGGCGGCATCGCGAGCCACCACCGCGCCGCCGACCACGTCGCTATGACCATTGATGTATTTGGTCGTGGAGTGGACGACTACGTCGGCGCCCAACGTAAGCGGCTGTTGCAACGCCGGCGAGAGGAACGTGTTGTCGACCACGACAAGCGCGCCTACGGCGTGCGCAGCCTGGGCGACATGGCGAATATCGGTGATGCGAAGCAAAGGATTCGACGGCGTTTCCACCCACACCAGCGCCGGCTTCAGCGCGAGGCCTTCGGCAAGCGCATGGTTGTCGGTGAGATCGATAAACCGAACGTTGAAACGGCCTTTCTTCGCCCAGGCATCGAGCAAGCGCCAAGTGCCGCCGTAGCAATCGTGCGCAGCGAGAACGGTGGCGCCTGCAGGCACCAATTCCAACGTAACAGCCACGGCGGACATGCCGCTGGACGTAACCACAGCGCCCACGCCTTGCTCCAATTCGGCGAGGGCATTGCCAAGCAGATCGCGTGTGGGATTGCCGCTGCGCGAATAATCGTAGGCGCGCTTGCCGCCCAATCCGGTGAAGCTGTAGTTGGTCGACAGATGCAATGCCGGCACGATAGCGCCGTGCTGCGTATCCGATTCGATGCCTGCGCGCACAGCGCGCGTACTGGGGGCGGTTCCTTTCACGACGTCAGCACACATGGCTCAGACTCCACAACGACGGGTAACGACTTGGCGCAATAGCGGCGCCAATTGATGGGTTTCTTTGAGGAAGGCATCGTGGCCGTACGGCGAATCGATCACTTCCAGCGTTGCCGAACCGCGCAGGCGACGCTGCAGTTCGCACAGATCGGCCAGCGGCACCAAACGATCGGAAGGAAAGCCGATCAACGTGGCGGGCACGGTGATCGATTCCGGCGCAACCTCGTGCAGATCAATGGATTCGGATAGCGCGAGAAAACGATCCAGATCGAAACGCTCTACAAAACGGCGTCCGGCGTGTTCGAGATAATCCTCGACCGGAAAGTGGAAACGGCCTTCGCGATAATCGGGTGTGCTCGCAAAACGACGACCGAATTCTTCGCTGCCTCGATACGTCGTCATCGCAAGCTGACGCGCTAGAGAAAGGGCTTGATCGATCTGGCCCGACGATTGGCCGAGGCGCAGTATCTGACGTTGAATCGCGCGCTGTGCGGTCGCCATCGGATGCGCGCGGTGCGCACCGGCAAGCAGAACCAATTTTTCCAGCTTGGTTGGATGGCGCGCGGCGAAGGCGAGCGCGGTCATTGCGCCGTACGACGAGCCGACGAATGCCGCGACACGATCGATACAGAGCGCATCGACAAGCGCAGCCAGCGCATCCGCTTGGTCTTCGCTGGAAATAGCGCGCGGGCTATTTTCGAAATCGGAGGGCGTCAACCAATCGATGCTGAGCACGCGGCAATGCGCCAAATCGATCGCCTGACCTTGGCCCACCAATTCCGACCACCATCCGGACTGACCTTGTTCGCTGTCCGCAACATGACGATCCGCGGAGATGCCGCCCTGCACGATGATGGTCGGCGCATCGGGCGCGCCGGTCCACTGATAGCGAACGTCGACATGACTCGGGCCTTGGCCGTACTTGGGCTGCAAGGTCAGGCGACGAGAGCTGCGCTGCTCGGTCAATGCGCTACGAGGGTGCAGGGATACGATCACAGCAGTATGGCGATCGTCGAGTGAGGAATTGGCGAGGTAAGGCATCTTCATTCTCCGTGTACATCGCCCTGCGGAGAACCTGTGAAGAGCTGCCGCCAAATCAATCATGCAATGCATAGATTGACGACATCCCATCTACCGGTCGGCGCCGTAGCGCCCCGCAGGAGTTGGCACCGTTGCAGGAATGAATCCCGCAGGTTGCCCCGGCTTCAAAGGGCCTGTCCCTCAGCCGGTCTCGATGAGTGGAATCGACTATACCTACCGCGTTTTTTACCGTCAATGGACGTTTAGACGTCTATACGTAAAAACACCCCTAAATAGCCGTATATTTTAGGCATATGTGAAATAACCATATCCCGGCGACGCCATCCCGAGGGCCCGAATGGCAGTCTAGACGCCCGGATATTTCTGGCCCTTTTCCTCTTCGACTGTCATATTTCGCGTTATGAGCATTCAGCCCGATCTCTCCTCGGCCGTCGGTCACACGCCCTTGCTGCGCCTTCGCCACGCCTCGGCACTGACCGGCTGCGAGGTACTGGGCAAGGCCGAATTTCTCAATCCTGGCGGATCGATCAAGGACCGCACGACGCTCGGCCTGATTCTGGATGCCGAGCGCAAAGGACTGCTCCGGCCGGGCGGCACGATCGTCGAAGGGACGGCCGGGAATACAGGGATTGGCATGGCTCTGATCGGAGCGAGCCGAGGGTATCGATCGATCATATTCATGCCCGATACGCAGAGTCGCGAAAAGATCGATGCGCTGCGGATCGCCGGCGCCGATGTTCGGCTGGTACCGGCCGCCCCCTTCAAGGACCCACGCCACTACGTGCACATTGCGCGTGCCTATTGCGAGAGCCTGAACGAGCAGGCGCCTGGCAGCGCGTGGTTCGGGAATCAGTTCGACAACACAGCGAACCGCGACTGGCACGAAACGACGACGGCCGTGGAGATCTGGGAGCAGACGAAGGGCAACATCGACGGTTTCGTCTGTTCGGCTGGAACGGGCGGGACGCTTGCCGGTGTCGGTCGCGCGTTAAAGGCTCGCAAGGCTACCGTCGCGATCGCACTTTCCGATCCGACCGGTTCGGCGCTGGCCAATTACATCAATCGAGGCGAGCTGATTGCTGAGGGAAATTCGATCAGCGAGGGCATCGGTTCGAGCCGCATCACCGCCAATTTCCAGGATGCGCCGATCGATCTTGCCTGGTCGATCCCTGATCAGGAGTCCGTGCCGCTATTGCATCAGTTGCTTCATGACGAAGGCTGGTGCGTTGGCGGCTCCAGTGGCGTCAATCTTGCCGGCGCCATTCGTCTCGCCAAGCACTTAGGGCCTGGGCACACCATTGTGACTGTACTTGCCGATGCGGGAACTCGTTATCAGGCCAAACTTTTCAACCCGCCATTTTTGCGCGAGAAGAACATTCCCGTACCGGAGTGGCTGGCCGAGTCATTTTCGAATTGAGGAAGGCTTGCAGCAGATCGTTTTGCCAGCACGCAAGGTAAGCAAGCCTCGATTGGTTGACCGCGTTGGCGGTGCGCAACGACGCTATTTCGTAGGCCGCGCAAAGCAAAACGCCTTCCCGATTGGGAAGGCGTTTTTAGGATAAAGCCCCTGGCGGTGACCTACTCTTGCATGGAAGTCCACACTACCATCGGCGCAGCTGCGTTTCACTTCCGAGTTCGGGATGGGATCGGGTGGGGCCACAGCGCTATAGCCGCCAGGGAAAGGGTGGGAGCAGCGCTTTGAAGCGCCGGCTCCGCAAAGATGTAAACGAGTGACAAGCGTCTGGTGAAGTTCGAGATGTTTCGTTGTGCGAAGACTCACGAAGCGTCTTGGGGTTATATGGTCAAGCCGCACGGCTCATTAGTACGCGTTAGCTCAGTGCATTGCTGCATGTCCACACCGCGCCTATCAACCACCTAGTCTAGATGGGGCCTTTAGGAGACTTAAAGTCTCGGGAGATCTCATCTTGGGGCGTGCTTCCCGCTTAGATGCTTTCAGCGGTTATCACTTCCGTTCGTAGCTACCGGGCAATGCCATGGGCATGACAACCCGAACACCAGCGGAACGTCCACTCCGGTCCTCTCGTACTAGGAGCAGCCCCCCTCAAATCTCCAACGCCCACGACAGATAGGGACCGAACTGTCTCACGACGTTCTGAACCCAGCTCGCGTACCACTTTAAATGGCGAACAGCCATACCCTTGGGACCGGCTACAGCCCCAGGATGTGATGAGCCGACATCGAGGTGCCAAACACCGCCGTCGATATGAACTCTTGGGCGGTATCAGCCTGTTATCCCCGGAGTACCTTTTATCCGTTGAGCGATGGCCCTTCCATACAGAACCACCGGATCACTAAGACCTACTTTCGTACCTGCTTGATCCGTCGATCTTGCAGTCAAGCACGCTTATGCCTTTGCACACAGTGCGCGATGTCCGACCGCGCTGAGCGTACCTTCGTGCTCCTCCGTTACGCTTTGGGAGGAGACCGCCCCAGTCAAACTACCCACCATACACGGTCCCCGATCCGGATTACGGACCTAGGTTAGAACGTCAAGCACTTCAGGGTGGTATTTCAAGGATGGCTCCACCGAAACTAGCGTCTCGGTTTCATAGCCTCCCACCTATCCTACACAGAAGAACTCAACGTTCAGTGTAAAGCTATAGTAAAGGTTCACGGGGTCTTTCCGTCTTGCCGCGGGAACGCTGCATCTTCACAGCGATTTCAATTTCACTGAGTCTCGGGTGGAGACAGCGCCGCTGTCGTTACGCCATTCGTGCAGGTCGGAACTTACCCGACAAGGAATTTCGCTACCTTAGGACCGTTATAGTTACGGCCGCCGTTTACTGGGGCTTCGATCAAGAGCTTCGCCTTGCGGCTGACCCCATCAATTAACCTTCCAGCACCGGGCAGGCGTCACACCCTATACGTCCACTTTCGTGTTTGCAGAGTGCTGTGTTTTTGATAAACAGTCGCAGCGGCCAGGTTACTGCGACCCGCTAGTGCTCAGTCACGCATGTGACCACACCGGCGGGCGCACCTTCTCCCGAAGTTACGGTGCCATTTTGCCTAGTTCCTTCACCCGAGTTCTCTCAAGCGCCTTGGGATTCTCACCCTGCCTACCAGTGTCGGTTTACGGTACGGTTTGCTGTAGCTGAAGCTTAGTGGCTTTTCCTGGAAGCGTGGTCTCAGTCACTTCGCCCATAAGGGCTCGTCTCGGTGCTCGGCATAAAGTGGACCGGATTTGCCTAATCCACATGCCTACCGCCTTTCCCCGGGACAACCAACGCCCGGTAGACCTAACCTTCTCCGTCCCCACATCGCACTACAGTCAAGTGCTGGAATATTAACCAGCTTCCCATCGACTACGCATTTCTGCCTCGCCTTAGGGGCCGACTCACCCTGCGCCGATGAACGTTGCGCGAGGAAACCTTGGGCTTTCGGCGTGCGGGCTTTTCACCCGCATTATCGTTACTCATGTCAGCATTCGCACTTCTGATACCTCCAGCAGGCTTTACAACCCACCTTCACAGGCTTACAGAACGCTCCTCTACCGCGCATATTGCTATGCACCCCGAGCTTCGGTGTATCGCTTAGCCCCGTTAAATCTTCCGCGCAGACCGACTCGACCAGTGAGCTATTACGCTTTCTTTAAAGGGTGGCTGCTTCTAAGCCAACCTCCTGGCTGTCTATGCCTTTCCACATCGTTTTCCACTTAGCGATAACTTGGGGACCTTAGCTGCGGGTCTGGGTTGTTTCCCTTTTCACGACGGACGTTAGCACCCGCCGTGTGTCTCCCGTACATTCTGTCCTGGTATTCGGAGTTTGCCATGGTTTACTAAGCCGCGATGGCCCGCTAGCCATAACAGTGCTCTACCCCCAGGAAGATTCATACGAGGCGCTACCTAAATAGCTTTCGAGGAGAACCAGCTATCTCCGAGTTTGTTTAGCCTTTCACTCCTATCCTCAGCTCATCCCCATCTATTGCAACAGATGTGGGTTCGGTCCTCCAGTGCGTGTTACCGCACCTTCAACCTGGCCAAGGATAGATCACTCGGTTTCGGGTCTACTGCCAGAGACTATGCGCCCTATTCAGACTCGGTTTCCCTTCGCCTCCCCTAGACGGTTAAGCTCGCCACTGACAGTAAGTCGCTGACCCATTATACAAAAGGTACGCAGTCACCCTTGCGGGCTTCCACTGCTTGTACGTATACGGTTTCAGGGTCTATTTCACTCCCCTCTCCGGGGTTCTTTTCGCCTTTCCCTCACGGTACTTGTTCGCTATCGGTCGGTCAGGAGTATTTAGCCTTGGAGGATGGTCCCCCCATGTTCAGACAAGGTTTCTCGTGCCTCGCCTTACTCAATTTCATGCAACGTGCCTTTTCGCCTACAGGGCTATCACCTGCTACGGCGGGCCTTTCCAGACCCTTCGGCTAAAACATGCTGCACTTTTGGGCTACTCCGCGTTCGCTCGTCGCTACTGACGGAATCTCGGTTGATTTCTTTTCCTCCGGGTACTTAGATATTTCAGTTCCCCGGGTTCGCTTCCAACACCTATGAATTCAGTGCTGGATACTGCCGAAGCAGTGGGTTTCCCCATTCGGACATTGCCGGATCAAAGCTTGTTGCCAGCTCCCCGACACTTTTCGCAGGCTGCCACGTCCTTCATCGCCTCTGACCGCCAAGGCATCCACCGTATACGCTTAGTCGCTTGACCATATAACCCCAAGTCGCCTCAGGGCTACGCTCTTCCCTCCTCAGGGCATGAGCTTTCGCCAAACAACGCTTTCGCTTACTTCTTTGCCTCAACGACACATCTCGGTAATGGCGACTTACGCTTTCACGCAAGCCATCCAGGTTTTACCAAGACGCTTGTCACTCGTTTACGTTTTCAAAGAACACGACACTGGCCTCAACGCCAGCTCGCTTCGTTCAAATCTTTTGTGTGCGCTACACATCCTAAAAACTGGTGGAGCCAGTCGGGATCGAACCGACGACCCCCTGCTTGCAAAGCAGGTGCTCTCCCAGCTGAGCTATGGCCCCGTCATTCCGGGTCGCATCCCAATAACTGGTGGGTCTAGGTGGACTCGAACCACCGGCCTCACCCTTATCAGGGGTGCGCTCTAACCACCTGAGCTACAGACCCATAAAGCTTTACGACCCACTCCTTGCGGAGTGAATCGTTCACGCCGTCGGCGTGCGGATGTGCAGGTGTCTTGTGTGGACGTCTTGCGGAGGAGGTTCTGTCGTTCTCGAAAGGAGGTGATCCAGCCGCACCTTCCGATACGGCTACCTTGTTACGACTTCACCCCAGTCATGAACCACTCCGTGGTCGTCGCCCTCCTTGCGGTTAGGCTAACGGCTTCTGGAGCAACTCACTCCCATGGTGTGACGGGCGGTGTGTACAAGGCCCGGGAACGTATTCACCGCAGCATAGCTGATCTGCGATTACTAGCGATTCCGACTTCACGTAGTCGAGTTGCAGACTACGATCCGGACTGGGATCGGCTTTCTGGGATTGGCTCCACCTCGCGGTCTCGCAACCCTCTGTACCGACCATTGTAGTACGTGTGTAGC